>NZ_JBJIAO010000025.1:0-74327 GCF_045310825.1 Mycobacterium sp. SMC-21 | reverse complement strand
TGCAAGAGCCAAATACCAGGTGAGAAGTAACCCAACCACCGCAACAGCGGCAACTCGAGAATGACACTGAGTGTTTGTACGGCGACACGCCGTTCTTGGCGTGCATTTTGGGGCCGCTCGCGCCCGTCGAGCGTGCGTTGACCGCGCGTTGAGAGTGCTCAGCGCGCCGGACGCCACATCGGAATCAGGCTCGGCCCGCCGTTCGGCAGCGTCATCTCGCCCGTGACCTCGAACCCGAAGCGCTCGTAGTACGGCACGTTCACCGGGTTGCTCGATTCCAGATAGGCCGGGGCATGTTCGGCGTCGACGCGGTCCAGCCGGGACCGCATGAGGGCCTGCCCGTACCCGCCGCCGCGCACCGTCGGGTCGCTGCCGATCACCGCGAGGTACCAATGCGGCTCCTCCGGGTGGTGCTTCTTCATCAGCTCCGCGGCCGCCTGGCCGCGCAGCACCGCGGTGCCGAACGTCAGCAGCATCATGGGCACGGCCCGCAGCTCGGCGCCGCGCGTCTGCTGCCACTTGCCCGGGGGATCCCACAACGCCGCCGCGCCGATACCGTCCGCCGACAAGGCCACCTCGACGCCGCCGTGGCCCAAGTGCTGGTACTTGGTGAGCGCCGTGAACAGGCGCGGCAGCCGGCGCCGGCGCAGCCCATCGTCGGGCAGCATCCACGTCATCACCGGGTCGTCGGCGAATGCGCGGGCAAGGGTGTGCGACAAGCCGCCGATGTCGGAACGGGTGGCCGCCCGGGTCTGAATTTCACGCATGCCGCCAGCTTGCCGTGAATCGGCCCGCCGGTGCAGGCGCCGCCGACAATTCGCGCCCGCTCGCCGCCGATGAGCGCCCCCGAATTGCCCCGCGAACTCGGCGTGTCGCCGTGCAGACACGGCCGCTCGCGGGAAGTGGTGACGGGAAAGTCAACCGCCCTGGGTGATGTAGTCCTGCAGGTGCTGCTGCTCGGTCTCGAGCTCTTCCATCCGCGTCTTGACGACGTCGCCGATGCTGACGATGCCGGCCAGCCGGCCGTCGTCGAGGACGGGCACGTGCCGCACCCGGTTCTGCGTCATCAGCACCACGAGGTGGTCGACGGTGTCGCGCGGCGTGCACGTCGCCAGGACGGTCGTCATGATCTCCGAAACCGGCTGGCCCAGTAGGCCGCCGCCGCGCTTGTGCAGCTCGCGCACGACGTCGCGCTCGGACACGATGCCGGCCAATCCGTCGTCTCCGACCACCACCATGGCACCGATGTTCAACGCCGCCAGGCTGGCCAGAAGTTGCGACACCGTGGTCTCCGGGGCGATGGTCGCTACCGCGGCACCCTTGTTGCTCAGTACGTCCGCGATCCGCATCGCCCGCCTCCGATCGTGATCCACCTCACATCCATGGTAGTCGGCGACGGAGAGTGCGCGGCGAAAGTCAAGCGAGCCGGGTGATTTCCACGACGACGTCCAGGTCGGTGGAACCCTCGCCCGAGTAGATGCCCTTCAGCGGGGTGACGTCCGCATAGTCCCGCCCCACCGCGACGGTCACGTACTGCTCGTTGATCTCGACGTCGTTGGTCGGGTCGTAGTCCCACCAGCCGCCGGTCCAGGCCTGCACCCAGGCGTGGCTCTGGCCTTCGATGGTATCGCCGACCTCTGCCCGGCGCTGCGGATGCAGATAACCGGACACATACCGGGCCGGAATCCCCATGCCGCGCAGCAGGATCAACGTCAGGTGCGCGAAGTCCTGACAGACGCCCTTGCCCTCACGCAACGCGTCCAGTCCGGACGAGTGCACACCCGTCGTGCCCGGGACGTAGTCCAGCTCGGTGTTGACCCAGTTCGCCGCGGCGATCACGGCCTCCTGCGGGTCGTAGTACTTCATGATCCGCTGGCCGACGCGCTGCAGCCGCTTGCTGACCGGCGTGTACCGGGTCGGGACGAGCAGCTCGTCGAACCGGTCGCGCACGCCGGCGCCTGCCAGGTCGTCCCACGTGACGAGTTCCGCGGGCATTTCGCCCTTGTCGGTCTCGACGACCGAGGACGACGTCACCTCCAACTCGGTGTGCGGTGCGTGCAGATCGAAGGCCGTCACCGCGGTGCCCCAGTAGTCGATGTACCGGTACGAGCGGGTGGCCGGCGTGGTCTCGACGCGATTGAGGACGACGTTCTGCCGCGAGTCCGAGCGCGGCGTCAGACGGGCCTCGTTGAACGACGCCGTCACCGCCGACTTGTAGGCATACCCGGTGGCATGGACAACTCTGAGCCGCCACATATCAGATTTCACCTTCTTCGATAACCGATACCGGGTGGCCCGCGTCCGTCCATGCGACCCACGGCGCCGCGTGAAAGTACTCCAGCGCCAATGCTTCTCCGATTTCCCGGCAGCTGCGTTGCAGACCCGCCAGGCGATCCTCCAGGGAGTCCAGCAGCAGGCCCGGCTGTAGGAACTCCAATTCGCTGCGCGCCCGGCCGAGCAGGCGCTGCGCCTCACCGGTGGCACCGATGCGGTCATGCGGCCGGTTGTGCAGCTCGTCCAGATGCCGCTCGGCCAGCCGCAGCGAATAGAACACCGACCGCGGAAACAGCCTGTCCAGCAACATGAATTCGACGACCCGGCCGGCATCGAGCACGCCGCGGTAGGTCCGCAGGTAGGTGTCGTGGGCACCGGCGGAGCGCAACACCGTCACCCACGCCGGCGACGACGCACTGTCACCGACGCGGGCCAGCAGCAGGCGCACGGTCATGTCGACACGCTCGATCGCCCGGCCCAGCATCATGAAGCGGTAGCCGTCGTCGCGCGACAGCGTCGAGTCGGCCAGGCCCGCGAACATCGCCGCGCGGCCTTCCACGAAGCTCAGGAACTCGTGCGGCCCAAGCCTTCTGGCGGCCCGCTCCCGCTCGGCGAGGGCGTTGTAGGTGGTGTTGAGGCACTCCCACATCTCGGTGGACGTGACTTCGCGTGCGCCGCGGGCGTTTTCACGGGCCGCCGAGATCGATTCGACGATCGAGTTCTGCGCGTCACCGCGGCCGAACGCGACGAGGTCGGTCAGCGACCACATGTCCAGCGGTGCCGCCGGCGGCTCGATCCCGAGGACCCGCAACAAGGTTCGCGACGCCAGGTCGGGGTCGACGCTCGAGTCCTCCAACAGCTGGTGCACGGTGACGTCCAGGATGCGGGCGGTGTCGTCGGCCCGCTCGACGTAGCGGCCGATCCAGTACAGCGATTCCGCGTTGCGCGCCAACATCAGTACATCACCGCCTGTTGCTGTTGCTGCTGCTGTTGATGGGCAGTCTGGACGGCCTGCTGTGGGGGTCCCTCGTCGGCGGCCTGCCCGGCGGACGGCAGGGAGCGGACGACTTCGGCGGCGCCGAGCTCGTGGGTGGCGGTCGATGCCCGCGACGCCAGCACCCAGGTGTCCTTCGAGCCGCCACCTTGGCTGGAGTTCACGACCAGCGAGCCCTCGGGCAGGGCGACGCGGGTCAGGCCGCCGGGCAGCACCCAGACGTCGTCACCGTCGTTGACCGCGAACGGCCGCAGATCGACGTGCCGGGGTGCCAGTTTGTCGCCGATGCGCGTCGGCACCGTCGACAGCTGCACGACGGGCTGGGCGATCCACCCGCGCGGGTCGGCGCGGACCTTCTTCGAGATCGCGGCGATCTCCTTCTCGGAGGCATCCGGTCCGAAGACGATGCCGTAGCCGCCCGAGCCCTCGACGGGCTTGATCACCAGCTCGCGAATGCGGTCGAGCACTTCCTCGCATTCGTCCTCGAGCCAACAGCGGTAGGTGTCGACGTTCGCCAGCAGGGGCTTCTCGCCCAGGTAGTACTCGATGATGGTCGGCACGTACGTGTAGACGAGCTTGTCGTCGCCGACACCGTTGCCCACGGCGCTGGAGATGACGACGTTGCCCGCGCGGGCCGCGTTGAGCAGGCCGGCGACGCCGAGCACGGTGTCGGGCCGGAACTGCATGGGGTCGAGGAACATGTCGTCGATCCGGCGGTAGATGACATCCACCTGGCGCTCGCCCTCGGTGGTCCGCATGTAGACGACGTTGTCGCGACAGAACAGATCGCGGCCTTCGACCAGCTCGACGCCCATCTGCCGGGCCAGCAGGGAGTGCTCGAAGTAGGCCGAGTTGTAGACGCCCGGGGTGAGGACCACCACGGTCGGGTCCGCTTCGTTCGATGCCGCGGCGTTGCGCAGCGCCCGCAGCAGGTGCGACGAGTAGTCACCGACCGCCCGGACCCGGTGCGTCGCGAAGAGGTTGGGGAAGACGCGGGCCATGGTGCGCCGGTTCTCCATGACGTAGGACACCCCGGACGGCGAGCGCAGGTTGTCCTCGAGCACCCGGAAGTCGCCCTTGTCGTCGCGGATCAGGTCGATGCCCGCCACGTGGATGCGGACGCCGTTGGGCGGGACGATGCCAGCGGCCTCGCGGTGGAAGTGCTCGCACGAGGTCACCAGCCGGCGCGGGATGACTCCGTCGCGCAGGATCTCCTGATCGCCGTAGACATCGTCGAGGTACATCTCGAGCGCCTTGACCCGCTGCTTGATGCCCTTTTCCAGCTTCGACCACTCGGTGGCCGAGATGACCCGGGGCACCAAATCCAGCGGAAACGGCCGTTCCTGGCCGGACAGCGAGAACGTGATGCCCTGGTCCGTGAACGCCCGGCCGAGCGCTTCGGACCGGGCCGCCAGCTCGGACGTGTCCGACGGCGCCAACTCGGCGAAGACGCCCTTGTAGAGACCGCGTACGGCGCCCTGGGCGTCGAACATCTCGTCGTACGCGGCGGCATAACTGTCGACGTCGTCGTAGCCGTTGAAAACACCGTCGTAGCGATTCCCTGGGGAGGTGGGCCGCGTCCGCGCGGGACCACTGTGCGATGTCCGTGGGCTCATGCCAGACATGCTGCATCAACCTGGCTGTTTCGGCAGGGCAAGTTGGCATTCACCGATATGCTCGGGGTTGTTGCCGGCCAGTGCGCGTATGCCGCGCTTTGGGGATTTCGCATGGACGCTGGTAACCTGAACAGTCGCTGCCCGTTGACGGGCGAAGAGCACAGACTTAAGACCGAGCACGCTCGCCTCAGAGCATGCCCAAATTGAGATTTAGAAGGAACGACACGCGTGGCCAACATCAAGTCGCAGGAAAAGCGCATCCGCACCAACGAGCGTGCACGTCTGCGCAACCAGTCGGTGAAGTCGGCGCTGCGTACGGCCATCCGCGGGTTCCGTGAGGCCGTCGAGGCGGGCGAGAAGGAAAAGGCCGGCGAGCTGCTCGTCGCCACCAACCGCAAGCTGGACAAGGCCGCCACCAAGGGTGTCATCCACAAGAACCAGGCCGCCAACAAGAAGTCGGCGCTGACCCTGGCGTTCAACAAGCTCTGATCTGAGCCTGTAGTTTTCGCGAAACCGCGGCCCGTTGATCGGGCCGCGGTTTTGTTGTGTGCGCGGCCCTGTGCGCGTCAGTTGTCGGCCAGCTCCGCGACGCGACGGACCGCCGATTCGAGGGCATAGTCGGCGTTGGCCGCGGCACCCTTGACGTCAGCGTTCAGTGCCGCGACCACCCGCAGCGCCTCGGCGACGGTGTCCCGGGTCCAGCGCCGGGCCTGCTTCTGCGCCTTCTGGACGCGCCACGGCGGCATCCCCAACTCCCCCGCCAACCGGTACGGGTCGCCGGACTGACCACCGACCCGCGCGATGGAGTGCACGGCCTCGGCCAGCGCATCGGCCAGCACCACGTGCGGCACGCCGCCGGCCATCGCCCAGCGCAGCGCTTCGGCGACGCCGCTGACGTCACCCGAGACGGCCTTGTCGGCGATGTCGAAGCCGTTCACCTCGGCCTTGCCGGAGTGGTAGCGCCGCACCGCCGCCGCATCGATCTGACCGCCCGTGTCGGCCACCAGCTGCGAGCACGCCGCCGCCAGTTCCCGGATATCCGAGCCGACGGAATCAAGAACGGCGTTGACGGCGTCGTCGCCGACCTTCACCTTCAGCGACCGGAATTCCTTGCGGACGAAGTCGGCGCGCTCGGCGGCCTTGGTGATCTTCGCGCACGGATGCACCTCGGCGCCAAGCTTTTTCAGCTGATCAGCGAGGGCCTTGGCCCGGCCGCCACCGGAGTGCACGACGACGAGCATGGTGCCGCCCGGCAGGTCGGCCGCCGCATCGGCGATGAGGGCAACGGCGTCCTTGCCGGCTTCGGCGGCAGACTCCAGGACCACCACGCGTTCCTCGGCGAACAACGACGGACTCAGCAGTTCGGCGAGCTCGCTGGTGGACACGTCACCGGCCCGGAGCCGGTCGACGGGGACGTTGTCGTTGCCGGCCAGCTTGCGCGCGTTCCGCAACACGTCGGCCACAGCACGCTCGACCAGCAGTTCCTCGTCGCCCAGCACCAGATGCAACGCCTCGCTCGATCCACTCACCCGTTGATCGTTTCATGGCGGGCAGACACGCCCTAGCACGCACTCACACACTCCAAGCCAGCCGGAACTTCTCCGCCAGTTCGGTGTCGGAAAGGCCGCCGTAGTTCTGTTGTTCGTAGCCGCGCACACCCAGGACGGCCTCGACCGGCGCGTCCCCGAGGATGTCGCGGACCACGTCGCTGTGGCGCAGCGCATCGAGCACCTCGGTCTGCTCCGCCGGCAGCGTCACCACGCCGGCGTGCTCGCGTTGGGCGAGCGTCAGGGACCCTGGGTCGACGGTGACTTCGGGCGGCAGCGGCAGCTCGCGAGTGATGCCGTCGAGCGCCAGGCCGAGGATGGTCGCCGAGGCCAGGTACGGATTGGCCGACGGGTCGACGATCTTGACCTCGACGTTGGCGCCGTATGGATTACCTGATTCAGCGCTGACGAAGCGGACCGCCGCCTCCCGGTTCTCGGTGCCCCAGCAGACGTTGGCGCCGGACCAACTTCCCGGCTGGATGCGCAGCCCGGACACGATCGAGCCGCACAACACGCCTTGCGCGCCAGGTAGGCCGGCCAGCAGCCCCGCGACAGCCGACTCACCGGTATTGGTCATACCGTGCTCCCCTGAGCCACCGGAGAACACCGGCACCCCGTGGTGACTCAGTGAAAAGTGTTGATGCGCGCCAGAACCCACGCTCCCTGCGAAGGGCACCGGAGACAGGCTGACTCGCAGCCCCTGGCGGCGGGCGACGCGGCTGATGATGATGCGCGCGAGCACCAGCTGGTCCGCAGCGGTGACCGGATCACGGGGTGTCAGCGAGAATTCGAATTGGTTGGCCCCGTACTCGGGATGGAACTGTTCGATGGACACCCCTGCCGCTGCGGCCGCCTCCATCACGTCCCGGACGAAACCCTCGAATTCCAGCACGCCGGCCAGGCCATACTGCGCCCACAGATCGGACGGCAGCCGCGCGCCATCGGGGCCGACGAGCACGAACTCGACCTCGTGCCCGACGGTGGCCGTCAGCCCGGCCGCGGCCAATCGCCGCGTAACCCGTTGCAGCACAGCGCGACCGCAGTACGGGTCCGGCTTGCCGTCCTGAGTGAAGAACGAACACGGCGCCCAGGCGACCCCATCACCGAGTAGGGCCACACCCGCCAGGTCGGCGCGCACCCGCCGGTCCCCGACCACACCGATCTCATCGCTCACCACGATGCCGGTCTGGTCGATGGCGAAGACATGCCACGTCGGGCTGGTACCCAGCCCGTGGTCGGCGAACACCGCCACCCGATCGAGCGATACCACTTTGACCTGGGTCAGTCCCGCCGCGTTGACCACGGTGCCGATCAGGGTCCGGACGCCGGCCGCTTCGAGCGCCGCCACCGCCGCTGCGGACCCGGCAGGTTCGTCATTCACGTCAATAATTCTGCTACGCGGCGCGGGAGTTCATGGCCGGATCGCATTTCCTCGTCGTCGGCGCCACACGGCCAGCAGCAGCGCCCCTGCAACCGTCGCCCCGCCGAGCAGCAACGCGCCGCCCCAGCCCGACGGGACGTGCACCGCCGCACCGGGAACCGCGGCACTCCACCGTGCGACGTGCAACAGCCACCACAGTTCGGGTCCGGTGAACCGGATGAGCAGTTGCGCCGCCGCGGGCCAGCACCACGCCACTGCGGCCGCCGCGGTGCCGAGGATCGTGATAGGCGGAATTACCGGAGCGACAAGGAGATTGGCCGCGACCGCGACCAGACTCAGGCTACCCGAGATCGCCGCCACCAACGGCGCCGTCACGAGTTGCGCGGCACCGGCCACACACACGGCGTCAGCGATCAACTTCGGCCAGCCGCGGTTCACCAGTCGGCGCGACCACCCTGGCGCGATCACCACGAGCCCTGCCGTCGCCACCACTGACAGCGCGAAGCCGGCGTCGACCGCGAGCGCCGGGGAGATCACCATGAGCACCAGTACGCTCGCCGCCAACGCGGGGATGGCCTGTCGACGCCGATGCACCAGCATGCCCAGCAACATCACCGAACCCATTGCCGCGGCGCGTAATACACTCGGCGAGGGCTGCACGATGACGACGAACACGAACAGCGTCACCGCCGCCAGCGCCACGGCGATCCGCGGCCCCACCACCGCCGCGCTGAGCAGCACCGCGCCGCACACGATGGTCACGTTCGCGCCCGACACCGCCGTCAGATGCGTCAACCCCGCCCGGCGGAACGCGGCCGTCGTATCCGACTCGACCGCCGACACATCGCCCAGCACCAGGCCCGGGAGCATCGCCGCCTGGTCGGGCGGCAACACCAGTCGAGCGGCCTCGCCGAATTCAGCCCGCACGTGTGCGGCCGCGCGCTGCCCGGTCGAGGCGGTTCCGAACCGGGGTGTGCCCACGGCGGCCAGGACGGCCACCGACAGATCGCGCCGCTTCGGCCGGGTGACCCGGGCACGGAACGCCATCGGGCGGCCCACGCCGACCTCTGCGTATCCGACGGCCGGCGCGAAAACCATGACCCTCCCGGATGATTCGGTATCCGCTAGCCTCTGCAGCGACGCCGTGAACATCAGCCTGCCGCCTTGGATCGTCCTGGGCGACTCGGTGGGTGTGACCGTCACCGCCGCCGTCGTACCGAAGCGTGACGCCAGCGGATGCGTATCGACCGCATGCACACGCACCGCCGCGACGATCGCGAATGCCGCGCCCACCGTCGCCACGGCGAGCACTGCGGGCCAACGCACCGAGCCCATCCACAACCCGACTCCCACGGTGCCCGCCACCGCGATCACCACCGCCGTCAGCGCTGCCCACGGCCCCCACCACACGCCGACCGCCGTCACCGTCCAGCACGTCACGGCGGCCGGTACCAGCCGCAAGTCGATGCCGGGGACGTCCGGCGCGGGACTGCCCGTCACACCTTGACCAGGGCACGCAGTTTCTCCAGCCGGCTCGGCCCGATGCCGTCGACCTCGCCCAACTGGTCGACGCTCGCGAACCGGCCGTTGGCCGCCCGCCACGCCACGATCGCTTTCGCCATCACCGGTCCGATGCCGGGCAGGCCGTCGAGTTGCTCCTCCGTCGCGGTGTTCAGATCAACGGGCCCCTGTGCTCCAGCACCTTTTCCGTCGCCGGGCGGCCCCTTCTCCGGCGGCCCGGACGTCGCACCGGCCGAACTGCGCATCACCGCGGGCGCACCCAGCGGTGCGGTGATGCCGACCAGAATCTGCTCGCCGTCGGCCACCTTGCGGGCCATGTTCAGGCCGACGATGTCAGCGCCGGCCAGCGCTCCCCCCGCTGCGGTGACGGCGTCGGCGATGCGGGCACCGGCAGGAAGTGTCACCAGCCCCGGTTTGTGGACCAGGCCTGCCACGCTCACCACAACCTCCTCGGCCTTGGCAGGCGGCGCGGGCGCTCCAGGTGCGGAGGATGAAACCATCTGCACGGGAGGCAGTTTCGCCGCGGTTACCGGCGGCTTGTCGTCGCCGAGTACAGCGATCACGGTCACCACGACCGCGACCAGGCCGACGACGGCGAGCGCGATGACCCCCGTTCGTCCCGGATCGGCCCGTACCGATGCCAGCCAACCCGGACTGCCGGGCATCGCGTCGGGCAACCACCGTGACAGCGAGGTGTCGTCGTTCGGATCGCGTTCGTCGTCCCCGTCTGTTGCGTCTCCGGGCTGCGCTGCCAACCGCCGCTGCGCCCGATCGACCGGTGTCTGAGTGACCATGCCCGCGACGTTAGGTGGCGGCACCGACCGGAAAC
Source organism: Mycobacterium sp. SMC-21 (assembly GCF_045310825.1). Lineage (NCBI taxonomy): Bacteria > Bacillati > Actinomycetota > Actinomycetes > Mycobacteriales > Mycobacteriaceae > Mycobacterium > Mycobacterium sp. SMC-21. Next base: position 64,165 of record NZ_JBJIAO010000025.1, on the reverse strand, counting down.
GCCGCAAAGAGCGGTCGAACCCGCCGCCTGTGGATCAATCGCGTTCTGTGGATGAATCGTCCGACCATCGGCACCCTCGAAGCCAGGTAGACACTTGCGGCATAGTGTCTAGCGAAAGCACAGCCCCAACGAGGAGGCCTCCATGACCACCGACCGCCCGCTCCGCGTCATCCAGTGGACCACCGGCAACATCGGCAAGCGATCCCTGCACGCCATCATCGCCCGTGACGACATGGAACTGGTCGGCGTCTACGCGTACGGCGCCGAGAAGGTCGGGGTGGACGCCGCCGAGCTGGCCGGCTGGCCCGAACCCACCGGAATCAAGGCCACCAACGACATCGAAGAGTTGGTGGCTCTCAAGCCCGATGCCTGCTGCTACAACCCGATCTGGCCGAGCGTCGACGAGCTGGTCCGGCTGCTGGAATCAGGCATCAACGTGTGTTCGACCGCGGCCTGGATCACCGGCGGCAAGCAGAGCCCGGAGGACCTCGCACGCATCCAGAAGGCCTGCGAGGCAGGCAATTCCACGATCTTCGGCAGCGGCGCGCACCCTGGTCTGACCAACATGATGGGCATGGTGCTGTCCAGCGCGTGCGAGAGCGTCGACGAAATCCGCATCACCGAGTCGGTCGACTGCGGCGTCTACGAATCAGCCGGCACCATGGCCGCGATGGGCTTCGGGAAAGACCCGGAGACGCCGGGCCTGGCCGAGAGCGTGCGCCTGGAGAGCGAGGTGTTCGCCGAGTCAGCCGCGATGATGGCCGACGCCATCGGCGCCAAGCTGGACAAGATCACCTTCGACGTCACCTTCACGCCGGCGACCGAGGACTCTGACCTGGGGTTCATGCAGATCCCGAAAGGCACCGTCGCCAGCGTCTACGGCTACCACCGCGGCTGGGTCGGCGACAAGAACGTCGTCAGCGTCGGCTTCAACTGGATCATGGGCGAACACGTCACGCCGCCGAAGCCGGTGGCACACGGTCACGTCATCCAGGTGTTCGGCGTACCCAACATGCGCACCGTCGTGTACTGCCTGCCGTCGAAAGACTGGAGCGAGGTGAGCCTCAACGGCCTCGGCATGATCTACACCGCGCTGCCCGTCACCAACGCGGTGCCCGCAGTGGTGGCTGCCGCGCCGGGCATCCTCACGCTCAAGGATCTGCCGCCGGTCGCCGGACACTTCGCCGGATAGCCCGAAGCCGTTCAAAGTCGGTACATTTCACGCGCCATCAGCGCGTCCTCGATGTACTCCACATGAGTGTCGTAAATGGGGTGCTCGTCGGCCAACCGATGCATCGCATCACCGATGACGTGCTCCGCATCGGTGAGCCAGCGGGGCGCGGAAGGTGCGTGAACTGCCAGGGCGTGGGGCCAGCTGAGATGCAGTGTGTGGCTCATGGTCGTCGCCTTTCAGTCGGGTCTGCGGAAAGGGTGCCGCTCTGGATTCAGAGTGCGGTGACGGCGACTTCTGGGAGCGAGTAGACGGGTACTCGAATGGGACCCCGCGTGGCGGACCCCTACCTGCGTAGTTCGGCCTGTCCACAAAGCGGGCCGCCAACTACCCTGTTCCAATGCGGTTGACATGGCCGCTGACCGGCCGAGACGAGGAACTGCAGACCATCGCCGACGCCATGTCGGACCCGACACTGGCGGGAATCGTGTTGTGTGGCGCAGCGGGCGTCGGAAAGAGCCGTGTGGCCCGAGATGCGTTACACGCCATGGCGTCAACCCAGACCCGAACTCGATGGGCGGTCGGCAGCGCGTCGGCACGCGCACTTCCATTGGGCGCTTTTGCGTCATGGGCGCCGTCGGCCGCGGATTCGCTCCAATTGGTTCGTGGCGTGATCGACTCTTTGACGACGACGCCGGAAGGCTCGGACGTCGTCCTGGGTGTCGACGACGCACACCTACTCGACGATCTGTCGGTGTTCGTCCTGCACCAGATCATCCAGCGACGTGCCGCGAAAATCATCTTGACGATTCGCGACGGTGAGCCGATGCCGCCCGGACTCGAGGATGTGCGTTCGAGTGGCGAACTCGGGCGCCTCGACCTACAGCCATTGTCCCGCGAGGAGATCTCGACGCTGCTCGCTGCGACGCTGAACGGGCCGGTGGCCTCCGACACCGCGCAGCGGTTGTGGGCGCTCACTCGTGGCAATGCCCTCTATCTGCGCAACATCGTCGACCAGGAGGTGGCAGACGGGCGCCTGGCCCGATGCCGCGGCATGTGGACGTGGACGGGCGACATCGCCATCCCATCGAGCCTGGTGGAGTTGATCGAGTCCCGGATGCGCGGCCTTCCGCCTGCCGCCGGCGAGGTCGTGGACCTCTTGGCTGTCGGCGAGCCGCTCGACCTGGCCGCACTGCGCCGGATCGCCGAACCGGCAGGAATAGAAGAAGCCGAGGTGCGCGGCCTGATCACGCTGAAGTCGAACGACGTCCGACTGGCCCATCCGCTCTACGGAGAGGTGCGTCGCGCCCGCGCCGCGCAGACCCGCCTTCGTCGGCTGCGGGGTATTGTCGCAGCCGAACTCGCCGCCACCGGTCCACAAGACGACATCCGAATCCTGGTCCGGCGCGCCACATTGAGCATCGACTCCGACCTCGAGCCCGATCCACAGCTGCTGGCAGCTGCTGCCATCGGAGCCATGTGGCTGGCCGATCTGGCCCTCGCTGATCGGTTGAGCGAGGCTGCGATTCGGGCCGGAGCAGCCGCCGAGGCGTACTTCGTTCGGGGCAATCTCCTGTCGTGGATGAGCCGTGGACCCGAAGCGGAAGCTGTCATCGCCGCGACACCGACGGCCGGTCTGACCGACGTCGATCACGCGAGACTTACGTACGTGTGGGCGATGATCAAGTTGTGGACGCTCCGCGACCCTGACGGCGCGAAGCAGCTCATCGACGCCGCTTGCGCTCGGGCCATGACAACACCGGACGCCAGAGGTTGGATCGACACGCTGCTCATCATCTTCTGGGCGGTGATGGCGAAACCTGAAGCGGCACAGAAGATAGCCGCGGGGATGGACTTCGAGTGCTTGCCCGGAATTGCGGCGCCCAGTGCGGGCTGGGCGATCACAATGGCCGCCGGCGACGCGGGCCACACCGACGACGCGATGGCGGCCGCCGACACCGCAGATGGCTTGATGGAGAGGGGGATCGAGCACGCGTACACCCGGTTCGCAGTCGTTGATGCCCGGGTCGGCGCACTCGTGCTGGCGGGCCGAATCCGCGAAGCATGCGATGCCGCCACACGAACTCTGTTGCAAGCCAGCGACATGCCCGGTCCGGCCCGCCTGCGGGCCGGCGCCATTGCCGGCCGCGCGGCGCTGGCCGACGGACGGATGGACGACGCGTGCGCACTGCTGATGCCGATCGTCGAAGCGTTTTCGGACGGCGAGACCAACGGATGGGGATACCGCTATCAACTCCCCTGGACGACGGCTTTGGCGATGCGCGGAGCCTGCGACGAAGCAATCGCCGCGGCCAGTGAACTTGAGCGCCAACGACATCCGAGCTGGCGGATATTCGACTACGAGTACGGGATCGCCAACGCGTGGGTGGCAGCCTGTCAGGGCGCGGTCACCGCGGCGGTATCGACGGCACTCGCCACCGCTGACACCGCAGGGTCCAATGGACAATTCGCGGCGGAAGTGATGTGCCGGCAAACCGCCGCCCAGTTCGGCGACCACACCAGCGCACAGCGGCTCAGAGAGCTCGCCGGCATCGTCTAAGGACCCCGCGCGGAACTGGCAGCACGATTGGCCGCCGCACTACGGACCGGCGAAGCCGACGAACTGGCCGCTGTATCAGAGGGTTTCGAAGACATCGGCGACAACATCGCCGCGATCGACGCGGCCGCCCACGCCGCACTGGCTTACCGAAGACTGGACCGACGCGGCTCGGCACTGACGTGTTCAACCCGCGCACAGGCACTCGCGCGACGCTGCGGCGCCACCACCCCGGCGCTACGGCAGGCGGTCCGACCGCTCCCCCTGACCGACCGCGAACGCGAAATCGTGGCACTTCTCGGCCAGGGGCTTTCGAGCCGCGCCGTCGCCGACCGCCTGACCCTGTCCACCCGTACCGTCGAAGGCCACATCTACCGTGCCATGGCCAAGACCGGCACCACCAACCGCGACGAACTCGCCGCACTCCTGAGCCGCTGACAGCAACGCCGTAGCGGTGCCGTCCCGCCGTGATCCCGCCTACGCTGTCTGAGTGCGCCTGACCTGGCCACTGACCGGCCGCAACGAAGAACTTGCGGCCATCGACGCCGCGATGTCCGACCCCGACTCGTCCGGCGTGGTGCTGCACGGCGCTGCCGGCGTGGGCAAGAGTCGCATCGCGCGCGAAGCTCTGGCGCGCGCTGCCGGCGCGGGCAGCACGACGCACTGGGCGGTGGGCACCGCATCGGCGCGCGCACTGCCCCTCGGCGCGCTGACCGCCTGGATGACGGCCGAGATGGATGGGCCCCAACTCGTTCGGCTGATGGTCGATGCCCTCACCACCACGTCGCACGGCGCCGCGGTCATCGTCGGCGTGGACGACGTCCACCTGCTCGACGATCTGTCGGCTTTCGTCCTGCATCAGATCGCGCGTCGGCGGACCGCGAAACTCGTCTTGACGCTGCGGGACGGTGAGACAGTTCCCCCTGGGGTCCAAGAGATTTGGGCTGCAGGCGAGTTTCATCGCATCGATCTGCAACCGTTGTCGGCCGACGAGACCGCCGGCCTCTTGAGCGTCACCCTCGGCGGAACTGTCGACCCGGGCGCGGGGCACCGGCTGTGGAGTCTCACGCGCGGCAACGTCCTCTACCTGCACCACATGGTGGAACAGGAGGTGTCGGCCGGCCGACTGGCACCCGACGACGGCTGCTGGCGCTGGGCCGGCGGAATGACCGTGGCACCGGCACTCGTCGAGCTGATCGAATCGCGGATGGGTGCGCTACCTCCTGCGGTCGGGGACGTCATCGACATCCTGGCCGTCGGCGAACCGATGGACATCCGATCACTCACTGACATCACCGATCCGGCGGCGGTGGAGGACGCCGAAGTACGCAGCCTCATAACCCTCGACAGCAGCGACGGCACGGCGAAAGTCCGGCTGGCGCATCCCCTCTACGGTGAAGTGCGCCGCGAACGCGCTCCGACGCTGCGGCTCCGGCGGCTCCGCGGCCTGGTCGCAACTGCCTTGGTGGCCGGCACGGACCAGGACGACACCATGCTGGTACGTCGCGCCACTTTGGTGCTCGACTCCGATCTTCCGCCCGAACCCGAGCTGTTCCTGGCCGCATCTCGAGCAGCCGTTCACCTGCTGAATACGCCACTGGCGGAACGGCTGTCGGAAGCCGCGGTCGAGGCCGGCGGTGGCATGCCGGCAGAGCTCCAACACGGCTACTGCATGGTCTGGCTGGGCAGCGCAGCGGAGGCACAAACCAAGTTGGCCGCGCTCGCCGACCGCGCGGAGACCGACGTCGAGCGGGCCCGAATAGCCACCCTCCGCGGACACAACACGTACTGGACCCTTCGTCAGCCGACGTCAGCCGAAGCAATCCTCGGCGAAGCCGAAGCGACCGTTGCCGATCCACTCGCCCGGCGGATCCTCGCCGCTCAGCGAGCCTCTTTTCACGCGGATCTCGGCCGACCATCAGCGGCGGTCCGGATTGCCGACGCGGCCCTTTCCGGACCGCTGCCCGACCAGGATGGGGCCCTTGCCTCCTGGGCCAAGGTCGGCGGTCTGGCGATGTTGGGCCGTGTCGGCGAACTGAGGACCGCGGCGGCGCTGGGCCAGACCGCCGCGACCGTCGCACCCAACGGCTCGGTGCTTCGCAACGGCCTCAGCTACCGATACATGATCGGCCTCAAGCTCGCAGGCCTGATTCACGACGCCCAGGACGTCGCGCGACAGGCCTGGCGCGACATGCAGGACACCTGGCTTCCGCACAGCGGAGAGGTCCATCTGGGACAGGCCCAACTCGCCGGCGGGCAGGTCGCCGTGGCGCTGAAGCGACTACAACGGGCCGTGACCGTAATGGCCCCGTTCGGCGAAGTCGGTGGTTGGCCCTTCCGCGGCCGACTGGGTATTACGCAGGCACTGGCGTGGGCCGGCGATGCCACGGCCGCCCGGCACGCTTTGATCGACCTCGAGGCGAACCTGCACCCGGGAATGTTGTTCCTCGCAACCGAGGTGACACTGGCCCGGGCGTGGGTTGCCGCCGCCGAAGGGTCGCTGACCGAAGCCGTGCAACTGGCTCGCACCGCCGCGGCCGACGCCCACGACGCAGGACAGCCGGCATACGAAGTGCTGGCGTGGCAGACCGCGGCGCAGTTCGGCGACGGCTCAGGAGCCGACCGACTGCTGCAACTCACCTCTATCGTCGAAGGCCCCCGGGTCGGCCTGGCAGCACGCTTCGCCTGCGCGCTGCAGGCCGGTGCCGCCGACGAACTCATCACCATGTCAACGGATTTCGAGGACATCGGCGAGCTCATCGCGGCGATCGACGCAGCCGCCCACGCGGCACTGGCCTACCGCAAACACGACCAACGCGGCTCGGCGCTCACCTGCGTGACCCGCGCGCAGGCACTCGCCCAACACTGCGGCGCCAGTACACCCGCACTCCGGCGGGCCGCCCAACCGCTCCCTCTCACCGATCGCGAACGCGAGATCGTCATCCTCCTCGGCCACGGCCTTTCCAGCCCCGCCATCGCCCACAGACTCACCCTGTCCCCCCGCACCGTCGAAGGCCACATCTACCGTGCCATGGCCAAGACCGGCACCACCAACCGCGACGAACTCGCCGCGCTGCTGCGGCGGTAGGGACGCCCCCGCCCGATTCGAGTACCCGCCTACTCAGTCCTGCGTGCCCAGTAACGCACAGGCTCATCACATGGCCACGTCAACTTCCCGCGAGCAGGCGCTGCGGCGGCTGCCGTTGCCCTACTCACTTGCCCTGCGGTTGCGCGACGCACGCGTCGCGGCGGACCTGATCTGCGAGTACGTCGGCGTCGAGCCGTCGGCACTTGCCGGCATCTACCGCATCGGCGAGGCGAAACTGGCTGCCGCACAACATGACCTGGGGGTGACGGAGCCGGCCACGCTGCCGGTTGCGTTCGAACCGGGTCACTGACGGACGGACGCTAGCCCTGCGTGTTGACGATGACACCGACCGCGCCGGAGCCGACGTGCACAGCCAGCACCGGCCCCATGTCGGTCACCACCAGTGATTCGACCTGGGGTAGACGGGAAGTCAGTGCGGCGCCGATCGACGCGGCGTCGTCGTGATTGTCGACGTGGTGCACGGCGATGGATGCGGGCCGCTCGCCGACGAGCGCGACCACCCGCTCGATCATCGCGGCATGCGCCTTGGCGACGGTCCGAATCCGCTGATCCAGTACCAGCCGGCCGTCGATGTCCAACTGCAGCAACGGCTTCAGCGACAACGCGGTACCGAGCCAGGAGGCCGCGGTGCCGATGCGGCCACTGCGCCGCAGATTGTCCAGGCGGTGCACGACGATGAACCCGTGTTGCCTGCCGGATTCCGAACGCGCCTGCGCCTCAACGGTATCCAGATCAGCACCGGCCGCTGCGGCCCGGGCCGCAGCCACGGCGACGAACCCGACGCCCATCGCGGCAGACCGCGAATTGACCACGCGCACAGACGAACCCATCTCACGGCCCACGGCCGCCGCGGCACTGAACGTGCTCGACAGACCGGCCGACAGATGCACCGCCACCACGCCGTCGCCGCCGCTGTCGGCCAGCGCCTGCTTGTAGACGTCAGTCAGATCCGCGGGCGCCGCACCGGACGTGGACACATGCGACCGGTCCTGGATGTCCTGCGGAATCGGGTCGATCCCGTCCTGGTAGTCGATGCCGTCCTGCAGCACGTGCAGCGGGACCACCCGAATGTCCCAGCGCTTCAACTCTTCTGGGTCAAGCCGAGCCGACGAGTCGGTGACCACCACCACTGTCATGGCTAGCCGTCGGTCCGCTGCGACACCACACCGGCCTCGGCCAGCCCCTTGAGCATGAGTTCGGCGACCGCGCGGTGCGCCTCGAAATTCCAGTGGATCCCGTCCGGATTGGCCCGGCCGGACATCACCTCGTCACCGACTGCGGCCTTGAGGTCGACGATCGGAATCTGCTTGGCGTCGGCCCAATCGGTGATCGCCGAAACCGTCGCGTCGCGCCACCGGTGCGAGCTGCCGTAGGTCTCCGCGATGTGCACCGATGGAATCGTCGCCACGAACGGGATGCCGGGGCGGTTGAAATCGATTGCCCCGCGGGTCTCTTCGAGATACTCGACCGTCAGGTGCGCCGGCAGCGCAGGCCGGGCGATCGGCGACAGCCGCGGCTGCAGCCAGCCATAGCCGTCCCGCACGATGCGGCGCAGCCACGGTGGCCGCACGTAGCGGATCAGCTCCCGCAGCGCCGTCGGCAACGGCGACGGCAGCGAATCCATGCCGCACGTCGCGAAGATCACCGCACCAGCCTTGGGCAGGGCCGCCCACGACCGCGGATCCTGCGTCGCGGCCCACCACACATCGCGGCACGTCCAGCCGATCCGGCCGATCAGCTCCAGCTCCCAACCAAGTTGGGACGCAACGATGTTGGGCCAGATGCGGGGATCATCAGACGGCAGTCCGCCGGTCGGCCCGTAGTAGGACAACGAGTCGCAGAAGACCAGGAGAACGGGCCTGGTCGGAGTAGCCGGAGTGGTCGGAGTGTCAGAGGACATCGTTCGCCACCTGGGCCGAGGCGTTCCAGACATCCAGACGCCACTTCACGGGATCGTCGTCGGCCAGTCCGGCACTGTGCCCGGACAATTGCACCCAGCTGGCATTGCCCATGCCGCCGAGCACCGGCCAGTTGTCCACCGGCAGCTCCAGCAAGGCCGCAGTCAGCGCGGCGATCAACCCACCGTGCGCCACGAGCACCACGGGCCGGTCGACCTCGTCGATACCCCATTCAGGCAGCTTGCGCAGCTGCTCGGCCACCACGGGGAGGCTGCGGTGCGCCACGTCCACCCGGCTCTCGCCGTTGTGCGGCGCCCAGCGGGCATCGTCACGCCAGGCCAGCCGCGCGCCGGGGGCGACGGCGTCGACCTCCTGGTGCGTCAGACCCTGCCAGTCCCCCAGGTGCGTCTCGCGGAGCCGTTCGTCGACCGACACCGGCATGCCGGCCTGGTCCCCCAGCGTCGTCGCGGTGTCGAGAGCCCGGCGCAGATCGGACGACACGATCACCAGGGGCTGACGCTTGGCCAGCACCTCGGCGGCGGCGACCGCCTGGGCCCGGCCCAGATCGCTCAGGTCGGTGTCGAGCTGGCCCTGCATCCGGCTGGTGGCGTTGTATTCCGTCTGGCCGTGACGCAGCAGCAGGAGACGGCGGTTCCTCACTCGCCGTCCTCGTCGGACGCGTCGTCACCGTCCGGGTTCACCGGCAACTCGCCCTCCAGGTCGACCTCGATGGCCGGGCAGTCCCGCCACAGCCGGTCCAGCGCGTAGTACTCGCGCTCTTCCTGGTGCTGGATGTGCACCACGATGTCGACGTAGTCGAGCAGCACCCAACGGCCCTCGCGGGCGCCTTCGCGACGGGCCGGCTTGTGGCCCGCCCAGCGCATCTTCTCTTCGACCTCGTCGACGATGGCGTTGACCTGGCGGTCGTTGGACGCGGAAGCGATGACGAAGTAGTCGGTGATGACCAACTGATCCGAGACGTCGATGACGCTGATGTTCTCGCCGAGCTTGGCGGACGCCGCACGGGCGGCGACCGTCGCCATGTCGAGGGCTTCGGGGGTGGCGGTCATGAACTCTCCTGCTTGTCCGCGGCTTGATAGAGGCCACGTTTGGATACGTATTGAACGACGCCGTCGGGCACCAGGTACCAGATGGGCCGGTTGTCCTGGGCGCGGCGACGGCAGTCGCTCGACGAGATGGCCAGCGCGGGCACCTCGACGAGGGTCAGGGCGTCGGCCGGCAGTTCTTTCTGCGCTTCCTCGATGTGCTTGCCGTCCAGCTCGTAGCCGGGCCGGCTGACGCCGATGAACCGGGCCGTGGAGAACAGCTCCTCCCAGTTCTGCCAGGACAGGATCGAGGCCAGCGCATCGGCGCCGGTGATGAAGAACAGGTCGGTGTCGGGGTTCTGCCGGGCCAGATCCCGCAGGGTGTCCTTGGTGTAGGTGGGGCCACCGCGGTCGATGTCGACGCGGCTGACCGAGAACCGCGGGTTCGCGGCTGTCGCGATGACCGTCATCAGGTACCGATCCTCGGCGGCGGTGACGTGGCGATCCCGCTTCTGCCAGGGCTGCCCGGTCGGCACGAAGATCACTTCGTCGAGCTCGAACAGGTCGGCCACCTCACTGGCCGCGACGAGGTGTCCATGATGGATGGGATCGAACGTCCCACCCATCACTCCCAGCCTGCGTCGAGTCACGATTGGCCAGCTTACGGCAGTGTTCGGAGCCAACTCGGGGGCAGGACCTCGGCGGCTAGACCGGCAGCAGGTTGTCGATCACCGACGCGAGCTGCTTGGCCGACCGGCATTCGTGCATGGTGATGACGTCCTGGTACTTGGCCGTCGCGGAGTCGCCGCTGCCCCACAGGTGCTTGGGCTCGGGGTTGAGCCAGTGCGCGTGCCGGCTGGCGTTCACCATGTGTGCCAGTAGGTCGGCCTGCGGGTTGCGGTAGTTGTTGCGGCCGTCGCCGAGCACCAGCAGGGCCGTGCGCGGCGAGAGCGCGTTGGGCCACTTGTCCAGGAACGAGACGAACGCGTGGCCGTAGTCCGAATGCCCGTCCCGGGTGTAGACGGCGGCCTCGCGGGTGATCTTCTGCACCGCGACGGCCAGGTCGGCGTCGGGGCCGAACAGCTCGGTGACTTCGTCGGTGGTGTCGATGAAGGCGAAGACCCGCACCCGCGAGAACTGCTGACGCAGGGCATGCACCAGCATCAGCGTGAAGTGGCTGAAGCCCGCGACGGAGCCGGACACGTCGCACAGCACCACCAGCTCGGGACGGGCCGGGTGCGGCTTCTTGAGGACGGCCTCGATGGGCACGCCGCCGGTCGACATCGACTTGCGCAGGGTCTTGCGCAGGTCGATCTGGCCGGCGTGGGAACGACGCCGGCGCGCCGCGAGCCGGGTGGCCAGCGTACGGGCCAGCGGCGCAACGACATTGCGCATCTGCCGCAGCTGATCGCCTGACGCCCTGAGGAATTCGACGTTCTCGGCCAGCTGCGGGATGCCGTAGGTCTGCACGTGGTCGCGGCCGATCTGCTCGGCGGTGCGCCGCTTGGTCTCCGACTCGACCATGTGCCGCAGCTGCGAAATACGCTTGGCGGCAATCGCTTTGGCGATCTGCTCCTGCGTCGGCGTGGGCTCGTCGCCGTACGGCGCCAGCAGTCCGGCCAGCAGCTTGCCTTCGAGCTGGTCCAGACCCATGGCCTTGAGCGCCTGATACGACGAGTACGACGGGCCCCGGCTCGAGTTGTACTTGCCGTAGGCGTCGACGATCTGCGCGATCATCGCCATCAGGCGGTCGTCGAGGTTCGCCATGTCCGCGTCGGACAGCAGGTCGACGAGTGCCGCGCGCATGCCCTCGACGTCCTCGGGCGGGATCCGGTCGGGCCGGTGCTCCGGATCCTCGTCGTCGTCGAGTTCCAAGACCGCCCGGTCCCCCATGGCCGCGGGGAACCACAGGTCGAACAGCGCGTTGTACGTCTCGCGATGGTCGGGCCGGCGCAGCACCGCACACGCCAGACCCTCGCGCAGCACCATGCGGTCACCCAGTCCCAGGGTGGCCATCACCCGGCCGGCATCGACGGTCTCCGACGGCCCGACGTTGATGCCCACCTTGCGCAGGGCCTCGACGAACCCCACGAGGTGGCCCGGAATGCCGTGCGGGGCAAGCGGTTGCGCGGGCGTGCGGGCGACGGCCATGCGGACTCCCCTAGTTCAGCTTCAACTCGCCGATGGCGCGCTGCTGATCTGACTGGTGTTTGAGCACCACACCCAGCGTCGCGGCGATCATCTCGTCATCGATGGTGTCCATGCCCAACGCCAATACCGTCCGGCCCCAGTCGATGGTCTCGGCGACCGACGGCAGCTTCTTGAGCTGCATGCCGCGCAGCACGCCGATGATCCGGACCAGCTCGTCGGCGATCTTCTCCGGCAGCTCGGGCACCCGGGACAACAGGATGCGCCGTTCCAGATCGGGGTCGGGGAAGTCGATGTGCAGGAACAGGCAGCGACGCTTGAGCGCCTCGGACAGTTCGCGGGTGGCGTTCGACGTCAGCACGACCAGCGGTGTCTGCTGCGCCTTGATGGTGCCGAGTTCGGGCACGGTGACGGCGAAGTCGGACAGGATCTCCAGCAGCAGGCCTTCGATCTCGATGTCGGCCTTGTCGGTCTCGTCGATCAGCAGCACGGTGGGCTCCGTGCGGCGGATGGCCGTCAGCAGCGGCCGGCTCAGCAGGAACTCCTCGCTGAACACGTCCATCTTGGTCTGGTCCCAGTCACCAGACTGCTGACCCGATTGGATCCGCAGGATCTGCTTGGCGTGGTTCCACTCATACAGCGCGCGGGCCTCGTCGACGCCCTCGTAGCACTGCAGCCGCACCAGCTCCGACCCCGTGCACTGGGCGATGGCCCGGGCCAGTTCGGTCTTGCCGACACCCGCCGGTCCTTCGATCAGCAGCGGCTTGCCCAGCCGGTCCGCCAGGAAAACCGCTGTGGCCGTTGCGGTGTCGGGCAGGTATCCGGTTTCGGTGAGTCGCTTGGCGACGTCATCGATGGCGGCATTTTCGCCGAACAGCGGCACCGAACGAGCGGGTGTACTCAAGTTCTTCTCCTCTTACACGGGCCGGGTCTGGCCGTCGCCCCACACGATCCATTTGGTGGAGGTCAGTTCCGGCAGCCCCATCGGACCGCGCGCGTGCAGCTTCTGGGTCGAGATGCCGATCTCGGCGCCGAAGCCGAACTGCTCACCGTCGGTGAAGGCCGTCGACGCGTTGACCATCACGGCGGCAGCGTCCACCTGTTCGGAGAACCGCTGGGCCGCAGCAAGATTGGTCGTGACGATCGCCTCGGTGTGCCCGGTGCCGTACTCGTTGACATGCGCGATGGCGCCGTCGACACCGTCCACCACGGCAACCGCCATGTCGAGCGACAGGAACTCGGCGCGCAGCTCGTCTTCGCTCGGGTCCAGATGCACCGTCACCCCGGCGTCCTGCAGCGCGGTCACCAGCCGCGGCAGCGCGGTGTCGGCGATGGCCCGGTCCACCAGGAGGGTCTCGGCCGAGTTGCACACGCTGGGACGGCGGGTCTTGGAGTTCAGCAGGATGCTCTCGGCCATGTCGAGATCGGCGGCCTCGTGGACGTAGACGTGGCAGTTACCGACGCCGGTCTCGATGGTCGGCACGGTGGCGTCGCGCACCACGGCGTCGATCAGGCCGGCGCCGCCGCGCGGGATCACCACGTCGACCAGCCCGCGAGCCTGGATCAGGTGGGTGACGCTGGCGCGGTCCTCGCTGGGCAGCAGCTGCACCGCGTCCTCGGGCAGGCCCTCGGCGGCCAGCGCCGCCCGCAGTGCGGTGACCAGAGCCGCATTCGACCGGGCTGCCGACGAGCTGCCACGCAGCAGCGCCGCGTTGCCGGACTTCAGCGCCAGGCCGAAGGCGTCGACCGTCACGTTGGGCCGGCTCTCGTAAACCATGCCGACCACGCCGAGCGGCACCCGCTGCTGACGAATCTGGAGGCCATTGGGCAGCGTGCTTCCGCGCAGCACCTGACCCACGGGGTCCGGCAGCCCGGCGACCTGCCGCAATCCGGCGGCGATGCCGTCGAGGCGCTGGGGGTTCAGGGCCAGGCGGTCGATCATCGCCTCGGCGGTGCCGGCGGCGCGTGCGGCGTCGATGTCCTCGGCGTTGGCGGCGAGCACCAGGTCCGCGGCGGCGAGCACTGCATCGGCCGCGGCGTGCAGCGCGCGGTTCTTGGCTTCGGTGGTCAGCGTGGCCAGCACGCGCGACGCGACGCGGGCCCGCCGGGCGGCGTCATGCACCTGCTGGCGCAGATCGGTGTCCGTAGCTGCGTGCACACTCATTAACCCAGGGTAACGAGGTATCGGCGGTCCGGGCCGGTCGGGGCTACGGTGGCCCGGTGACTCGCATCACTGTCGTGGGCAGCGTGAACATGGACTTGGTCTTCGATTTGGCCGACCTGCCGGGACCGGGACAGACCGTGCTGGCGTCGTCATTGCATTCGGAGCCCGGCGGCAAGGGCGGCAATCAGGCCGTCGCGGCGGCCCGTGCGGGTGCCGATGTCCAGCTTGTCGCCGCGCTCGGGGCCGACGCCACGGGCGGCGCGCTGCGAAAGCACTTGCAGGACAACGGCGTCGGCCTGGTCGGGACCGTCAGCCTGCCGGTCCCGAGTGGTACCGCGGCAATCATGGTCGGCGACAACGCCGAAAACATGATCGTGGTGGCGCCGGGCGCCAACGGGCACCTGACCCTGGACTCCGCACACGTTCGCGCCGTCGTCGCCGATTGCGACGTGCTCTTGCTGCAGCTGGAGATCCCGCCGGCCACCGCGCTGGCGGCGGCGCGGCTGGCGAAGGACGCCGGCGCGACGGTCGTGCTCAACGCCTCTCCCGCCGGCACCGATCCGGAGGTGCTCGCCGCGCTGGCCGCCGTCACCGACGTGGTGATCGTCAACGAAACCGAAGCCGCCCAATGGCATTGGCCCGTCCCACACCTGGTGATCACGCGCGGCGCCGACGGCGCGCAGCACCGCACGGCCGACGGTGAGACACATGTCCCGGCGCCCCAGGTCGAAGCCGTCGACACCACCGGCGCGGGTGATGTCTTCGCCGGCGTCCTGGCTGCGGGCTGGACCACGGACCCCGCACATGCCCTCCGGCGGGCCGTCACAGCCGGCGCGCTCGCCACCCTGACCCCCGGTGCCGGCGACTGCGCACCGCGAGACGAGGTCATCGAGGACGCGCTGGAAGACGACGCGCCAAACTGACGCGCAGATATACGCCACTTGGCGGATGATCTGCCGGCCGCGACGCCGGATAGTCGACGCATGACCATTGCCAGCGGTATTCCGAGCGTCTTCGACGTCACGCTTCCGGCGATCGACTATTCGGGCGCGCAAAGCCCCGACGAAGCGCAGGCGATCCTCGCGCCGGCGCGCGCGCAGTCACCGATCGCGATGGGCCCGCACGGGCCGGAGGTGCTGACCTACGACCTCGCGCACGAAGTGCTGCGCGATCCGCGATTCCGGATTCCCCAGGGCATGTTCCTCGTGGCGCAGGGCATCACGTCGGGCCCGGTGTGGGACCGGGTCAGCGCATCGATCATCAGCATCGACGGTCCCGAACACACCCGCCTGCGCCGACTGATCGCGACGGCCTTCAGCCGCCGCGCCATCGAACGACTGCGCGCCACGGTCGTCGACGTCGTCAGCGATCTGATCGACCGCCAGGTGGCCCGCGGGCACTGCGACGTGGTGACCGACATCGCGCGCCAGTACCCGACCCCGGTCATTTGTGCCCTGCTCGGCGCCCCCGCCGAGGACTGGGCGCAATTGTCGGCCTGGGTGGACGATTTCATGCAGGCCTTCGACTGGCACGTCGCCGAGCACGAGACCGCGATCCTGACCGCGTGGGACGCGCTCGATGACTACATCGACGACATGGTTGCCCGTCGGCGCGACAATCTCACCGACGATCTGATCTCGGATCTCATCCGCGCCGAGGAGGACGGTGACCGGCTCAGTGCCGACGAACTGCGCATGCTGTCCACCGGCCTGCTGGCGGCCGGCACCGACACCACCCGCAACCAGGTGGCCGCTTCGGTACAGGTCCTGTGCGAGCACCCCGACCAGTGGGCGCTCCTGGGGGCGCACCCGGATATGGCCGACCGTGCCGTCGAAGAGACCATGCGGCACTCCCCCATCGTGATCAGCTCGCTGCGGATGGCCCGCGAGGATGTCGAACTCGCCGGAATGCTTTTCCCCGCAGGAACTTTCCTGCAGGTGAACACCGGCGCGGCCAACCGCGACCCCGCCGTGTACGACGATCCCGACCGCCTCGACATCACCCGCGCCGGCGCCCCGGCGATGCAGACCTTCGGCGCCGGGATGCACTACTGCCTCGGCGTGCACCTGGCCAAGATGGAGCTGGCCGAAGCGCTCGCCCTCATGACGCAGCGCATGCCCAATGCCCGCGTGACCGGGCCGGTGCCGTGGAAACCGTTGGTGGGTCTGAGCGGACCGCTCACCCTGCCCATCGCCTTCGACCGCGTCGATCAGTCGTGGCGGGCGGCTTCCTGAGCGACCTGTCTGCGCGCGCCGAGTGAGGGTGCCACCGCCCAAAACCACGCAGCTGTTGCGATTCAGCAAATACTGCGGGTTTGCCGTGGGTGGTCCTAGAATCTGACGTTCAAATGGACGGTCACAAGGGAATCGCGGTGTCACGGCGATTCTTCGTGCTCACGGTCGCCATCGCCGTCTTCTATGTACCGCTCGCACTCAATTACACCTGGCCACTTTTCGCCCCCGGCTTGGCGCGCTGGCAGGACGCCGTCAACACCGTCATCAACGGTGATCACTACGCGATCGGTGACGGGTCGGTCGAATCGGTACGCCACGGCGCCTACGCCGAGCATCGCGTGGTGCTCATGGTGCACACCACGCTGGCCGGACTTGCCTTGACGCTGGGGCTGTTTCAGTTCTCGTCGCGACTGCGCACCCGTTGGCCGGTGGTACACCGCTGGACCGGCCGCAGCTATTTGGCATTGATGTCGGTCAGCATGCTGACCGCGTTGGTGTTCCTGTACGTCACGCCGCCGGCTCAGCACTTCATCGGCCCGGCATTCGAAACGCAGTTGCGCGCCTTGGCAATCGGCACCCTCGGTAGCGCGTGGTACGCGGTCTACGCGATCCGCCGCCGCGACGTGATCACACACCGGGCCTGGATGACCTACGGCATCGCCCTGATGATGACAGCGCCGTTGCTGCGGGTGATCTGGATCGGGATTCAGCCGCTGATCCCGCAGCACGATCTGCTGACCAACATCGGCGTGGGCTCCATCGTCCTCGGTGTCGCCGCGCCCGGCAGCGCGGTGTTCGCGTTCATGCTGACGCAACGATCGTCACCCGACACCCAAATCGGTTCGACGCCAAGGTGTTTGACTCCAAGGTGGATGTACGGCGCTGCCGCGGGATTGGCGATTGTCGGCTCACTCGCCTACGCCGGCCTCGTGATGCGGCTGCCGGCGCCGATTCCGCACAGCCTCGCGCTCTTTCATCTCGTACCGGCCTGGATCACGCTCGCGATCGCCGCGCGTGGGGTGTTCCGTGCCCGCGCCGCGGGCGATGTGGCGCGCGAACGGCAGTGGCGCTGGCTGCTGTGGGGCTTCGCCGCGGCCCCGACGGCGGCCGCCTTGTACGCGCAGATCGTGCCGCCGGCCTTCACGACGGCCGACGCCGTCCTCGCCGGCGGCATGGACGGCCCGGTCATCCCGATCACCGTCGCCTTCGCGCTGGTGGTGCATGCGGCCGCGCGGTCTCAGCGTCGGACCGACGACGACCTTGATGAGCCGAACGTGCTCGCCGCCGCGTGAGCGCGGGGGCAAGTTATCCACAGAACGCGATTCATCCACAATCTGCGCCTGCCACATAGTTTGAAGCGGTCGAGATCGCTAAAATCGAACATATGTACGAGGAACTGGTGATCGAAACCAGGGAAGCCGACGACGCTTCCCTGGTCGACACGATGACCAGCGCAACACGGGCCGAAGCCCAGAGTGCCGCCCGCCGGCTGGCTGCCATCGCCGAACTCACCCACCGCCGCTGCATCGACCACGAGGACCGCGACCTATGGGCGTGCGACGGCTGGGACGCCGCGGCGTGCGAAATCGGCGCAGCCCTGACGATCAATCGCTGGCAAGCCGCCAGTCAGATGCACCTCGCGCTCGCACTGCGTGACCGGCTCCCACTCGTCGGCGCCCTGTTGGCGCGCGGGGACCTATCACTTCCGTTGGTCACCCTGATCTGCTGGCACACCGAGCTCGTGCAAGACCCCGCAACGCTCGCCCTCATCGACACCGCCATGGCCGGCAGCGCGCACGAATGGGGTCCATTGTCGAAAGCTGACACGATCCGGCAGATCGACAGCTGGATCGAGAAGTTCGACCCGGCCGCGGTGCGTCGCACCCGTAACGCCGTCCGCGGTCGCGATGTCGAGTTCGGCAAGCCGGGTGACCCCGCAGGCGTCACCTCGGTCTGGGCTCTGTTGCTGACCACCGACGCCGAACTGCTCAAGCGCACCCTCACCGCCATGGCCTACGAGGTCTGCGACGACGATCCCCGCAGCCTCGCCCAGCGCCGCGCCGACGCGTTGGGCATCCTGGCCGTCCGTGGCGATCGGCTGCCCTGCCACTGCGGCAAACCCGACTGCCCCGCGGCCGGTACCGATCCGCGCGCCGCAGCCGTCGTCATAAATGTCTTGACTGGCACTGCGCCACAACCGATCAGCGATCCTCTGCTCGACGCGCCGGAGGCCGCGCCGCCGGTCACTGCAGACACCCCGGTCGCCGAGGCACTCGCGCCTCTGCCTGAGCCCGAGCCTGTCGTCGACCAGAGCGCGGTCGGCTATCTGCCCGGCGGGCCGGTGATACCCGCGGTGGTCATGGCAGACCTGGCCGCCCGCGGCGCCAGCGTGAAAACGGTTACCACGCCGCAGGTTCCGGCCGACGGGCAACCGCGGTACCGGCCGTCGACCGCGCTCGACCACTACGTGCGGATGCGGGACATCACCTGCATGCACCCCGGCTGCGACCGCCCCGCCGTGGACGCCGACCTCGACCACACCATCCCCTGGCCGGCCGGAGCCACGCATCCCGGCAATCTCAGCCCGAAGTGCCGCAAGCATCACCTGGTCAAAACGTTCTACAGCGGCGCGACCGGATGGCACACCCGCCAGAACCAGGACGGCACCATCGTGTGGACCGCACCCACCGGGCATACCTACACGACCGTGCCCGGTAGCCGAATCCTGTTTCCCGACAGGCACTTCCCTACCGCAGCGCCGCCACCATCGGCAGCGCCGCCACCATCGGCTACGGCGACCACCAGCGATCAACCCGGTCGCGACCTCATGATGCCCACCCGCCGGCGCACCCGCATCGGCGACCGCGCTCGACGTACCCGGCACGAGCGCAAACTCAATTGGGCCGAGCTCCTGGCGTCGGAGTCGACCGCCGAAGCCAAACTCCAACTCGCCCAACAACTCATCGACGGCGACAGCTCACCACCGTTCTGAAGGCGGTGCGGCTACACGGCCACCGAGGACACGTTGATGACCCGGCCGACGTGAAGCTCTGGTACGGCGTGGTCGAGGCGAGTTGATCGGGGTGCCGTGGAAACTCGGGTCGGTCGGCATCACGTCGGATGTGTAGAACTGCCCATCCTGGTCGACCCATTGGAAGCGGTCCAGTCAGTTGAGGTCTCGCTCGCCAGGAGCTGGTTCTGGATGGGGCTCGCCGGATCGAGCGTGATGAGGTCGTCGACCGTGCCGTGGATGATCAGGGTAGGTTTTCTGCTGCGGGGTCAGGAACGCCGGCCCGTTCAGGCCTCCGGCACGTTACGGTCGATCTCGTCGAGCCAGATGCGCGCCGACATGTCCGACGGCGCCCGCCAGTCCCCGCGCGGGGACAGCGCGCCGCCGGCGGACACCTTCGGGCCGTTCGGCAGCGCCGACCGCTTGAACTGACTGAACGAATAGAACCGCTGGACGAAGACTTTCAGCCAGTGCCGGATGTCGGCGAGCGAGTAGGCGACGTGCTCGTCGTCCGGGAAGCCGGCCGGCCAGTCACCGGCGTCGGCGTCGTGCCACGCATGCCAGGACAGGAATGCGATCTTCGACGGCCGGAAGCCGTACCGCAACACCTGGAACAGCGAAAAGTCCTGCAGTGCATACGGTCCCACCTTGGCCTGGCTGCTCTGGACTGCCTCACCGTCGGTCGCCGGAACGAGCTCCGGGGTGATCTCGGTGTCCAGCACCGACTGCAACACCTCGTTGACGTCGGCGTTGAACTGACCCGAGGAGATCACCCACCGGATCAGATGCTGGATCAGGGTTTTCGGCACCCCGCCGTTGACGTTGTAGTGGGACATCTGGTCGCCGACGCCGTAGGTGCACCAGCCCAGGCCGAGCTCGGACAGGTCGCCGGTGCCCAGTACGATGCCGCCGCGCTGGTTGGCCAACCGGAACAGGAAGTCCGTCCGTAGGCCGGCCTGCACGTTCTCGAACGTCACGTCGTAGACGGCCTCACCGCGGGCGAACGGATGCCCCATCTCGCCCAGCATTTGCCGCGCGGTGTCCCGAATATCCAACTCCGAGAACGTGACTCCGAGCGCCTTCGCCAGCGCGGTCGCGTTGTTCTTGGTGCGATCGCCGGTCGCGAAACCCGGCATGGTGAAGGCCAGGATGTCGCTGCGCGGCCGGCCCTCGCGGTCCATCGCCTTGGCCGCCACGATCAACGCGTGCGTGGAGTCCAGCCCGCCGGACACGCCGATCACCACGGTCGGGAAGTTCAGCGCCCGCAGGCGCTGCTCCAGACCGGACACCTGGATGTTGTACGCCTCGTAGCAATCCTGTTGCAGCCGCGCGGGATCCGCCGGCACGAACGGGAAGCGCTCGACCTCCCGGAGCAGGCCGATGTCGCCCGCCGGCGGCGAGAGCGTGAACTCGATGCGGCGGAAATCCGATGTCCGGTCGGCGAAGGTGCGCCGGTTGTCGTCGAACGTCCCCATGCGCAACCGCTCGGCGGCCAGCAGCTCGGTGTCGACGTCGGCCACCGACCGTCGCTCGCCGCACGGAAAACGCTCGGATTCGGCCAGCAGCACGCCGTTTTCGTAGATCATGGTCTGGCCGTCCCAGGCCAGGTCTGTTGTGGACTCACCCTCCCCCGCGGCGGCATACACGTACGCCGCCAGGCATCGCGACGACGCGGAGCGGGCCAGCAGCTTGCGGTCGTCGGCCCGGCCGATGGTGATGGGGCTGCCGGAGAGGTTCGCCAGCACCGTCGCACCGGCCAGCGCGGCCGTCGCACTCGGCGGCACCGGCACCCACATGTCCTCGCAGATCTCCACGTGCAGCACGAAATTCGGCAGATCAGCGGCGGCGAACAACAGGTCGGGGCCGAACGGCACGTCGATACCGTTCAGCCGGATCGTGCCCTCGGCATCATCGCCGGCCGCGATCTGACGCGATTCGTAGAACTCGCGGTAGGTCGGCAGGTACGACTTGGGCACCACGCCGAGTACCGAACCGCGGTGGATCACCACCGCGGTGTTGTAGATGCGGTGCCGGTGCCGCAGCGGCGCGCCCACCACCAGAACCGGCAGCAAGTCGGCCGATGCCTCGACGATCGACGCCAGCGCCTCGGTCGTCGACTCCAGCAGCGTGTCCGACAGCAGGATGTCCTCTATCGAGTACCCCGAGAGGGTCAGTTCCGGGAACACCGCCAGTGCGACGGCGTCGTCGTGACACTCGCGGGCCATGCGCAGCACCGACGCGGCGTTGGTCGCCGGGTCCGCGAGTGCGGTGTGGTGCGTGCACGCGGCGACGCGGACGAATCCGTGCCGGTAGGCGGAGTAGAAGTCCACGTCTCGATTGTTGCATCGACACGTGGTGCAACTCCGTGGACGGCCTACCCTCGATGAGGTGCAGGCTCCTGAACTGGTCAATCTGCTGGCCGACCGGCGGCTCGCCGTGCTGACCGGCGCCGGCATCTCCACCGATTCGGGTATTCCGGACTATCGCGGGCCGGACTCGCCGCCGAGCAATCCGATGACCATCCAGCAGTTCCTGTCCGGTCCGGCATTCCGGCAGCGGTACTGGGCCCGCAACCACATCGGGTGGCGGCACATGGCTGCCCGCCGGCCCAACGCCGGCCACCGCGCCGTGGCCGCCCTGGAACGGGCCGGGCTGGTGACGGGCGTCATCACCCAGAACGTCGACCTGCTGCACACCAAGGCCGGTTCCCAGACGGTGGTGAACCTGCACGGCACGTACGCGCAGGTCGTCTGCCTGAGCTGCGGCCACACCATGACCCGCGCCGCGCTGGCCGTCGAGCTGGAACGGCTCAATCCCGGGTTCACCGAACGCGCCGAAGTCGGCAGTATCGGCGTCGCGCCCGACGCCGACGCGACGGTCGAGGACACCGCGACATTCCGGTACCTCGACTGTCCGCGCTGTGGCGGCATCCTCAAGCCCGACATCGTGTACTTCGGCGACAGCGTGCCCAAAGACCGGGTGCAACAGGCGTACGGCCTGGTCGACGACGCCGACGCGCTGGTGGTCGCGGGCTCGTCGCTGACGGTGTACTCGGGCTACCGGTTCGTCCGGCACGCCGCGGCGGCCGGCAAACCCGTCGCGATCATCAACCGCGGGCCCACCCGGGGCGACGACCTGGCCACGGTCAAGATCGACAGTGGCTGTTCGGAAATCCTCGCCCTGCTGGCCAGTGAACTGCCGGCTCAGAACCTGTCCGGGTGCCAGTAGACGTCCTCGGGTGTGCCGGACAACGCGTTGTCCACGGCCTCGCGGCCCTGCATGTAGCCGTAATCCTGATTCGACGACTCGTAGCGCCAGCCACCGAAGCGGCCCCGGCTGTGGATGCCGTGCGCGCGCAGCCGCTCGTCGACGGTCCGCACGATGTCGTCACGGCCCAGGGTCGGCACCGGATAGCCCATCGGCACTTCCCGCACGAACCGGCTCACCACGTACGCCGACTCGGCCCCCAGCGCCCGCAGTGACTCCTCGGTGCGCCGCACCGCGTCGTCGGCGGTCAGTGTTTGCCCGGGCAGCAGCGGGACCTCGCACAGCACGTTCCAGCGGCCGTCGCCGGCGTTGGCTGGGTCGTAGTTGTTGAGCATCGTGGCCCGGTACCACGGCACGCCCAGGTCGGGGCAGTACAGCCAGGTCTTGTCGGCCAGCGCCTCCGGCGCCGCACCGCGGTACCCCAATCCGACCGCGTAGATGCGACTGGCGCACAAGCTGTTTCGCTCGGCCGTCCCTTCGGCGCCGGCGCCACCGAGCCAGCCCCAGGCCGTCGTCAACGGCGCCGAGCTGACACAGTGGTCGTACCCGACGGTCGAGCCGTCGTCCAGGGTGGCGACCCGCCGCACGACGTCGACGTCGACCACCCGGGTGCGCAGCCGCACCGTCCCGGGCTCCAGCAGCTGATCGTGCACGCCCTGCCACAGCGCACCGGTGCCGCCGATCGGATAGGGAAAACTGCCCGCGGCTGCCGGCGCCGAACCGGCCAAACCGAGGCGCGGCACGTTCGGCGCGGCGCTGCCGCTGCGCAACGACGTCCATTCGTGGTCGATGTCCTCGAGTGGGGCCGTCCACATCTTGTAGTTGTAGGGGCCGAAAAACTCGTCAAAAAGTTTGCCACCGAAATTGTTCCGGTAATAGTCGGCGAGGTTGTGCAGCGGGGCATCCGGGTACAGGTCGGTCGGCATCTCGGCGAGTTGCTGCTGGATGGGTGTGGGCACCAGACTCTGCGGCCCGCTGCCCTCGAGCCACACCCAGCCGTTACGGGCGACGTCGTTCATCTTCACGCCCGAGGCGTCGACCGCGCGGTCGAACTCCGCGAAGTGACTGTGCAGCACGTGGCCGCCAAGATCCCAGGTGAAGCCGTGTTCGTCGCGGACCGACGTGGCCATGCCGCCGACCTGATCGCCGGCATCCACCACCAGATGGTCGACCCCGAGTTCGGTCAGCCGGACGGCAGCGCCCAACCCCGTCGGGCCGGCGCCGACAATGAGAAAGGTCGGCACAGGGTCAGAAATCGACGACCAGTCGGGCCGGTTCGAAGCCCTCGGCGAATGCCCGGCGGCACAGGAAGCCGTAGTGCTCAGCGGAACTGCGCACCCACGAGGCACTGACCTTCTCGCTGGCCTCGGCCTGCGACACGTGCGACATCAGGGCTTCGATCTTCTTGTCCAGCGAGTCGGAGATGTCGACGAACGCCGTCGGATTGAAACCGATGGCCGACGGTCCGCCGTACGTCATGATCGACGACACCCAGCGCGCGGCACCGAGAGTACACCGCGAGACCACCCGGTGATCCTGGTGACTGTCGTTGGCCGTGTGGGTGTAAACGATTGTGGCAGAAGACTTTTCGATGGCGTCTTCGATCAGGTGGACGAGCTCGAACTCCTGCAGCGAAACGCGGCAGTCGCCGAAGCCCTGACCCCACAGCAGTTCGTGGACGCCGAGCACCTCCACCGCGCGGAGCTGTTCACGCACCCGCTCCTGCGAGTCGCCGGGCCCCTCCTCGCCGCGGGTCACCACCAACATCGTGACCCGGTCGCCGGCCGCGACATGCTTTGCCAGCGCACCCCCGCAGCCCAGTTCGATGTCATCGGGATGCGCGCCGACCGCCAGCACGGACTGTCTCGCCATCGCCCCCTCAATTCTGTTTGCTGCGTCAGGTGTCGAAGGCAGCATAACCCTAATTTAATGGGTAGGCCTTCTCCAGCAGGGAAAACACCGAACGAGGCGTCGATTCTAGCCAAATACACACGAAGTCGACGTCAAATTGCTACCAGATCATCGGCATGCACCGCGGGTCGGCGCAGCTCGACGGGCAGTTCGGGCGTGGACCGGCCGATGATGCCCGCGAGCTCGGAATCTTCGTAGGCCACGACGCCCCGCGCCACCGCGGTGCCGTCGGGACCGTGCAGCTCGACGACATCGCCGCCGTGGAAGCGCCCGGCAACCGCGGTGATCCCGGCGGGCAGCAACGATTTTCTTTGCCCGACGACGGCCCGCACCGCGCCGGCGTCCAGCGTCAGGGTCCCCGTCGTCTCGGCCGCGTAGCGCACCCAGAACCGCCGCGCCGACATGCGCTCGGGACGCGCCGCAAAGACCGTACCCACCGACGCGTCGGTCAGCGCGGCGGCAGCGTCGCTGGCGGCCGCCAGCAGGACCGGCACACCGGCATCGGCGGCCAGCAGCGCAGACGACAGCTTGGAGGCCATACCGCCCGTGCCCAGGTGACTGCCCCCGGTCGCCGATACGCCGTCGAGGTCACCCGACGCGGCGACCTCGGGAATGAAGCGCGCGTTGCCCTTGCGGGGGTCGCAGTCATACAGACCGTCGATGTCGCTCAGCAGGATCAGCGCGTCGGCCCCCACCAGCTGCGCCACCAGTGCCGACAGCCGGTCGTTGTCGCCGAACCGGATTTCGTTGGTGGCCACGGTGTCGTTCTCGTTGACGATCGCCACCGCGTGCAACGCCCGGAGCCGGTCCAGCGTGCGCTGCGCGTTGTTGTGCTGCGCGCGCTGGGCGATGTCGTGGGCGGTGAGCAGTACCTGCCCGACGGTCCGGTCATACCGGCCGAACGCCGCGCTCCACGAGTTGACCAGGGCCACCTGCCCCACGCTGGCCGCGGCCTGCTTGGTGGCCAGGTCCGTCGGGCGCCGGCTCAGACCGAGCGGCTCAATGCCCGCGGCGATGGCGCCGGACGACACGATCACGACGTCCGAACCGGCCTTCATCCGCTTCTCGATGGCGTCGGCCAGCGTAGCCAGCCGGCCGGCGTCGAACATGCCGTTGGGCGCGGTCAGGGCCGTGGTGCCGATCTTGACGACGACGCTGCGTGCGGTGCGCACGGCCTCGCGATGCGCCGAGACCGTGCCGGAGCCCTGCGTCACAGGTCTTCCTCGGCATCCTCCGCTGACCGACGGCGCTCCTTACGGGCCGCCTTGCGTTCCGCGGCCCCGACGCGATCGGTCTGTTCCAGGCGAATGTCGGTGCCGCGACCGGACATCTGCATGTCGACACCCGCGGGCGTCTGCGGCTCCCAGTCGAACGTGACGTCGCCGATGGTCACCGCGCAGCCCGCGCGGGCGCCCATCTTGAGCAGTTCGTCCTCGACGCCCAGGCGCGCCAGGCGGTCACCGAGATAGCCGACGGCCTCGTCGTTGTCGAAGGCCGTCTGGGCGATCCAGCGTTCCGGCCGGGTGCCGCGCACGATGAAGCCGCCCGAGCCGTCCGATTCGACGGTGAAGCCGGTCTCGTTGACCGCGACGGGCCGGATGATCGGCCGGCGCGGGGCCACGACCGGCTGCGCGGCACGGTATGCCGCGACGATGTCCCACAGGGCAAAGGTCAACGGGCGCAGACCATCTCGGCTCACGGTCGAGATTTCGTAGACGGGCCAGCCGTACTTGGCCGCCACCTCGTCCTTCACGAAGTCGGCGAGTTCGCGGGCGTCGGGCACATCGATCTTGTTGAGCAGCACCGCGCGGGGGCGCTCGGCCAGGTCACCCAGGGTCGAATCCCCTTGCAGCGTGGGCGTATACGCGGCCAGCTCGGCCTCGAGCGCCTCGATGTCGGAGATCGGGTCGCGGCCCGGTTCGAGGGTCGCGCAGTCGACCACATGCACCAGCACGGCGCAGCGCTCGATGTGCCGCAGGAAGTCCAGGCCCAGGCCGCGGCCTTCCGAAGCACCGGGGATGAGGCCCGGGACGTCGGCGACGGTGAAGGTGTTGTCGCCCGCCGACACCACTCCCAGGTTGGGCACGAGTGTGGTGAACGGGTAGTCCGCGATCTTCGGCTTGGCGGCCGAGATGGCCGACACCAGAGAGGATTTACCGGCCGACGGGAAACCGACCAGGCCCACATCGGCGACCGTCTTGAGTTCGAGGGTGAGATCCCGGATCTCGCCCTTCTCCCCCAGCAGCGCGAAACCGGGCGCCTTGCGGGCCCGCGAGGCCAGCGCGGCGTTGCCCAGCCCACCGCGGCCACCCGCGGCGGCCTCGAAGCGGGTACCGGCGCCCACCAGGTCGGCCAGCATGCGGCCCTGCTCATCGAGCACGACGGTGCCGTCGGGCACGTGGACCTCGAGATCGGCGCCCGCGGCGCCGTCGCGGTTGCTGCCGGCGCCGGGCTTACCGGACGGCGCGTCGACGTGCGGGCGGAAGTGGAAGTCCAGCAAGGTGTGCACCTGCGGGTCGACGACCAGGACGATGCTGCCGCCCTTGCCGCCGTTACCGCCGTCCGGCCCACCGAGCGGCTTGAACTTCTCCCGGTGTACCGATGCACAGCCATTGCCGCCGTTGCCGGCGCGTGCGTGGATCACCACACGGTCAACGAACCGGGGTGCCATCTGACGTCCTCTCCCTCAAGAAAAAGAAAAGCTGCCACGAGGCGAAACCTCGTGGCAGCTTCACACCTCGTGGGAAAAGGTTAAGCCTCGACCGGGACGATGTTGACCGTCTTGCGACCACGCTTGGAGCCGAAGAGCACCGAGCCGGCGGCCGTGGCGAACAGGGTGTCGTCGCCACCGCGACCGACGTTCACGCCCGGGTGGAAGTGAGTGCCGCGCTGACGGACGAGGATCTCGCCGGCCTTGACGACCTGGCCGCCGAAACGCTTGACGCCCAGTCGCTGGGCGGCTGAATCGCGACCGTTACGAGAGCTGGACGCGCCCTTTTTATGTGCCATGTCTGTTCGCTCCCTTACTTACTTGATGCCGGTGACCTTGACGACCGTCAGCTGCTGACGGTGGCCCTGGCGCTTGTGGTAGCCGGTCTTGTTCTTGAACTTGTGGATACGGATCTTCGGGCCCTTGGTGTGCTCGAGCACCTCACCGGTGACAGCGACCTTGGCCAGCGCGTCGGCACTGGTGGTGACCTTCGCACCCTCGACCACGAGAGCGACG
This sequence comes from Mycobacterium sp. SMC-21, assembly GCF_045310825.1. Classification (NCBI taxonomy): domain Bacteria; kingdom Bacillati; phylum Actinomycetota; class Actinomycetes; order Mycobacteriales; family Mycobacteriaceae; genus Mycobacterium; species Mycobacterium sp. SMC-21. The sequence continues at coordinate 36,424 of NZ_JBJIAO010000025.1, read as the reverse complement.
GGCAGCGACACCGAGGCGCCCTGCTCAGCGTCGAGCTTCTCGATCTTGACCACGTCACCGACGGCAACCTTGTACTGCTTGCCACCAGTCTTGACGATTGCGTACGTGGCGTTATCGGCTGCCATCGTTGGTGTTCCTCTGTTCTTCGTTTCGTCTACTGCGGGGCGCGCGCCACCCGAAGGCTGCGAGCGCGGGTCTTAGGTTGGAGCGGCGCGGGCGTCCGCAGCTCTCCATGTCGCCGGTGTCGGCCAGGCGACAACTGGTCAAGGGTACGTGACCAGTTAATCGAGGGTCAAACCGCGTGGACCCTCACGGCATCAGCCATCGACACCTCCGACCGGCGGACCGGCGGGACGGGCCGCAGCGCGGCGCCGCTGCCGGACGACGGGAACCTGGGCGACGACCGGTTCAGCGGGCTGATCAGCCTCGTCCTCGTCGTCGTCCTCGTCGTCTTCGTCGTCCTCATCCGAGTCGTCCTCGTCCGAGTCGTCGTCTTCGTCGGTGTCGTCGTCGAGGTCCAGCTCATCGCTGTCGTCGTCGCCGTCCTCGAAGTCCTCGTCGAGCTCGACTTCGAGCTCATCGTCTTCCGAGTCCTCGTCGTCTTCCGACTCGTCCGCGTCGTCGTCCTCGACGTCCTCGTCGGCGTCCAGCTCGGTCAGCACCTCGGCGGACTCGACGGCGTCGCCGTCGGCCGCTTCGTCGGCCAGGCCCTCGGTGTCCTCGGTGGCGTCCTCGTCGTCGAGCTCGTCCTCGTGCTTGCCGTTCGCGGCCGCCATGGCCTTGAACATCGGGTGCTCGCCCTGCGGATGCGACGGCACCTTGGCCACCGGCGTCTCCTCGGCGCGCGGCGCGGCCTTCTTGGCGCGCTTGCTGCGCCGGCCGCCACCACCGGCGCCGCCGGCGGCCTCGGCCTTCCGGCCGTTCGCCGACGCGGTGTCCACCGGATCGCCGTGCAGCATGATGCCGCGGCCCGCGCAGTGCGGACACGTCGTGGAGAACGCCTCGATCAGGCCGGTGCCGAGCCGCTTGCGGGTCAGCTGCACCAGTCCGAGGGAGGTGACCTCGGACACCTGGTGGCGGGTCCGGTCCCGGGCCAGCGCCTCGGTCAGACGGCGCAGCACCAGGTCACGGTTGGATTCGAGCACCATGTCGATGAAGTCGATGACGATGATGCCGCCGATGTCCCGCAGCCGCAGCTGACGGACGATCTCCTCGGCCGCTTCGAGGTTGTTGCGGGTGACCGTCTGCTCCAGGTTGCCGCCCGAACCGGTGAACTTGCCGGTGTTGACGTCGACGACGGTCATGGCCTCGGTGCGGTCGATCACCAGGGTGCCACCCGAGGGCAGCCAGACCTTGCGGTCCATCGCCTTGGCCAGCTGCTCGTCGATGCGGTACACGGAGAACACGTCCGGACCCGTGGGCCCGCCGGCGGGCTCGTACTGCGAGATGCGCGAAAGCAGTTCGGGCGCAACCGAGTTCACGTAGCCGTTGATGGTGTTCCAGGCCTCGTCACCCGACACCACGAGCTTGGAGAAGTCCTCGTTGAACAGGTCGCGGATGACCTTGACCAGGACGTCGGGCTCTTCGTACAGCGCCACCGCGGCGCCGGCGGCCTTGGCCTTGGTCTCGGCAGCCGTCGTCTCGATCTCGGTCCAGCGTTCCTGCAACCGGTTGACGTCCGCGCGGATGTCCTCTTCCTTCACGCCCTCGGACGCGGTGCGGATGATCACACCGGCGTCGGCGGGCACGACCTCCTTGAGGATTTCCTTCAGGCGCTGGCGCTCGGTGTCCGGCAGCTTGCGGCTGATGCCGGTCGACGACGCCCCCGGCACGTACACCAGGTAGCGACCGGCCAGCGAAATCTGCGTGGTGAGGCGCGCGCCCTTGTGCCCGACCGGGTCCTTGCTGACCTGGACGACGACGTAGTCGCCGGGCTTGAGCGCCTGCTCGATCTTGCGGTTGTTGCCGCCGAGGCCGGCAGCCTCCCAGTTGACCTCACCGGCGTAGAGCACACCGTTGCGGCCCCGGCCGATGTCGACGAACGCCGCCTCCATCGAGGGCAGCACGTTCTGCACGATGCCGAGGTAGATGTTGCCGACCAGGCTGGCCGACGCGGCGGACGTCACGAAGTGCTCGACCACCACGCCGTCTTCCAGCACGGCGATCTGGGTGTACCGGGCACCTTCGTGCGGCGGTTCGGTGCGGATCTTGTCGCGCACCACCATCACGCGCTCGACGGCTTCGCGGCGGGCCAGGAACTCGGCCTCGCTCAGGATCGGCGGCCGGCGCCGGCCCGCGTCCCGGCCGTCACGACGGCGCTGACGCTTGGCCTCGAGCCGGGTGGACCCGGTGATGCCCTGGATTTCGTTGTTGTCCGACTTGGTGCGCGGGGCGCGCTCGTGGACGACGGTGTTGGGCGGGTCGTCGGGCGAACCGGCCTCACCGTCGGCATCGTCACCGCCGGCACCGCCCGACTTGCGGCGGCGACGACGGCGGCGACGGCGGCTGGCACCGTCGGACGCGTTCGCGTCGTCGTCACCGGCGTCTTCGTCGGCCTCGCCGTCGGTGTCCTCGTCACCTTCGGCCGACGCATCCTGCGTCTCGCCTTCGGCGTCACCGTCGGTGGCGTCGTCGCTGCTCTGTTCACCCCGGCCGCGGCCACGACCCCGGCGGCCACGACGGCGGCGCCGGTTGGCGGGCCGCTCGCCGTCTTCGTCGGTGCCGTCCTCGCCACCCTCGTCGGCGGCGTCGGCCGCATCGTCGGCGGTGTCGTCGTCGGCGAAGTCGTCGGGCTCGGCGGGCGGCCGGAATGTCACGGGCTGCGGCGCCACGAACAGCGGCAGGTAGTCGGCGGGCTCGGCAGCGGGCGCCGGGACCGTCTCGAGCAGCAGGCGGGACTCGGGCTCGTCTTCGTCGGGCTCCGCGGCACCGGCATCGGCCGCCTCGCGGGCGATCTCGACGGCGGCTTCGGCGACGTCGACGGCTTCGACGGCGACCTCGGCGGTCACTTCGGTGCTTTCGCTGACGACCTCGACCAGCACTTCGGCCGCCGGCTCGACGGTCGCGGCCGGTGCGGGGTCCTGCGTCGCCTCGCCACCGAGTCCCAGCAGGTCACGGACCCGCTCGGCCTCGGCGCGCGTCACCGTGGACGCCGGGTTGCGGGGCCTACCGTCGACCCCGGCGAGGGTCTCGGTGATCTTCTTGCTGGTCGTCCCGAGGATCCGGGCGAGCGAGAAAATCCGCAGGCGCTCGGGGAGCTCTATCGGCTCCGCTGCGCTGCTGGCGTCTTCGGATCGGGCTTCAAGTTGGGCATCGTCGGCCACGTATTCTCCTCAAGCCCCCGGGCGCGTCGTGCGACGCGGCCACGCGAGGGCTTCTTGTATTGGCTCGGGGAACTTCTCCCGAGATTGTTGTGGTCTCGCACCTAGCGGCCCACGGGGAGCCCTCGGTGCCTGGCTGAATGATGGCTGGACGGTCGGCGCCGCACCCGGATTACTCCGGGTGGTCGCGTCGTCTAAGTCTTCATCCGGGCGTCCGCTCCTGGTATGAAGCAGGTCACCCGTAGGCCAGTATCCCACATCGTCGGCCAATCTCCGACGAGGTGCCGCCGGTAGCTCAGCTACCGGCGGACCACAGTGTCAGTTAGCGGGAAACCACAGGGCGATTTCACGGGCCGCGGACTCCGGGGAATCCGAGCCGTGCACCAGGTTGTCCTGGGTGATCAGGGCCAGGTCACCACGGATGGTGCCGGTCGCGGCCTTCTCCACCGGGTCGGTGCCGCCGGCGATCTGCCGGAAGGCGGCGACGGCCCGCGGGCCCTCGACGATGGCGGCCACCACCGGGCCGGAGGTGATGAATTCCAGCAGGTCACCGAAGAAAGGCTTGCCCTCGTGCTCGGCGTAGTGCTTGGTCGCCAGCTCCACGCTGACGGTCTTCAGCTCCAGTGCAGCGAAGGTCAGGCCCTTGCGCTCGATCCGGCTGATGATTTCGCCGATCAGGTTGCGCTTGACGCCGTCGGGCTTGATCAAAACAAGGGTCTGCTCAGTCACGGCGGACAGCGTACTAGTCAGTAACCGAATCGAGCGATTCGGGCGCAGCTCACTGCTGACCGGGCAGCAGGCCGCGATCCTGGCGGCGCTTGACCTCGGACCGCAGGTACGCGATCAGGACCCAGACGAGCAGGAAGATGATGCCGACGATGCCGATGGTGACGTCGATGAACGCGCCGAGGATCAGCACGAACTGCATCCCGATGTTGACCCAGAGCGCCCACGACCGGCCCTGCATGCCCGACAACAGGCCCAGCACGACCGCCATGCCGATGAGGTAGCCGCTGCTGAGCGGCGTCAGGCCACCGTGGAACACCGACACCACCGGCAGCGCCAGCAGCACCACGATGACTTCCAGGATCAGGGTGCCGGCCATCACGCCGCGGAAGCTCTTCCAGGGGTCGGGCTGGTTCGGGGCGGTCATGCCGGGTCCTTTCCGAACAGGGTGCGGGCCGCGCCGGCCGTCACGACCGAACCGGTGATCACCATGCCCGCGCCGGAGAACCCGTCGGACGAGCCGTAGTCGTTGCCCGACTGCTCCACCAGCGCCGTCGCCGCCTCGATCGCGTCGGGCAGGTTCGGTGCGGTGACGACGCGTTCGGGGCCGAAGGTCTCCTCGGCCAGGGACGCCAGCGTCTCGGTGTCCATGGCGCGCGGCGACCCGTTGTGCGTCACCACCACCAGGTCGAACGCCGGCTCGAGCGCGGCCAGGATGCCGGTGACGTCCTTGTCGGCCATCACCGAGATGACGCCGACCAGGAACCGGAACTCGAACTCGGTCTGCAGCGCGTCGGCGAGCGCCGCGGCGCCGGCCGGGTTGTGCGCGGCGTCGATGAACACCGTTGGGGCGCTGCGCATCCGCTCCAGGCGACCGGGGGTGGTCACCGACGCGAAGCCCTGACGGACGGTGTCGACGTCGAGCTGACGGTCGGCACCGGCGCCGAAGAACGCCTCGACAGCGGCCAGCGCCAGGACGGCGTTGTGCGCCTGATGCTCGCCGTGCAGCGGCAGGAAGATGTCGGTGTAGACACCGCCGAGGCCCTGCAGTTCCAGCAGCTGCCCACCGACGGCGACCTGCCGGGCGCGCACGGCGAACTCGGAGTCCTCACGGGCCACGGCGGCGTCGGCCGTAACCGCCTGCGCCATCAGCACTTCCATGGCCTCGGGGACCTGGCGGGCGATCACCGCGACAGTGCTGGGATCGGTGCCGGCGGGCACCAGGTCGGGCTGCTGGCGGGCGATGATGCCGGCCTTCTCCCCCGCGATCGCGGCGATGGTGTCGCCGAGATAATCGGTGTGGTCCAGGCCGATCGGCGTGATGACGGCGACCGGCGCGTCGACGACGTTGGTGGCATCCCACCGTCCGCCCAGGCCGGTTTCGATGACCGCGACGTCCACGGGTGCGTCGGCGAACGCGGCGAACGCCATGGCGGTGAGCACCTCGAACTTGCTCATCTTGGGGCCGGGCTCACCCAGCTCACCCGCTTCCGACTGCCGGTCGACGATCTCGACGAACGGCTCGATCTCGGTGTACGTGGCGACGTATTGCGCTGGGCTGATGGGCTTTTCGTCGATCGCGATGCGTTCGGTGGCGGCCTGCAGGTGCGGGCTCGTCGTCCGGCCGGTGCGCCGCGAGAACGCCGTCAGCAGCGCGTCGATCATCCGGGTGACCGAGGTCTTGCCGTTGGTGCCGGCCACGTGGATGCTCGGGTAGCCGCGCTGCGGCGAACCGAGCATCTCCAGCAGTGCCTCGATCCGGACGGTGCTCGGCTCGATCTTGGTCTCCGGCCACCGCTGGTCGAGCAGGTACTCGACCTGCAGCAGTTCGGCGATCTCGTCGGGTGTGGGGGTGCTCATGCGGACGGCAGGCCGGCCAGCCGGGTGTTGATCCGGTCGACCTCTTCCTGGGCGAGCTGCTGGCGGGCCCGGATCTTGGCGACCACATCCTCCGGCGCCTTCGCGAGGAACGCCTCGTTACCCAATTTGCCTGCGGTCTGGGCGAGTTCCTTCTGCGCGGCGGCCAGGTCCTTCTCCAGCCGGCGCCGCTCGGCGGCGACGTCGACGGTGCCCGAGGTGTCCACCTCGACGACGACGGTGCCCTTGGACAGCCGGACCTCCACCGCCGCCGAGGGATTGAAGCCGTCGGCCGGCTCGGTCAGCCAGGCCAGGGAGGTCACCGCGGCCACCTGGGCATCCAGGTCGGCCTCGCTGATGCCCACCAGGCGGGCGGGCACCTTCTGCCGGTCGTTGAGGCCCTGGTCACTACGGAACCGGCGGACCTCGGTGATGAGCTTCTGCATGTCGGTGATCCGCTGCGCGGAATCCTGATCGAGCGCGACACCGGAGGCCTGCGGCCATTCCGCGATGACCAGCGACTCGCCACCGGTCAGCGACTTCCACAGCGCCTCGGTGACGAACGGCATCACCGGGTGCAGCAGCTTGAGCAGCACGTCGAGCACCGCGGCCAGGACCGCCTTGGTGTGCTCGGCGCGCGAACCACCTTCGAACAGTTGGGCTTTCGCGAGCTCGAGGTACCAGTCACAGAACTCGTCCCACGCGAAGTGGTACAGCGCCTCGCAGGCCCGGCTGAATTCGTAGCGCTCGAGCGTGTTGTCCACCTCGGCCCGGACCTCTTCGAGACGGCCCAGAATCCAGCGGTCGGCGTCGGTGAGCTCAGCGGCTTCCGGCAGCGGAGCCGGCGCCGCACCGTTCATCATCGCGAAACGCGTTGCGTTGAACAGCTTGGTCGCGAAGTTGCGGGACGCGCGGGCGTGGTCCTCACCGATCGACAGGTCGCCACCGGGGCTGGCACCGCGGGCCAGGGTGAAGCGCAGCGCATCGGCGCCGAACGTCTCGACCCAGTCCAGCGGGTCGATGCCATTGCCCTTGGACTTGCTCATCTTCTGCCCGAACTGATCGCGGATCAGCCCGTGCAGGAAGACGTTCTCGAACGGCACCTTCGCGCCGCCCAGCACCGGATCGTCGGCGACGAAGGTGCCGAACATCATCATGCGGGCCACCCAGAAGAACAGGATGTCGTAGCCCGTGACCAGAACCGTTGTCGGATAGAACTTCTCGAGCTCCGGCGTCTTGTCGGGCCAGCCCATGGTCGAGAACGGCCAGAGCGCCGAGGAGAACCACGTGTCGAGCACGTCGGGGTCCTGCTCCCAGCCGGCCGGCGGCTCCTCGTCGGGGCCGACGCACACGGTCTCGCCGTCCGGGCCGTGCCAGATCGGGATGCGGTGTCCCCACCAGAGCTGACGGGAGATGCACCAGTCGTGCATGTCGTCGACCCAGGCGAACCAGCGGGGTTCCAGGCTGGTCGGGTGAATCACGGTGTCGCCGTTCCGGACTGCGTCACCGGCGGCCTTGGCCAGCGATTCGACCTTGACCCACCACTGCATCGACAGCCGCGGCTCGATGGCCTCGCCGCTGCGCTCCGAGTGCCCGACGCTGTGCAGGTACGGCCGCTTCTCGGCGACGATCCGCCCCTCGGCGGCCAGCTTCTCGCGCACCTTGACGCGGGCCTCGAACCGATCCATGCCGTCGAATTCGGTTCCGGTACCGGCGATGGCGCCCTTGGTGTCCATGATGGTCGGCATCGCCAGGTTGTGCCGCAGTCCGATCTCGAAGTCGTTCGGATCGTGGGCCGGCGTGACTTTGACTGCGCCCGTACCGAATTCGGGGTCGACGTGCTCGTCGGCCACGATGATGATGTCGCGGTCCAGGAAGGGGTGCGGCAGGGTCTTGCCGACCAGTGCGCGGTAGCGCTCGTCGTCGGGATGCACCGCGATGGCGGTGTCACCGAGCATCGTCTCGAGTCGCGTGGTGGCCACGACCAGGTGGGGCTCGGCGTCGTTCATCGAGCCGTAGCGGAACGAGACCAACTCGCCCTCGACGTCGTCGTACTTCACCTCGAGGTCGGAGATCGCGGTCTCCAGCACCGGCGACCAGTTCACCAGCCGCTCGGCGCGGTAGATCAGGCCGGCGTCGAACAGCCGCTTGAAAATGGTGCGGACGGCGCGCGACAGGCCCTCGTCCATGGTGAAGCGGTCCCGGCTCCAGTCGACGCCGTCGCCCAGGCGGCGCATCTGGCCGCCGATGGTGCCGCCGGACTCGCGCTTCCACTCCCAGACCTTCTCGACGAAGCCCTCGCGGCCGAAGTCCTCTTTGGTCTTGCCGTCGGCGGCGAGCTGCTTCTCGACCAGGGTCTGCGTGGCGATACCGGCGTGGTCCATGCCGGGCAGCCACAGCACCTCGTAACCCTGCATGCGCTTCCGCCGGGTGAGCGCGTCCATCAGGGTGTGGTCGAGCGCGTGGCCCATGTGCAGGCTGCCGGTGACGTTCGGCGGCGGCAGCACGATGGAGTACGGCGGCTTGTCGCTGGTCGGGTCGGCGGTGAAGTACCCGGCGTCGACCCAGCCCTGGTACATGTCAGCTTCTACCGCGCTCGGATCCCACGTTTTGGGCAGGGCATCGGCCGCGTTCACGGTCGTGGGATCAGGCGTATCGCTGGCAGTCACCGGCCAATTCTAGGTAAACCCGGTGACCGGACGTAAAACTGCCCCTCGGGGCCTACTTCTTGTTGCCGAACAGCCCGCCCAGGACGCTGCCGAGCACGCCGCCGGCGCCCTGGTTGCCGCCACCGCCGAGGACGCTGCCCAGGATGCTGCCGAGCGGGTTGTCACCGGAGTTCGTATTGCCGCCGGCGTTGTTACCGCCCAGCGCGCCGCCGAGGATGTTGCCCAGCACGTCGCCGAGACCACCGCCGCCGGACGCCGCGGGAGTGGACGCTGCGCCGCCGCCGGTGAGCTGCTTGCCGATGTACGCCAGCACGATGGGCGCCAGGATCGGCAGCAGCTTCTGGATCAGCTCACTGTTACCCGCGCCACCGCCGGCCAGCGCCGACGCCACCTGGCCGCTGTCGTTGCCGCCGAAGATCTTCGCGACGGCGTCGGCGCCCTGGTCCTGGTTGACCTGGTCGACCGTCACCCCACCGTCGAGCAGCCCGCTCGCCGCGTGATCGGCGGCTTCGCTTTCGAGGCCGGCCGCGGTGTCGGGGTGGTCCTGCGCGGTCTGCTGTACACCGCCGAGCAGCAACGGCACCAGCTGTTGTACGGCGCTGTTCACCTCCCCTTCATCAGCGCCGAGCTTGGCCGCAATCTCTTGTGTCGGAATCTGATTGAGCAGTTCGTCAAGACCAGCCATGGCATGTTCCCCTCGTCACCGATGTGTGTGAAGCGCCTCGCCGCCGACACTAGCCGGGTCGGCGGCGAGGCACAGCACTTCGGCGCTTGCTGCGCGAATCAGCGCCCCAGCGCCTCGGTTTCGAACGTGACGCCGGCGGCCGGCAGCCGCGTCAGCAACACATCGCCCATCGCCGCGGCCGGCGTCAGCACGCCCTTCAGATCCGACAGCCGGTCGCGGTCGAGGGCCAGCGCCAGCCCGCTCTCGCCCAGCAGCACCGCGGTCGCCTTGTAGCCCGGGTCACCCTGCTGCGCCATGACCGAGCGGTACCGGGCGCCGCTGGTGGTGCGGGTGTAGGTCTCGACGCGGTAGTAGCCCTTGTCCCGCGCCTGCTCGCTGGGGCCGGTCCCGGGCTTCGGCACGACACGGTCGATCAGGCCGCGGGGCAGCTTGTTGAAGAATCGGCTGCCGAGGTTCATGACGGCCGCGTTGGCCGCGGTACCCAGCGCGGAGGCCACCGGCGCGATGGGCGACGACCCCAGGCTCATGTGCTCCGCGTACCGCAAGCGGCGCCCGTACTCCCAGCCCAGCAGTGCGTTGCTGCGCCGCACGATGCGGGTGTTGGCCACCGCCATGACGAAGGCACCGGTCCACGTGCCGGCGAGTTCGGGGGCGATGTCGCGGCCCCGGCGCCATGGGGTGTCGGTCTGGTGGCCGAGGTCGGGCTCCGCACCGCGATCGGTTGTCAGCGTGTACGGGTCCATCATGGTCCGGCGCAGTTCCTCGTCACCGGACGTCCGCGTGAACAGCTCGAGCATCGAGGCGACGGTGCCGCCGGATACCCCACCGGAGAATCCGCGGAGCACGTAGTCGGTGTCGGTGAGCTCGCCGGCGCCGTCCGCCGCGGCCGCCTTGTACAGCGCGTAGACGGTGAGATCCGAAGGGATGGAATCGAATCCGCACGAGTGCACGATGCGCGCACCGGTGTCGGCGGCCTGCTTGTGGAACAGGTCGATGCTCTCGCGGATGAAGAGGCTCTCGCCGGTGAGGTCGGCGTAGTCGGTGCCGGCGGCGGCACACGCTGCCACGAGTGGCAGGCCGTATTTGAGGTACGGCCCGACCGTGGTGACGACCACCTGGGCCCGCTCGGCCATGGCATCGAGGGTGTGCTGCGACGCGGCATCGGCCTGGATCAGGCCCCAGTTCTGCCCGGCCGCGCCGAGCGAGTCGCGGACCGCGGCCAGTTTGTCCATCGACCGGCCCGCCAGCGCTATCCGCGCCTGCCCTCCGTTCTCGGCCAGGTATTGGGCGGTCAACTTCCCGACGAAGCCGGTGGCGCCATAGAGGACGATGTCGAATTCGCGCTGCGGTGCGGTCATGGTGCCAACCTAACCGAGGGTCTCCGGCAGGTCGACGTGTTCTTTGCGCACGTGCTCGGACAGGAACGCCGTCACCACCTGATACCAGATCTTGGCGTGCTGCGGCGCGGCGATCCAATGACCTTCGGACGGGTAATAGAGGTAGCGGTGCACAGTTTCACCGGTGTCGTCGGCCGGTAGCCCCGACCGGGTCAGCAGGTCGTTCCACAACCGCAGTCCTTCGCCGATGGGGACGCGATAGTCCTTGTCGCCGTGGATCACCAGCATCGGCGTCCTGATGTTCTCGACATGGCGGTGCGGCGAATTGCGTTCGGCCATCTCGGGTGTCATCTCACGGGCCCACCAGTAGGCGCCGTCGGTCGTCGGCCCGAACTGGTCGAGCGCCCACAGGCTGGCGTGCGTGACGATGGCGGCGAACCGGTCGGTGTGCCCGGCGATCCAGTTGGCCATGTAGCCACCGAACGAGCCGCCCATGGCGGCGATCCGGCCGGCGTCGATGCGCGGGTGCGCGCAGGCCGCGTCGACGGCCGCCATCAGGTCGGTATACGGCGCGAAACCCCAAGCACCCCAGCCACGTTGGACGAAGTCCTGACCGTAGCCGGTGGACAGCGCTGGATCCGGCATCAGCACTGCATAGCCGAGCGCGGTGAGCAGCCAGGGATTCCACCGCCAGTGCCAGGTGTTCCAGCTGCCCAGCGGCCCGCCGTGCACCCACAACAGCAGCGGCGCGGGCGCGTCGCCGGCCGGCAGTGTCAGCCAGGAACGAACGGGCGTGCCGTCGTCCGCGGTTGCCGTCAGCTCGACCAATTCGCCTGGCAGTGCCGGAAATTCGACGCACGGCAGCACGGTGACGGATCCGTCGGCGTCGACACGGACCGGATGCGGCGGCGTCAGGTAGCTGCTGCGCAGCGCATACAGCGCACCACCGGCGACGGGCCGCACCTCGCCGTACGCGAAGTCGTCGCGCGTCAGCTGGGTGACCACGCCGCTCGACGGGTCGACGGAGAAGATCGGCGCCCGGCCGTTGTCGTCCGCGGTGACCAGCAGGGCCGACCCGTCGTGCGACCAGGTCACCGAGGCCGGCCAGCGGTCCCAGTGCCCGGTGAGCTCCACCGGCTCGGCACCGAAGACCTGGCGGCACAGGGTGATCCGCGGCGCCTGCTCGGGTGTCGAGTGCGTCTCCCGCAGGTACGCGACGGTGGTGCCGTCGGGCGAGATCGCCGGGTGCCCCAGGTCGGCACCCGGGTCGTCGGCGATCACGGTGCGCTCCCCCGTCGCGATGTCGATGCGGACCAGCACGCTGCGCAGTGCGGCCCCCGCAGCGGAGACCTGCCACGACGCGACGGCGAAGCTGCCGTCGGCGCTGACGTCGACTGCGGCCTCGTTCAATGCCATCCCCGGCTGCTGCGTGATGTCATGGGCCGCACCCGATTCGACGCGGAGCAAGTGCGCGTGATCGGGACCCAGGTCGTGGTCCCAGTGCCGCACCGGGTACCCGGTGTGCAGGATTGCCGACACCTTCTTGTCCTTGCGGAGGGTGCGCAGCCGCTTGTCGTCCTCGGGCGTGCCGGCCGACGGGAGCATCGGCGCCGTCACCACGACGACGTCGGCTGCGCGGGCGGCGTGCACGCCCGTGACGCCGCCCGCCAGCTCCAGAAGTCGTTGTGCCTCACCGCCGTTGGCGGGCAGTTGCCACAGCGCCGCCGGCGGGTCGTCGTCGGTGTCGGTGGGACGGGCCGCGACGAACAGCAGGTCACCGGCCGCGGTGAAGGCCGGCTGGGACTCCCCCTTGGCTCCGTACGTCAGCCGGCGCGCCTCGCGCTGACCGTCGGGGTCGAGTTCCCAAGCCGCGGTGACGAATTCGGTGCCCTTGGAATTCAGCTCGCTGATCATCGTGACGACGCGACGGCCGTCGGGTGAGACCGCGAGCCCGGACACCCGGGGCAGTGAGAAGTACGTATCCAGGTCGTCGAACGGTGTCAGGGCCATGCTCCGTTGTTAGCACATGACGGGGCGCCGCCTCGCGCGATCATTACCTGGGGTGGCGGTCGAGGAAGTCGTCGATGAGGGCATTGACGGTGTCGGGCGCCTCATAGGCGGCCAGGTGGCCGATCCGATCCAGGACCACCAACTCCGAGCCCGGAATCGCCTCGGCCATCCGGCGTACCTCGGCGACGGGGAAGCTTGCGTCCTCGCGACCGGCCACCACCAGTGTCGGGACGGCGATGTGGCCGAACAGCGCGTGCTGGTCGGGACGCCTGACCACGATGCTCTCCACCGCGAAGCTGGCGGACCGGGCATCGTTGCGCTTGATCATCGTCACCAGCCCGGCGACCAGATCCGGACGCCGCCGCCGCGTCGTCTTCCCGAGGAAGCGCGGCACGACCGTCGACCGCACGAGGAGTGGGCGCCCGGCCAGCCGGGTCATCCGGGCCGCGAGCGCGAGCTGCAGACGGTCCCAGCGAGGCCCCTCGGACGCCGTGCCGTTGAGCAGGACCGCACACCCGACCCGGTCGGGGAACGTCGCCGACATCGTGCCGCCGATCATGGCGCCCCACGAATTGCCGACGAGGTGCGCCCACGGCAGCCCCAGCGCGTCCAGGACGTCGATATACGCCCTGGCGCTGTCCGCGAAGGTGAAGGCGCTGCGCAGCGGCTCGCTGCGCCCCTGCCCCGGCGGGTCGACCGCGATCGTGGTGTATCGGGCGGAGAGGTGCGCCACCTGAGCGTCGTACAGCGTGTGATCGGTCAGCAGGCTCGGCATCAGGAGAATCGGGGCACCGGAGCCGCTGACGTGGACCTGCAGGGTGCCGAGGCCGGTCGCGATGTCATGCGTGCCCATGTCCCCATAGTTTCATCAAGTGACGGATCATCCGTGGACGCCGGGGCAACGGCGGTGACGACGACAAAGGGCGCCGGACCTTGTGGTCCGGCGCCCTCTGCTTGTCTCGTCGGCGCGGTTGTGGCGCCCTGAGCCTTCGGGAATCAGCCCCGACGGCCGCAGACCGGCCAAGCGCCCATGCCCTGACGGGCGGCGACGTTCTCGGCGACTCGAATCTGCTCGTCCTTGCTGGCGGTGTGGGGCATGCCCGAACCACCGTTGGCACGCCAGGTGCCGAGGTTGAACTGCAGCCCGCCGTAGTAACCGTTGCCGGTGTTGATGGACCAGTTGCCACCAGACTCACAGGCTGCAACGGCGTCCCAGTTGTGGCCGCCGTCCGCATTCGCGGTACCGGTTCCGATGACCATCGGGGCCACAGCAACTGCCCCAGCAACGGCAACCAGTCCAAGCGTTGTGCGGATGTTCTTCACGTTGTTCCTCTCGCCGAGCGCGCGCCAAACATCGCCCGCGCATAGGCGGTGCGAACTGCTGCCTGCCGGGCAGGCGTTAGGGGGCTGAATCGTGTCGTCTCGGTCGGACACGACAGCGGGGGCGGTTTGATCGGTCCGGGCTCGAGGCCGGCGGACGCCACGGGCAACAGGCCATCTGCTCTGGTCCCACCGCGATCCCGCTCACACGCAGGTTCATGGTTTTTCAGTTGTTTGCTCTCTTGGAGCAGCACGAGGACCGTAGCAAGAATTCGCGCGGCAATGTCGAACCGGTCCCAGCCAGATAACAAGCAGATCACAGCCGAACCTGAGAGGAACATAAGCAGGTCACGCGATGTATAAAGCACCCCTAACAAATCACGGTTCGGCAACATTTCGTGATAGAGGTCACCATGAAATTGTGGCGTGGCACACAGAATTCAATTCACACGAGTCACAGTTGTCGCAGGTCAGCGGCACATTTTGGCAGTGCCGCCGCTAAACATCCGGCGTGTCGCCCGGTGAAATCCAGTTGCACCGGCGCCGCAGTTCGCTGCCGACGGACGCGTCAATCCCCGCGGGACTCGCCAGCGCCGCTCGACACCGCCGCCAATCAGCACTTTTCATGCGTCCGATGCGCGCTGTTCGAGCAGCGTTAACCGACCACCTACGCTGGTGAACAACCAAACCTGTTGCACTGCAACAGGTTACGAATTCGCGAATGTCACAGTTGACGAATTGTTCGGAATTGCGACGATGAATTTCCGAATTGGGCGCAGAGCGCGGAAATAGCAGTTATTCGAATTCGTGGAACAGCGAGGAATTCAGGGATTCACAGCCGGGCGATGGACCTTTGCTGAGGGGTCAGACGAAATCGTCCGGGCTGTTGACGTTGACCAGCGCCCGCTGCCGGTCCATCACCACGCGCTGGGTGTCGGAGGTGTCGACCAGGGCCCGCATGCTGCGCCGCCCGTGGGCCACCAGCTCGTCGGCCCGAGTGGCCAGTGCGGTCCGGTAGATGCCCGCCAGGTAGTGGTCCCGCCCGTCCCAGGGCAGCACCACGTCGGCGTCCACCCGGGCCGCGTGTTCGGCGAGCTCGTCGATCAGCTCGGCCGTCAGATACGGCATGTCGACGGCACATACGAACGCGCGCGGGTATCCGGCGTCGGCCGCGGCGCGCAAACCACGGGCGGTGGCCAGCAGCGGTCCGACCCCCGGGGTCGCGTCGCGCAGCACTTCCGCGTCCAGGTCAGGCAGCGCCTGGCCGCGGGCGGCGATGACGAACACCGCCTGGCAGCGGGACCGCAGCGTCGCCACCGTCTGCTCGACGAACGTGATCTCCCCCGCCGGCCCGCGGAACCGCACGGTGGCCTTGTCGCGCCCCATACGACGAGACGCCCCGCCGGCCAGTACAACTGCGGCCAGCGGGGCGTCTTCGTTCAAGGTGTCGTTACTCTTCGACGGTCCAGGTGTCCTTGCCACGCAGCAAGGATTGCAGAGCGGCGGTGTCGTGCGCCTTGGATTCCCGCGCAGAGGCGATCTGAGCCCGCGCTTCGTCGTCGTAGGTCGGGCGGTTCACCTGACGGAAGATGCCCATCACGGTGTGCTCGAGGTTCTGCTCCGACAGGCGCGACAGCGCGAAGGCGTACGCCGGGTCGTCGAGGTGAGCGTTGTGCACCACGATGTCCGACGGATCGACGTCGGCGGTCTTGCCGATCTCCAGTCCGTAGCCGGACTTGGTCACGCAGTACTCGTTCTCCGCGCCGAAGGTGATCGGCTGGCCGTGCTGCAGGTTGATCAGGCGCTCCTCGGCGCCTTCCTTGCGCAGCGCGTCGAACGAACCGTCGTTGAAGATCGGGCAGTCCTGCAGGATCTCGACGATGGCGGCACCGCGGTGCTGGGCCGCGGCCTTGAGCACCTCGGTCAGACCCTTGCGGTCGGAGTCCAGCGCGCGGCCGACGAACGTCGCCTCGGCACCCAGGGCCAGCGACACCGGGTTGAACGGCTGATCCAGCGAGCCCATCGGGGTCGACTTGGTGACCTTGCCGACCTCGGAGGTCGGCGAGTACTGACCCTTGGTCAGACCGTAGATCCGGTTGTTGAACAGCAGGATCGTGATGTTGATGTTGCGGCGCAGCGCGTGGATCAGGTGGTTACCACCGATCGACAGCGAGTCACCGTCACCGGTGACGACCCACACCGACAGGTCCGGGCGCGCCAGCGCCAGACCGGTGGCGATGGTCGGGGCACGACCGTGGATCGAGTGGAAGCCGTAGGTCTCCAGGTAATACGGGAACCGGCTCGAGCAGCCGATGCCGCTGACGAACGCGATGTTCTCGCGGCGCAGGCCCAGCTCCGGCAGGAAGTTGCGGATGGTGTTGAGGATGACGTAGTCACCGCAACCCGGGCACCAGCGCACCTCCTGGTCGCTGGTGAAGTCCTTGCCCTTCTGCGGCTGGTCCGTGGTCGGAACCAGGGCAGTCTTGCTGAGGGCTTCGGTCAGGCCCAGATCAGCACCGATCAGATCCGTCATGCGTTTGCTCCCACACCGGTTTCCACGGTGGCGGCTGCCAGCCGTGCGAACTTGGCCTTGTCAGTTTCCTTCTCGCGCAGCGATCCGTCCAGCGCCGCGCTGATGATGCCCTCGACCTCGTCGGCCAGGAACGCCATGCCCTCGACCTTGGTCACCGACTGGACGTCGACCAGGTACTTGCCGCGCAGCAGGAGCGCCAGCTGGCCGAGGTTCATCTCCGGCACGACGACCTTGTCGTACCTACGCAGCACCTCTTCGAGGTTCGCCGGGAACGGATTGAGGTGGCGCAGCTGCGCGTGGGCAACCTTGACGCCGTTGCGCCGGGCGCGGCGGCAGGCTTCGCCAATCGGGCCGTACGAGCTGCCCCAACCGAGCATCAGCAGCTCGGCTTCGCCGCTCGGGTCGTCGACCTCGAGGTCGGGCACCTTGATGCCGTCGATCTTGAGCTGGCGCAACCGGACCATGAGGTCGTGGTTCTTGGGCTCGTAGGAGATGTTGCCCGAGCCGTTGGCCGCCTCGAGACCACCGATGCGGTGCTCCAGACCCGCGGTACCGGGGATGGCGAACTGGCGGCCCAGCGTCTCGGGGTCACGCGCGTACGGCTGGAACGGCTCGCCCGCCTTGGCGAACGTGTGCTCGATGGCCGGGTAGCCGGCGATGTCCGGGATCCGCCACGGCTCCGAACCGTTGGCGATGGCGCCGTCGGACAGGATGATCACCGGCGTGTGGTAGGTGATGGCGATCCGCGCGGCCTCGACCGCGACGTCGAAGCAGTCCGACGGGGAGGCGGGCGCCAGCACCGCGACGGGCGATTCGCCGTTGCGGCCGTACAGCGCCTGCAGCAGGTCGGCCTGTTCGGTCTTGGTCGGCAGACCGGTGGACGGGCCACCGCGCTGCACGTCGATGACGATGAGCGGCAGCTCGGTCATCACCGCGAGGCCGATGGCCTCCGACTTCAGCGAGACACCGGGGCCCGACGTGCTGGTCACGCCGAGCGCGCCGCCGTACGAGGCACCGATGGCCGCGCCGATACCGGCGATCTCGTCCTCGGCCTGGAAGGTCAGGACATTGAAGTTCTTGTGCTTGGACAGCTCGTGCAGGATGTCGCTGGCCGGGGTGATCGGGTAGGTGCCGAGCACCACCTGGATGTCACCCAGCTGACCGGCGGCGACGATGCCGTACGCCATGGCCGTGTTGCCGGAGATCTGGCGGTATTCACCGGACTTGAGCTTGGCCGGGGCCACCTCGTAGGTGGTGCCGAAGGCCTCGGTGGTCTCGCCGTAGTTCCAGCCGGCCTTGAGCGCCAGCACGTTGGCCTCGGCGATCTCGGGCTTACGGGCGAACTTCTCACGGATGAAGGCCTCGCTGTGCTCCAGCTCGCGGCCGTACATCCAGGACAGCAGGCCGAGCCCGAACATGTTCTTGGCGCGCTGACCGTCCTTCTTGGTCGCGCCGATGGCCTCGACGGCGGCCAGGGTCAGCGTGGTCATCGCCACCGGGATGACGACGAAC
The DNA here is from genome assembly GCF_045310825.1 of Mycobacterium sp. SMC-21. Lineage (NCBI taxonomy): Bacteria > Bacillati > Actinomycetota > Actinomycetes > Mycobacteriales > Mycobacteriaceae > Mycobacterium > Mycobacterium sp. SMC-21. Next base: position 18,455 of record NZ_JBJIAO010000025.1, on the reverse strand, counting down.
TCGGACAGCTCGTCGTTCTCGAGCGGGTTCTCCTCGTACCCGACCTTGGCCAGGTTGCGCTTGGTGAACTCGTCGGAGTTGGCGATGATCATGCCGCCGCGCGGCAGGTCGGCGACGTTGGCCTTGAGTGCGGCCGGGTTCATGGCGACCAGCACGTCGGGACGGTCACCGGCGGTGAGGATGTCGTAATCCGCGATCTGGATCTGGAACGACGACACACCGGGCAGAGTGCCCTGTGGTGCGCGGATCTCGGCGGGGTAATTCGGCTGCGTCGCAAGGTCATTGCCGAAGAGCGCGGCTTCCGAAGTGAACCGGTCACCGGTCAGCTGCATACCGTCGCCGGAGTCACCGGCGAAGCGGATGACGACCTTCTCGAGCTTCTGCCGCGAGGCTGCGCCACTCCCGGCGCCGGTGCCGTTGTCGTCGTCGTTGAGACCCACGACGCCTGCCTTTCACACTCTGTTTCGACCGTCCGTCGCACTGTTTCGGAGACGCCGCAGAACGGTGCTCACGATCGCCAGCCCGGCGCCCGCCAAAATTTTGATGTCACTGCTAGTACCGATTATTGCACTTCTCTTAGGGTGCACTCGCCAGGACGCGCCATTGCAGGCGGTGTGGCGGCCCCACAAATGCGCACGTCAAATCGATTGCGGCCGCTTGACACCTGTCAAAATGTGGCTTTCATCACGTTCCGGCAGGTGGAATTCCTAAGAACGCGGTTACCGATCGGTAGCGGTCCGCGCTAGCACTCGGCCGCATCGGAAACATCCGGCGGCACAAGCGATTAGGCGTCAGTCCGGTTGCCCGTCTGGACGGGTGTCCAGACGGCGGCCGTGCCACCGCAGGCGGAGCAACATCAGCTGCCGGTGTGCCTGGAACCCCAACGCCAGCGGGTCGGCCCAGGCGCGGCGACCCGGCGTACCACGTCCGGTATCGGTATCCATACGGCCATTGTCCAGAAGCTGGGCAACCGCGCACGTCACGCGACGGGACGCCGACATGTCGGTCCGGTGAAGATTTGCGGACACCGCTGGTCACGTCACAAGAAGCTCACGGCGACGGTGTCCATGAGCACATACGCGGCGATCGCGAAGACCAGGTAGGCGAACCAGCGCTGCAGTCGCCCGGTGTCGAGCCGGGTGCCCAGGTGGCCGGCGACCAGCGAACCGACGATCGCGGTACCGACGAACGCCGCGGTGACCGTCCAATCGATGCTGGTGCCGCTGAGGTGGGACAGCAGGCCCGCCAACGAGTTCGCGACGATGATGAGCAGCGAGGTACCGATCGCGATGGGCATCTCCACCCCGAGCATCAACACGAGCGCCGGAATGATCAGAAAGCCGCCGCCGACGCCGAAGAGTCCGGTGAGCAGCCCGACGAGGAAACCCGCAGGAATCGATCTGGAGGCACAGCGGCGCCAGTCGATGCCGGAATCACCGACTCTGCAGGCGGTACCGGTGCCGCCGTTGTCCTGCAGCATCCGGATTCCGGCGAGCACCATGACCGCGGCGAAGCCGACGAGGAGCACCGGCTGCGGCAGGTGGCGGCCGATGGCGCTGCCGATGAAGGTCGCCGGGATACCGGCCGCCGAGAAGACTGCGGCCAACCGCCATTGGACGTGGCCGGCCCGAATCTTCGGCAGCGCGCCCACCGCCGAGGCGATGCCGACGACCAATAGCGACATCGGAATCGCCTGCTCGATGCCGAGCCCCAGCACATAGACCAACGCCGGTACCGCCAGAATGGAACCTCCGCCGCCGAGCAGGCCGAGCAGGACGCCGATGACGGCGCCCAGGCCAAGGGCGAGAACGATATTCACGGAACGTCACTCTCCTCAAACGGAAACGGCGGGACGCGTCGCGCGCATGCGCGCGACGACATCTCGGTCAGTGCGTCTTGGCTGCGATCTGGGCACGCACATCGGCCATGTCGAGCGCCTTGACCCGGGTGATCAGATCCTCGAGCGCCGCGGCCGGCATCGCACCGGGCTGGCGGTACACGAGGATGCCGTCGCGGAACGCCATGATCGTTGGGACCGCCTGGATTTCGAGCGCCGCGGCAAGCTGCTGCTGCGCTTCGGTGTCGACCTTGGCGTGCACCACATCAGGGTGCGACTGCGCCGATCGGTCGAAAACCGGAGCGAATGCACGACACGGACCGCACCACGACGCCCAGAAATCGATGAGAACAATGGGATTGCCGGTGATGGTCGCCTCGAAGTCGGCGGCGGTCAGGGTTTTGGTGGTCATGACGAATTCCTTTCATGGTCGAGCAATTACCTTGCTAAGCAAGGCCTTTCAACATCAGATTCCAGTACATGAACGGCAGTCCGTACTTCTTCAGGTACCAGTACGCCCGGTGCGGGATGACCGGATCGAGCAGCGGGAACGACGGCTTCAGGTTGAAGTCGTAGTCGAATTCGGCGAGCAGCATCGCGTCCGACGACGTGACGATCGGGCACGACGAGTAGCCGTCGTACGACGCCCCCAGCGGACGGCCGGTCAAGAAGGAGTCGATGTTCTCGACCACCACCGGGGCCTGCTTGCGGATCGCGGCGCCGGTCTTCGAGTTCGGCGACGAACCGGCGTCACCGAGGCTGAAGACGTTGGGGTACCGCACGTGCTGCATGGTGTGCTTGTCGATGTCGACGTAGCCCATGGCGTCACCCGTCGACAGCGCGCTGCGTTTGATCCAGTCCGGTGCGGACTGCCGCGGCACGGCGTGCAGGACGTCGTACGGCAGCATGGCGTCGGTTCCGCCCTCCCCCACACTGGTGACGCCGACCTTGTGCGACGCCGCGTCGACCAGGGTCACCTCGGAGTTGGTGTGCAGGGTGATGTCGTAGTCGGCGATCACCTTGTCGAGACTGTCCGCGATCGCGGGAATCCCGAACGGCCGCGCGCCCGGCATGACCAGGTGGACGTCAATGTCCTTGAGCACGCCCTGTGACCGCCAGTAGTCGGAGGCCAGATACGCGATCTTCTGCGGAGCGCCGGCGCACTTGATGGCTCCGGAAGGCATGGTGAACACCGCGGTGCCCGAACGCAGGTTCCGGATGAAATCCCAGGTCCGGGGTGCGAGGTCGAAGCGATAGTTCGAGGAGACTCCGTCACGTCCCAGGGTCTCCGCCAGCCCCTCGGTGCGATCCCAATCGAGTTGGATGCCCGGGCAGACCACGAGCGCGTCGTATTCGTAGGTGGCGCCGTCGACACAGGTGACCGTGTTGGCGTCGGGATCGAAGGCGCTCGCGGCGTTCCGGATCCACGTTGCGCCCTTGGGCATCACCGCGGACTCGGCGCGTTCGGTCGTGGCGGCCTGCGCCTGTCCGCCGCCGACAAGGGTCCACAGCGGTTGGTAGTGGTGCTTGTCCGAGGGCTCGATGACCGCGACGTCGGTGTAGCCCTTGCGCAGCAACCGGGCCGCGACCGTGATGCCGGCGGTGCCGCCGCCGACGATCACGATCTGGTGCTTGGCAGTGCTGGTCATATCTGTGATGTCTCCTGTCTTCAGGCGTTCTCGACGGCTTCTGCCCAGGCGCCATAGCCACCCAAGATGTCACTCACGTCGTTGAATCCGTTCCGCCGCAACAGACTTGCCGCGACCGACGAGCGGTACCCACCGGCGCAGTAGACGACGGTCGGTTTGGCGGGGTCGAGCTCACCGAGCCGCGCGGGCAACTGACCCACCGGGATGCCGATGGCATTCGGGATGGTCCCGGCAGCGACCTCACCGGGGTTGCGGACATCGACGATCTGCAGGTTCGGCAGCGCGGCGACCCGTTCGCCAAAAGCCTTGGCGGTCAACCGCGAGGCCCCCTGGACGTCACCCTGGTGGGCGACCAACGCCGCGTACGGCTCCGCCACGTAGCCGATCACCCGGTCGAAACCGATCCGGGCGAGCCGGTTCTTGCCCTCGAGTTCTTCGCCGGGCTCGGTGAACAGCACGATGTCGACGTCGGACGGCAGGACGGAACCGGCGAACTCCGCGTAACGGCCTTGCAGGCCGATGTTGACGGCGCCGCGCAGGTGACCCAGCGCGAAATCTTCGGGGCCACGGCCGTCCACCAGGACGGCGCCGGCGTCGATCGCCGCACGAGCCTGCTCGTAGGTCAGCGCCGACGGCAGCTTCGTCTCGTCCAGCAGCTCGCGATCCTTGCGGTTGAGGATCGCGTCGTAGACGAAGTAGCCCGGCGCGGGCGGCTGCCCCTCGGTGACGAGGTTCATGAACGAGGCCTTGTCGGTGGCGCGCAGCGCATAGTTCGTCGCCTTCTGATCACCGATCGTCGACCACAGGTCGGTCGACAGGTTCTTGCCACAGGCCGAGCCGGCGCCATGCGCCGGGTACACCCGGGTCGCATCGGGCAGCGTCATCAGCCTGTTGTGCAGCGACTCATAGAGCTTGTCCGCCAGTTCTTCTCGCGTGAAACCGATCGAGGCCAGCAGGTCGGGGCGGCCGACATCGCCGATGAAGAGCGTGTCTCCGGTCATGACGCCGTAGGGCGTCTGGTCGTCGGCGTGCTCGTACACCACCACGCTCATCGACTCGGGAGTGTGTCCGGGGGTGTGCCGGAACTCGAGCATCACGTCGCCCAGCGAGTAGCGCTCACCGTCGGCGACACCCGTCGACTCGAACTCGGTCTCGGCGACAGATGAGTAGACGATCTTGGCCCCGGTGGCCTTCGCCAGCTCGAGGTGACCGGAGAGGAAGTCTGCGTGAAAGTGCGTCTCGATGACCAATTCGATGGTCAGCCCATGCTCCTCGGCATCGGCAAGGTATCCGGCCACATCGCGCTGCGGGTCCACAACCACTGCGCGCCCGGTGGTTTCGTCACCGATCAGGTAGGACGCGTGCGACAGGCAATCCAGGTAATACTGCTGCAGGATCATCAGCGGCTTCTTTCTCCTCGTTGGGTAGCACCACTTCGAGCTACACCCTCATGGGTATTCAATATACCCCTGGGGGTATCTTATTCCAACCTCGAAAATACGGGCGGGGGTATCTGTCGCGCTCTCCTGAAAAGTACCCCGGCCCGTATACCCGGCGTAGAGGCTTAGGTCCCGCGCACCGGGTGGTGCTGGTCACGGGCGCCGTACCACCCGGCGATAGGCGCCACCTATCAGGGCATCTGAAATGCCGATGACCGATGCCTCATTCCGGACCTGAATCCCAGATTTCCCGGATTAGATTGGAGAGATGACCACCGTCAGAGACGGCCACGATGTCGACGCCACCTACGACGAACACGACATAGCGGTGACCGGCGCCGAACACGAAGCCGCCGGGGTCAAGGCCGTGATGGTCAGCATGCAGCGCGGGCTCCGGCAGATGGGTCCGCTGCGCACCGCCGAGACACTGACCAGGATCAATCAGCGGCACGGCTTCGACTGCCCGGGTTGCGCGTGGCCAGAGGAACATGGCGGACGCAAGCTCGCCGAGTTCTGCGAGAACGGCGCCAAGGCAGTGGCCGAGGAAGCGACGCGGCGCCGGGTCACCCCGGAATTCTTCGCCCGGCATCCGGTCGCCGAACTCGCCGAAAAGCCCGAATACTGGCTGTCCCAGCAGGGCCGCCTGACCCACCCGATGGTGCTGGCGCCCGGCGACAGCCATTACCGCCCGATCGACTGGGACGACGCGTACGCACTGATCGCCCGCGAGCTCAACGCCCTCGCCGGCCCCGACGAGGCGTTGTTCTACACCTCCGGCCGCACCAGCAACGAGGCCGCGTTCCTCTACCAATTGCTCGCGCGCAGTTTCGGCACCAACAACCTGCCGGACTGTTCCAACATGTGCCACGAGTCGTCGGGCACCGCGCTCGTCGAGTCGATCGGCATCGGCAAGGGCTCGGTGACCGTCGACGACGTCATCCACGCCGACTGCATCGTCATCGCCGGGCAGAACCCGGGCACCAACCACCCGCGCATGCTGTCGGTGCTGGAGAAGGCAAAAGCGCGGGGCGCCACGATCATCGCGATCAACCCCTTGCCCGAGGCCGGACTCATGCGGTTCAAGGATCCGCAGAAGGTGCACGGCGTCGTCGGCCACGGCGTGCCCATCGCCGACGAGTTCGTACAGATCCGCATCGGCGGCGACATGGCGCTGTTCGCCGGTCTGGGCCGGCTCCTGCTGGAAGCCGAGAACCGTTCGCCCGGAACCGTATTGGATCGCGACTTCATCGACCGGCACTGCGCCGGTTTCGAGGACTACGAAAGCCGCACCCGCGCAGTCGATCTGGATACCGTCACCGCGGCGAGCGGCATCAGCTGGGACCAGTTGGAGCGGGTCGCCGACGCGTTGATCCGCTCGGAGCGCACCATCATCTGCTGGGCGATGGGCCTGACGCAGCAGAAGCACGCGGTGGCCACCATCGGCGAGGCCACCAACCTGCTTCTCATGCGCGGCATGATCGGAAAGCCCGGCGCGGGCGTGTGTCCCGTGCGCGGCCACTCCAACGTGCAGGGCGACCGGACCATGGGCATCTGGGAGAAGATGCCCGAAGAGTTCCTGGCCGCGCTGGACGCCCGGTTCGGCATCACCTCACCGCGCAAGCACGGTCACGACACCGTCGACGGAATCCGGGCCATGCGTGACGGGCACGCCAAGGTCTTCATCGGGATGGGCGGCAACTTCGTCTCGGCCACCCCGGACACCGACGTCACCGCCGCAGCCATGCGCAATTGCGCTCTCACGGTGCAGATTTCGACGAAGCTCAATCGCAGCCATGTCGTTCACGGCCGCACCGCACTCATCCTGCCCACGCTGGGCCGCACCGACAAGGATTTCCAGGCCGGCGGCAAACAGGTGGTGTCGGTGGAGGATTCGATGTCGATGGTGCATCTGTCGCGCGGCGGCCTGACACCGCCCAGTGACCAGGTGCGCAGTGAGGTCGCGATCGTCTGCCAACTGGGCCGGACCCTGCTCGGGCCGGCGCACCCGGTGCCGTGGGAAGCCTTCAACGCCGACTACGACGGCATCCGCGACGCCATCGCGGACGTGGTTCCCGGATGCGCCGACTACAACACCCGGGTCCGTCAGCCGGATGGCTTCCAGCTGCCTCACCCACCCCGGGACTCCCGCGAATTCCCCACGCACACAGGCAAAGCCAACTTCTCGGTCGAACCCGTCGAATGGGTGCCGGTGCCCGAGGGCCGGCTGGTACTGCAGACCCTGCGCAGCCACGACCAGTACAACACCACCATCTACGGCTTGGACGACCGCTATCGCGGCGTCAAGGGCGGCCGGCGCGTGGTGTTCGTCAACCCGGCCGACATCGCTGCCCTCGGTCTCGCCGAGGGCAGCCGCGTCGACCTGGTCTCCGAATTCGACGGCCACGAGCGCCGCGCGAAAGACTTTCTGGTGGTGCCCTATTCGACACCCGTCGGCAATGCCGCGGCCTACTACCCGGAGACCAATCCCTTGATCCCGTTGGACCACACTGCCCGCAAATCCAATACGCCGGTGTCCAAGGCCGTGGTGATCAGGTTGGAACCATGGGTCGGGTAACCGCACGGCGCCGAGCCGAACACGTCACCGCCGGCGGCGCCGTCTCCCGCCCGGAAACCCTGGCTGTCGAGGAGCCCCTGGAAATCCGGGTCAACGGCACTCCCCTCACCGTCACCATGCGGACGCCGGGCTCGGATGTCGAACTCGCCCAAGGGTTTCTGCTCACCGAGGGCGTGATCGCCCGCCGCGATGACATCGCCCGCGTCGCCTACTGCCGCGGCGCCACCGAAGACGGCAGCAACACCTACAACGTGCTCGACGTGATGTTGGCGCCGCACGTCCCGCCGCCGTCGGTCGACGTGACCCGCAACTTCTACACCACCTCGTCGTGCGGCGTGTGCGGCAAGGCCTCCATCGACGCCGTCCGGACCGTCAGCCACTACTCCCCCGGTGACGACCCGACCACCGTCACCAACGCCATCCTGTCGGCGCTGCCCCAGCAGCTGCGCCAAGCCCAGAAGGTGTTCAACAGCACCGGCGGGCTGCACGCCGCCGCGCTGTTCAGCGCCGAGGGTGAGATGTTCGTCGCCCGCGAGGACATCGGGCGGCACAACGCGGTGGACAAGGTGATCGGGTGGGCGCTGGAGCAGGGCCGCGTTCCGCTGACCGGCACCGTCCTGCTGGTGAGCGGCCGGGCGTCGTTCGAACTGACGCAGAAGGCGGTCATGGCCGGCATCCCGCTGCTGGCGGCCGTATCCGCGCCGTCGTCGTTGGCGGTCGACCTGGCCAGCCAGGCCGGGCTCACGTTGGTGGCCTTCCTCCGCGGCGAGTCGATGAACGTCTACACCCGGCCGGACCGCATCGTCCGGTAGCCGTGATACGCAAAAGCCCCCGCCGGGAAGCGGGGGCTTTTCCGTTTGAGAGAGCTAGGCGCTCTTGTCGCGACGCTCCGAGCGGGGCGCCTTGCGCGGCACGATGGTCGGCAGCACGTTGTCCTGCACGGTTTCCTTGGTGACGACCACCTTGGCGACGTCGTCGCGGCTCGGGATGTCGAACATCACCGGCTGCAGGACCTCTTCCATGATGGCGCGCAGGCCACGGGCACCGGTCCCGCGGTGGATGGCCTGGTCGGCGATCGCGTCGAGGGCGTCGTCGGTGAACTCCAGCTCCACCCCGTCCATCTCGAAGAGCCGCACGTACTGCTTGACCAGCGCGTTCTTCGGCTTGGACAGGATCGACACCAGCGATTCCTTGTCCAGGTTGGTCACCGACGCCACGACCGGGAGCCGGCCGATGAACTCGGGGATCAGACCGAACTTGATCAGGTCCTCGGGCAACACCTCGGCGAAGTGGTCCTGCGTGTCGATCTCGGCCTTGGAGTGCACCTCGGCGCCGAAGCCCAGACCGCGCTTGCCGACCCGGTCGGACACGATCTTCTCCAGGCCCGCGAACGCACCGGCCACGATGAACAGCACGTTCGTGGTGTCGATCTGGATGAATTCCTGGTGCGGGTGCTTGCGACCGCCCTGCGGCGGCACCGACGCCTGCGTCCCCTCGAGGATCTTCAGCAGTGCCTGCTGCACGCCCTCACCGGACACGTCGCGGGTGATCGACGGGTTCTCGCTCTTGCGGGCGATCTTGTCGACCTCGTCGATGTAGATGATGCCGGTCTCGGCGCGCTTGACGTCGTAGTCGGCCGCCTGGATCAGCTTCAGCAGGATGTTCTCGACGTCCTCGCCGACGTAGCCGGCCTCGGTCAGCGCCGTCGCATCGGCGATGGCGAACGGCACGTTGAGCATCTTGGCGAGCGTCTGCGCCAGGTACGTCTTGCCGCAGCCGGTCGGCCCGAGCATCAGGATGTTCGACTTGGCGAGCTCGACCGGCTCACCCCGGGAGTCACGCGACTTCTCCTGCGCCTGGATGCGCTTGTAGTGGTTGTAGACAGCCACGGCGAGCGTCTTCTTGGCGTTGTCCTGACCGATGACGTAGCCCTCGAGGAAGTCCCGGATCTCCTGGGGCTTGGGCAGCTCGTCGAGCTTGACGTCGTCAGCGTCGGCCAGCTCCTCTTCGATGATCTCGTTGCAGAGGTCGATGCACTCGTCGCAGATGTAGACGCCAGGTCCAGCAATCAGCTTCTTGACCTGCTTCTGGCTCTTTCCACAGAACGAGCACTTCAGCAGGTCACCGCCGTCTCCGATGCGCGCCATGGGGTGAGGCCCTACTTTCTCCGGTCTCCGTCAGTCGTTACACCAGATAGTGGGTTATTCCGGGTGTGATCCCGACGCTACCCGTTCGCTCCGTTGCGGTGCGACCGAAAGGGCCGAATCGCTCCGGTGGTATTTATCCGTGTGCAGGAGAACATAGCCCGATCGGTGGCTTGCCACCCCTCGGCGCGCTGACCGTGATTCTGGCGTGTCTTTCCGGCGCCGGGTGGCGTTGGCTCGGCAGGCCTCTGATCAGGGCTGTTCACCTATCCGCAACCCTACCGTGTGCACATCGAAGCCGCCGACGCATTTCGCGGCCAGCGCAAGCCGGCGGCCCGGCTGCCTATCCCTGCAGCCGACCGCCCAGCTCACCGACCGGCACCGCGACCGTGAGCGGGCCGCCGTTGCCCACGAGCTGACTCTCGCCGAAAAAGAAGGTGACGGCCTCGTCGGTGATCGCGAAATTCCGGTACGAGCCGCGGTCCGGTTCGATCAACGCCGCATTGCGCGCCTTCAACGCGTGCTGCACCACCGGCGTCAGGATCGCCGCCGAATCAGAACCGGGACCGAACAGCGTGTCGATGGTGATCGGCCCGCCCGCCCCGTAGGTGAAGGTCCGGTACCGGATATCGGGATGTCCTTCGTGGGCCAGCCCCGTCGGGTCGACGATCTTGAGCACCAGGCTCTGCGTCCGCGCCGAGCGGTACATCGTCGGCGTCACGGTCTCCTCATACACCCGGCCGCGGCCGAACTGCTCCACCCAGCCGACGAAGCCGTCGCGGTCCTCGACCAGGAAGTCCGCGACCGCCTGCTGATCGGGATAGTCGACCGGGAAGGCGGCGGTCCGTTCATACCCGGTGCCGACCTCATGCATGCGGCAGATGCCGGTGACGTCGGGCGTCCCGCCCAGCGCGCCACACGACTGCTGCGCCGACGCAGCCGGCGCCAGGCTCAGGAACGCCGCCGTCGCGGCCAGGGCAAGAGCCGAAATCCTCATGCCCTCATGGTTGGCCGCTGCCCTTGGCAGATTCTTGGTGTGCGGCTACCCGAGTTCGAGGGTGAATTCATGCGCGCCGATGCGGATGCGATCGCCATCGAACAGATTGGTGTTGGCCTCGATGCGAGTGCCCTGCACATAGACGCCGTTGGCCGAGCGCAGGTCGACCATCACCGACCCGCTGCCCGCATCGACGATGACGGCGTGGTGCCGGCTGACGTCTGCGGCGTCGAGCACGATGTCGTTGTCGGCGAGGCGACCGATGCGGGTTGCCATCGCGCGCAAGGCGAACCACTGCCCCGACGCGTCGCGCAGGCCCGCCCTGGACGCGCTCGTCCGCGTGGAGCCCGACCGGAGCCGGCCGATGGTGTGCACCGCCGTCGCCTGCGCGGTGCCCTGCACGTCGAGTGGTTCCTGCCGCAGAATGCGTTGCTGCAGGGCACTTATCGCCGCACCGGGATCGATGCCGAGGTCCTCGGCCAGGATCGACTTCACGCGCCGGAACGCTTCGAGTGCGTCCGCCTGCCGTCCGCAGCTGTAGTAGGCGGTGATCAGCTGCACCCACAGCGGTTCGCGGTAGGGCTGCTCGGCGACCAGGGATTCCAGCGGCCCGATCACCAGAGCTGCCTGGCCACAGGCGATTTCGGCTTCCGCACGGGCGGTCTCCACGACGATGCGCTCGTCGACCAGGGCGGCGGCGACGGCGTCGACGAAGGCGAAGTCGGACAGATCGCCGAGGACCGGACCCCGCCACTGCGCCAGGGCCGCCGACAGGTGCACCGCCGCGGACGGGAAGTGGCCGGCGGCCGCCGCCCGTACCCCGGCGACCTTCTCCTTCTCGAAGCGCCCCAGATCGGTGGCGTCCTCCGGCACGTCGAGCCGGTATCCCGGCGGAGCGGCGGCCAGCGTCTCTCGCGGCATTCCGGACTCCGCCAAGATCTTTCGCAGGTTGGAGATGTAGGAGTGCAATGCGGTACGGGCGGCCGCGGCCGGGGACTGCTCCCACACCGCGTCGATCAACGCGTCCACCGACACCGGGCGCCCTCGGTTGAGCAGCAGCATCGCGAACACCGCACGCTGCTTGGGTGCGCCCAGCGGGACGACGCGGTCGTCGACGGCCATCCGCAGCGTGCCCAGAACACCGAAATCGATTCCGGTCGGCCGCATGGGCCGAGGGTATCCGGTGCTATCGGCCGATGCGGGCTATTGCCAGTTCCGCGAACGTCTTCAGAGTGTCGCAGCGCCACACGTAGCTGCCCGTGACGCGATAGAGCCGTTCGCCCGTCAACAACACCGTGAGCGTCGTCGACGGCGGCGTGACGTTCGGTTCATACGTGCAGACCGCTCGCAGGCCCACGCCATCGACCTCGGTGGCCCTGGGCCACGCAGCCACCTCCTTGAATGTCGTTGCCGCGTCCCAAGGAAACGCATCGGCGAACCGGACGTCGGACAGCAGGCTGCGGCCACCCACCGGTCCGTCCAATACCCGGTAGGCGCAAGACAATTCGGGGAGTTGGGTTCGGATCGGTTCGGCAGTCGCCGGACCTTCGAGAAAGACCGCGGCTTCATCGGTGTGCACCCAGCTGCAGGCTTCGGTGGTCGTGTCGGCGTCGGCGTGCGCGGCCGCCGACAGGGTGACCGCGACGGCCATTGCCGTCAGTGCGGACGCGAGCCGCCTCATGACCGGTAACCCTGCCCGAAGGTCATGGCGTCGACGACGCGGCCGTCGTTCACGGTGGGGCCGAGCAGTACCTTCGTGGCGTTCGCCGCCGGGTCGTAGGACAGCAGCGCCGTCGACGGGCTGCAACCTGTCGTCGACTTCAGAACCAGTGAACCGCCGGACGAACCGACAACGTCGATGTTGTTGCCGGCCCTCGGCACCTTGACGCGCTGCGTGTGGCCGTCGCTGGTCACGCGCGACAGGAACACGACGCCGCAGGCGCCGAGGGATTGCACGAAGGTGCCGCTGGGCAACTGCCAGAGCCCGACGTCGCCGTAGTCGCCGTCGAATCCGGGTTCGTTCTTGGCGTTGTTGAGGGCAGTGAGCGCGGTCGGCGCCGATCCGTCGAGCGGCACCTTCCACAGTTGGCTTGCCGCAGAGTTCTCGATGTTGCACCGGGCGACGAAATCCGTCGGTGTCAGCCAGCGGGTCGTCATGCACACGCCATTCGGCATCGGTACCGGCAGCACCCGCCCGACAGTGCCGTCGTTGCCCATGAGGACGAAGCTGTTGTCGGTTCGCGGGGCCGCGTCGTTGCCACGGTTGGCCGTCGACAGCACGAGCGTCGTGCCGTCGGGAGTCTCGAGGTAGTCGCCGCCGAATCGGCCGGCGCCGGCGAGGTTCTCGGTCGGGTAGGTCAGTTGGACGTTGCCCGCGAGGTCAACGCGCTGCAGCGTGCTGGGCTGGCCCTGGCTGCTGCTCGACAGCACGATCGCTTCACCGTTCGGGCGGCTGAACCGCGCGGACGCCCGAGACGGGAACGACGTCTGCCGGCCGGTGTGCAGATCGACGACGATGACGGTGTCGTCGCCCATCGAGAACAGCGCCCGGCCGCCGTCGCCCGACCAGTCCAGCAGGTGCGGCTTCCACCCCTTGTCGTTCGGCGCGAACGTCGTGACGGCGTACCGGCGCCCCACCGGATCGATCAGAAACAGTGTGTTGGCGGCGTTCTCGGGCCGCGGCTCGTCGGGCGCCGGGCGCTCACCCGGACGGTGCCCGGCGACCGGGTTCCACGTCGCCAGGGTCCAGCCGTCGCCCACCTCGTTCCACGGCACCTGCTTCGCGGTCTCAGGAGTGGGATTCGCCTGGGCCACAGGCAATCCGACCGTCATGGACACTGCGAGCGCGGCTGCGGCCAGCGCGGCGGTGCGGTGTGAGTGTCGGCTCATGGCAGGTCCTGTTCAGTGGCCGGAATTCGTGGTCGCGTCACAGGGTGCGGTGGGCGTCTTGGTGAATTCTTGGCGGGCGTCGTCGCGGCCGCCTGCGTCCTGACGCCGAACGGCCAGCTCGCAATCCAGACGCACGCCGCGCCCATCAGCGCCCCGCGACTGGATACTCGCGCGGTCCAGTTCGCCGCGTTCGTCCAGGAGATGACGACCCGCGAGCAGGAGTTGCGCGATCAGCTCACTGCCGCTGCGGCGACGAACACGTTCGCGGGGCCGGTGTCCCTGGCCGCCACCGACCCGCTCGCGACGGCCGGCGGTGTTGTCGTCGACGCGATCAAAGCCCTCGGGGTGGCCGTTGTCGAGGCAGCCAAGAGCACCGCCGTGTCCGTGGTTTCCATACCGCTGATCATGCTGAATCGCGCGGCCACCGATCCCTTCTACCTCCCGTGGTTGCCGATCGGGTTGGTGGCCTATGCGTTCACGCTCCCGTTCCAGGTGGTGGGAACGTTCGCGTACGACTTGGTCGCGAACCTGACGCAGGTGGTGACGGCACTGGTGCCGGCGGCCGCCGGCCCGGCACCGGCCGCGGCCGACAGCCCGGCATCGGTCGCGGCCAACCCGTCGCCGACCGCGGCCAACCCGGTCCAACAGGCCATCGACACCGTCAAGACGCGCGTGACCGACGCGACCAACGCCGCCGGCTCGGCCTTGGCCGCCGCGCCGTCCGCGCTGGCATCCGGGCTGCAGCTGCCGTCGGCACTCGCTCCGCTCGCACCCATCGCCGGCGCGGCCTACGCGGCCCTGTCACCGGCGATCGCCGTCGCGAACTTCATCTCGGTCCTGGTGACGGGCAAGGCGCTGCCGTTCAACGTGGTGAAGCCGCAGCTGTCGTCCGTCTTGTCGGTGGCGGCCACCGCTCCGCGCGCGACGGCGGCGACCGACAAGTCGTCGGAGCCGGACTCCCCCGCGACCGGTAACGCCGGCACGAACGACGCCGCCGGCGCCGAGAAGCCGTCCACCCAGACCGAGAAGAAGTCCACCAAGACCGTGAGCATGCCGCGGACCCGTCGGACCTCGCCTACGCCGACCGCAAGCACCACGCCGGCCAAGACGACCGACGCGACGGACGATTCACCCACCAAGACCGACAGCGATCCGGCGCCGGCCGGCAAGCCGGAGAAGCCCGCGAAGTCGGACAAGCCCGAAAAGTCGGAGAAGCCCGGCACCGACAATTCGTCGGCACCGCAACACGATTCGACGAAGGGCAAGAAGGCCTCCGACAAGAAGGCCAAGGACAAGAAGGCCGCCAAGGGCGGCGCATCGTCCGCCGCCTCGAAGGCTTCCTCGGCCAAGGACTGAACAAACGTCAGCGGCCGCCAACCTGAACAGGTTGGCGGCCGCTGTGCGTTGTGAGACTCAGGCCTTCTGGGCCGAGAGCTTCCGGTACTCCAGGACCGTGTCGATGATCCCGTATTCCTTGGCGTCGGCCGCGGTCAGGATCTTGTCGCGGTCGGTGTCCTTGCGGATGACGGCGGCTTCCTTGCCGGTGTGCCGTGCCAGCGTCTCCTCCATGAGGGTCCGCATGCGCTCGATCTCGGCGGCCTGAATTTCCAGGTCGGAGAACTGACCCTGGATGACGCCACCGAGCGAGGGCTGGTGGATCAGCACGCGGGCGTTCGGCAGCGCCATGCGCTTGCCCGGCGTACCGGCCGCCAGCAGCACCGCGGCGGCCGACGCGGCCTGACCGAGGCAGACGGTCTGGATGTCGGCGCGGACGTACTGCATGGTGTCGTAGATCGCCATCAGCGAGGTGAACGAGCCACCCGGCGAGTTGATGTACATGGTGATGTCGCGATCGGGGTCCTGCGACTCGAGCACCAGCAACTGGGCCATCACGTCGTTGGCGGACACGTCGTCGACCTGGGCGCCCAGGAAGATGATGCGCTCGTCGAACAGCTTGGCGTAGGGGTCGACGATGCGCTCACCGAGGTGGGTGCGCTCGCTGAACTGCGGCAGGATGTAACGCGCCTGCGGAGCCAGCTCAGGGTTCAGATGCTTGGAGATCACTTCGAGGCTCCCTTGCCGCCGTTGAGGTTTGCACGGGTGATGATGTGGTCGACGAAGCCGTATTCCAGCGCCTCCTGCGCCGTGAACCAGCGGTCACGGTCGGAGTCGGCCTCGATCTGCTCGACGCTCTTGCCCGTGAACTGGGCGTTGAGCCGGAACATCTCCTTCTTGATGACGTGGAACTGTTCGGCCTGGATCGCGATGTCCGCCGCGCTACCGGTGACGCCACCGAGCGGCTGGTGCATCAGGACGCGGGCGTGCGGCAGCGCGTGGCGCTTGCCCTTGGTGCCGGCGGCCAGCAGGAACTCACCCATCGACGCGGCCATGCCCATCGCGTAGGTGGCGATGTCGCACTCCGACAACTCCATGGTGTCGAAGATCGCCATGCCGGCGCTGATCGAGCCACCCGGCGAGTTGATGTACATGTGGATGTCCTTGGACGGGTCTTCCGCCGTCAGGAGCAGGATCTGGGCGCACAGCCGGTTGGCGATGTCGTCGTCGACCTGCGAGCCCAGGAAGATGATGCGCTCGGCAAGCAAACGCTCATAGACCGAGTCCGTGAGGTTGAGCCCCGGTGCGCTTGAACGCATGTCAGTCACGACTGGATACCTGCTTTCTCGAGTTCGTCCACACGACATTAACCAACGGCCGACGGCCGCGACTCCCCGACGCGGTCTAGTTCGCTCACAGCGTCACAGTCGCCGGAGAGCGGACGGTGCCGCAGGCATCACTGAAGACACCTGCGGCACCTGTACCACGATCAGAGTTCGAGGACTCAGTCCTCAGAGTCCTTCGCCTTCTTGGCCTTCTTTTCCTTGGCCGGCTTCTCGTCCTTCGCCTCGGCCTTGGCCTTCTTGGCCTTGGCCGGCTTCTCGTCCTCGGCCGGAGCCTCGTCCGCGGCGGGGGCCTCGGCTTCGGCCTCATCGGCGGCTTCGGCCTCAGCGGCGTCGCCGGCCGGGCCGAAGAACTCCGCGGTGTCGACGGTGTTGCCGTCGGTGTCGGTGACGGTCGCGCCCGAGACGACAGCGGCGATCGTCATGCCGCGACGGATGTCGGCGAACATGGACGGCAGCTGGTTGTTCTGCTGCAGGATCTGGATCAGCTGCTGCGGCTCGATGCCGTACTGGCGGGCCATCAGAGCGATGCGCTCCATCAGGTCGCCCTGGCCGACCTTGACGTCCAGCTCGTCGGCGATGGCGTCCATCAGCAGCTGGGTCTTGACGGCCTTCTCGGCGTTGGTGCGGGTGTCCGCGTCGAACTCCTCGCGGCTGCTGCCCTGCTCCTTGAGCTGCTCCTCGAACTTGGCCTCATCGTGGTCGAGTCCGTGGACCGCGTTGTGGACGGTCTCATCGACGGTCGCCTGGACGATGGCCTCGGGCAGCGGCACCTCGATCTGCTCCAGCAGGGCCTCGACGGCCTTGTCGCGGATCTGCTCGGCCTGACCGATCTGCTTCACGCGGCGAACCTGGGTGACCAGGCTCTCCTTGAGCTCATCGATGGTGTCGAACTCGCTGGCCAGCTGGGCGAAGTCGTCGTCCGGCTCCGGCAGCTCGCGCTCCTTGACCGACTTGACGGTGACGGTGACCTGGGCTTCCTTACCGGCGTGCTCGCCGGCGGCCAGCGTGGTCGGGAAGTCCTTGGACTCGCCGGCCTTCAGGCCGATGATGGCCTCGTCGAGGCCCTCGATCAGCTGACCGGAACCGATCTGGTGCGACAGGCCCTCGGTCTTGGCCTCCGGCACGTCCTCGCCGTCGACGGTGGCCGACAGGTCGATGGAGACGAAGTCGCCGTCAGCGGCGGCGCGCTCGACACCGGTCAGGGTGCCGAAGCGAGCGCGCAGGTTCTGCAGTTCGGCATCGACCTCGTCGTCGTTGATGACGATCGGGTCGACGGTGATCTTGATGGCCTTCAGGTCCGGCAGGGTGATCTCCGGACGGACGTCGACCTCGGCGGTGAAGACGAGCTCGTCGTTGTCCTCGAGCTTGGTGATGTCGATCTCGGGCTGGCCCAGCGGCTTGACGTCCTGGGCGGTGACGGCCTCGCCGTAGCGGGCCGGGATGGCGCTGTTGACGACCTGCTCCAGCACGGCGCCGCGGCCGACGCGGGCCTCGAGCAGCTTGGCCGGGGCCTTGCCGGGACGGAAGCCGGGCAGGCGGACCTGCTTGGCCAGCTCCTTGTAGGCCTGGTCGAACTCGGGTTGAAGCTCGGTGAAGGGCACCTCCACGTTGATGCGAACCCGAGTCGGGCTCAACTGCTCCACGGTGCTCTTCACAGCGTTACTCCTTGTTTTTTGATACTTGCCATCAGTCGGTGGTCGGGGTGACAGGATTTGAACCTGCGGCCTTCCGCTCCCAAAGCGGATGCGCTACCAAGCTGCGCTACACCCCGTGCCTCGTCGCGGTCGCATTACCGCGGTCGAGATACTACGTCCTAGACACGCGACACCATCAATTGGATTGGCGGCCGCTGTCCCGGTACTGTCTGCCGGTACTGTGATCGCAGCAGCGCACGCGGGCGTAGCTCAATGGTAGAGCCTCAGTCTTCCAAACTGATTACGCGGGTTCGATTCCCGTCGCCCGCTCCATGGGACCGGCCTGACCAGGCCGGTCCTTTTGTATCGGGGCCCGATTTCCGGCCCCGCACCCGACGCCCGGACCGCGGTGCCCAACGCGCACACGACAGCGCTGCGTCGTCCGGCAAATGACTTTGCCGGACCGGTGCACAACACTTATTGACCGAGCAGCTAATAAAAGCCTTTCCAAGGGCCCCGAATTCGGTGTAATTCGGCTCTTCATGATTGACGGTGTAGTTGGGGTCTGAATCCGCCGGTTTCGAGTAGGGATCGGGCGATGTAGTGGGTG
>NZ_JBJIAO010000024.1:0-80870 GCF_045310825.1 Mycobacterium sp. SMC-21 | reverse complement strand
TGTGATCATCCCCGGGAAGGCGCGCCCACATTCACGCCGCCCTACCAAGGCTCATCCACAGGTTCTGATCATTGCTCAATTGACGATCATGTTGCTCACTACCAGTACAGTGACCCTGTGAGTCCGACTATGTTCGTGAATGAACATTCCGGCTGAGCGCGGATGAGCAATTTCGCATTCATCGGTGCCGCTGAATGGCCCGACATCCAATCCGACTGTGCCCGCGCCGAGAGCTACCTGGCCTCCGATCCGCGCTCGGCCTGCATCTACGGCCGGCGCGCCATCGAACAACTCGTCGGCCTGCTTTACGACGTGATGGATCTGCCGCTGCCCTACAAGGACGACCTGGCCGCCCGGATCAACGAACGTCCGTTCAGTACCCAAGTGCCGCCGGCAATCGTTCACAAGCTCAACCTGATTCGCAAAGCCGGCAACGCGGCGGTGCACGAACGGCGCGCCATCGCGCCGAACATCGCGCTCGCGGTCCTGCGGGAACTTCACCACGTCACGGTGTGGGCCGTCTACCACCACTCGGCCTATCCCAAGGCCGCGCCACTCAAGCTGCCGTTCGATCCCAAGCTGGCGGCGAAGGCCGCGCCCCTGAGCCGTGACGAGGTCGCCCAGCTGGCCACGAAGTTCAAGGCACAGGACGAAGCACACGCCAAAGCCCTGGCAGAAAAAGACGAGCTCGCCGCGTCGAAAGACGCCGAGATCGCAGCGCTGCGTGAGCAAATCAAAGCCGCCCAGGCCGCGAAGCAGCAGCCCGACGATCGCGACTACAACGAAGCGCAGACCCGCACCGAGTACATCGACCTCGATCTCGCCGAGGCCGGTTGGGCCCTCGACCAACCGCGGGACCGCGAGTTCGAAGTCACGGGAATGCCCAGCGGCGGGATGGGTTACGTCGACTATGTGCTGTGGGGTGCTGACGGCCTGCCGCTCGCCGTCGTCGAAGCCAAGCGAACCAGCAAGAGCCCGCACGTCGGCCAGGAACAGGCCAAGCAGTACGCCGACTGCCTAGAGCAAATGACCGGCCGGCGTCCGATCATCCTCTATACGAACGGCTATGAGCACTGGATGTGGGATGACGCCGGCGGCTACCCGCCCCGTCAGGTCCAGGGCTTCTTCACGGCCGACGAACTGGCCCTGATGATTTCGCGGCGCGCGTCCCGTAAGCCGCTGCTTGGCGCCGAGATCGACTCCGCGATCGTCGAGCGCCACTACCAGATTCACGCGATCCGCCGCGTCGGTGAGGAGTTCACCGCGCACAAGCGCGAAGCACTGCTGGTGATGGCGACGGGGTCGGGCAAGACTCGCACCGTCATCGCACTCGTCAAGCAGCTCATGGAGGCCGGCTGGGTCAAGCGGGTGCTGTTCCTGGCCGACCGGACGGCGCTGGTCAACCAGGCCGTCGGCGCATTCAAGGAACACCTGCCGAACGCCACCACCGTGAACCTGGTGACCGAGAAGATCACCGACGGCCGGGTGTACGTCAGCACCTACTCCACGATGCTGAACCTGATCAATTCCGTCGACGACGGCTTACGCCCTTTTGGCCCTGGCTATTTCGACCTGGTCGTCATCGACGAGGCGCACCGGTCGGTGTACCAGAAGTATCGTGCCATCTTCGAGTGGTTCGACTCCCTGTTGGTCGGCCTCACCGCGACACCCAAGGACGAGGTGGACCACAACACCTACCGGCTATTCAACCTCGAAGACGGTATGCCCACCGATGCCTACAGCTTGGATGACGCCGTCAAAGAAGGTTTTCTTGTTCCCGCCGTGGGGATTTCGGTGGGAACCAAATTCCTGCGCCAAGGCATTCGGTACGACGAACTGACCGAAGCGCAGAAGGACGAATGGGACTCCCTGGACTGGGGTGACGATGACACTCCCGACGCGATGTCGGCAGAGGAGCTGGGACGCTTCTGGTTCAACGCCGACACCGTCGACAAGATCCTGGCTCAGCTGATGTCGCAGGGGCACAAGGTCGCCGGCGGCGACCGCCTCGGTAAGACGATCATCTTCGCCAAGAACCAGGCCCACGCGCAGTTCATCGCCGAACGCTTCGACATCCAGTATCCCGAGTACGCCGGGACGTTTGCACGCGTCATCACTCACAGCACCGAACGCGCGCAGAGCCTCATCGATGACTTCTCCGTCACCGATAAAGGCCCGCACATCGCCATCTCGGTCGACATGCTCGACACCGGCATCGACGTGCCGGACGTGGTGAATCTGGTTTTCTTCAAAGAGATCCGATCCAAAAGCAAGTTCTGGCAGATGATCGGCCGCGGAACTCGCTTGCGTCCCAACCTGTACGGACCTGGACAGCACAAGGAGAACTTCTACGTCTTCGACTGCTGCGGCAACCTGGAGTTCTTCAGCCAGGATCTGCCCGGCACGGAGGGTTCGCTACAGAAATCGTTGAATCAGCGACTCTTCGAAACTCGGGTCGGACTGGTCACAGCACTGGATTCGGCTGTCCCTGGGACGAATCCGCCCGAGGGTCACGGCACCGAAACCGAACGCGGGCTTCGCGTCGACACCGCATGGAGCCTGCACAAGATCGTCGTCGGCATGAACATGGACAACGTGTTGGTCCGGCCTCACCGCAGACTCGTCGAACAGTACGCACAATGGCCCGCGTGGTCGTCGTTGACGCACGAAGCCGCAGGCGACGTCGCCGCTCAACTCGCTGGCCTGCCCTCCTCGGAGCTGGACACCGACGAACAGGCCAAGCGGTTCGACCTGTTGATCCTGCGCCGCCAACTGGCACAGCTCGAGGGCGATGCCGTAGCGGCTGAACGGATCCGGACGAAAATTCAGGGAATCGCTGAAGGACTGCTCACCAAGACCTCGATCCCGTCGGTCGCGGCGCAACAGGCCCTCCTTGACGACATCTGCGCCGGCGAGTGGTGGGTCGACGTCACCCTGCCCATGCTCGAACTCGTCCGGCTGCGAGTGCGTGCACTGGTCCGCTTCCTGGACCCCGCCCAGAAGACCGTTGTATACACCGACTTTCAGGACGAACTCAGTGAAGCAACCTTGGTCGATCTACCCAACGTCACTCCGGGGACCAACTGGGACCGGTTCAAGGCGAAAGCCAGGGCGTACCTCAGGTCCCACCTGGACCACATCACGCTGCAACGCCTGCACCGTAACAAGCCACTCACGCCCGACGATCTGATCGCATTGGAGCGCATGCTGATTGACAGCGGTGTGGGCGATCCCGCCGACATCGACTTGGCCAAAGTGGACGGGCTCGGACTGTTCGTCCGATCGCTCGTCGGCCTGGATCGAGCTGCAGCGACAGAAGCATTCGGGGCCTACCTCGACGGATCGCGATTCACTGCCGACCAGATTCGGTTCATCAACCTCATCGTCACCGAACTGACCGCAACGGGCGTCGTCGCCGTCGCGCGACTCTACGACTCCCCCTATACCGACAAGGCGCCGACCGGCCCTGAAGAGGTGTTTACGGAAGCTGATGTCGACAACATCGTGTCGATACTGAACACCGTGCGAGCCAACGCAGCGCCCGAGGGTGGCGTCGCCTAGGTCGCAGAAGACCAGTCCAGAACAGCTGCGTCAGAGGCGGTGAGATGCGTTACCTCACCGCCGCCGAGCGGCCCCAAAATGCACGCGACACACCGCGAATCCGTGTACAAACACGGCCGCTCGCGGGAAGTGAGCTACTACTGGGAGGCGATGTCGACCGAGCTGCCGAGGGCGGCGACCCAGCCGGTGACCTGGCGGGCGATGTCCTGGTCGGTCAGGCCGATGGACATCAGCACCTCGCTGCGGCTGGCGTGGTCCTGGAACTCCTGGGGCACGCCGACGTCGCGGCATGGCACGTCGATCTCGGCGCGACGCAGCGACGCCGACACCGCAGAGCCGATGCCGCCGGCGACACCGTTGTCCTCAAGCGTCACAACGAGTTTGTGGGCCCGGGCCAGGTCGGCGATGGCCGCCGGGACCGGCAGCACCCAGCGGGGGTCGACGACCGTCACACCGATGCCCTGCTTGCGCAACCGGTCGGCGACGACGAGCGCCATGCGGGCGAACGCGCCGACGGCGACCAGCAGCACATCGTCGGACAGGCCGTCGGCGGGCTCGGTCAGGATGTCGACGCCGTGCTGGCGGCGGACGGCCGGAATATCTTCGCCGACAGCGCCTTTCGGGAACCGCACCGCGGTGGGTCCGTCAGAGACCGCAAGCGCCTCGCCGAGTTCCTCACGCAGCCGGGCGGCATCGCGCGGTGCGGCGACCTGCATGCCGGGCACGATGCCGAGCATCGACATGTCCCACATGCCGTTGTGGCTGGCACCGTCGTTGCCGGTGATGCCGGCCCGGTCGAGAACCATGGTGACGGGCAGCTCGTGCAGCGCCACGTCCATCATGATCTGGTCGAACGCCCGGTTCAGGAATGTCGAGTAGATGGCGACGACGGGGTGCATGCCGCCCATCGCCAGACCCGCGGCCGACGTCATCGCGTGCTGCTCGGCGATACCGACGTCGAAGAACCGGTCCGGGAAACGCTGCCGGAACGCCGACAGGCCCGTCGGCCCCGGCATGGCCGCGGTGATCGCGACGATGTCGCGCCGCTTGGTGGCCTGCTTGATCAGCTCCTCGGAGAACACCGACGTCCAGCCCAGCACCGACTCGGCCGTGGACCGCCCGGTGTGCGGGTCGATGATGCCGGTCGAGTGCATCTGCTCGGCTTCGTCGTTCTCCGCGTGCGAGTAACCCATGCCCTTGCGGGTGACGACGTGCACGATCACCGGCGCGTTGAACCCGCGGGCATGCCGCAGCGCCGCCTCGACGGCGTGCTCGTCGTGCCCGTCGATGGGCCCGACGTACTTGAGCCCCAGATCGGTGAACAGCGCCTGCGGTGCCAGCGCGTCCTTGATGCCGGCCTTGATGCTGTGCACGCACTGGTAGCAGAACTCGCCGACGACGGGCACGCCGCGCAGCGCGTGCTTGCCCCGCTCCAGTGCCTTCTCGTAGCCGGGCTGCAGGCGCAGTGCCGCGAAGTGGTCGGCCAGGCCGCCGATGGTCGGCGCGTAGCTGCGCCCGTTGTCGTTGACGACGATGACGATGGGCCGGTTGGCGGCCGCGATGTTGTTGAGCGCCTCCCAGCACATACCGCCGGTGAGCGCGCCGTCACCGACGACGGCGACGACGTGCCGGTTCCGGTAGCCGGAGAGTTCGAAGGCCTTGGCCAGGCCGTCGGCGTAGGACAGCGCGGTGCTGGCGTGGCTCGACTCGACCCAGTCGTGTTCGCTCTCGGCGCGGCACGGGTAGCCGGACAGGCCGCCCTTCATGCGCAGGGTCTCGAAGTCCGGGCACCGGCCGGTCAGCATCTTGTGGACATAGGCCTGGTGACCGGTGTCGAAGATGATCGGGTCGTGCGGCGAATCGAAGACGCGGTGCAGGGCGAGCGTCAGCTCCACGACGCCCAGGTTGGGGCCCAGATGCCCGCCGGTGGCGGCCACCTTGTGCACCAGGAATTTCCTGATCTCGGCGGCAAGTTCCGTCAGCTGAGGCTGCGACAGGTGCGCCAGATCAGCTGGGCCGCGGACCTGTTCAAGCATTCCGACAGTCTACGCACGCACCCCGGGTAGAGCCGGTCAAGGCTGATAGATGTCCGGCACACCGTCGCCGTCGTCGTCGGCGGTCTCACGTTCGTGGATGCGGCGGTATGCGGCGTTGCGCGACAGCAGCACGACCGCGGCCAGCATCCCGGCGATCACCGAACCGGCGAGCACGCCGATCTTGGCATCGGCGCCGGTGGCCGTGCCGGTACCGAACGCCAGCTCACCGATCAGCAGCGAGACCGTGAAGCCGATCCCGGCCAGCATCGCCACCCCGGCGACGTCCAGCCAGCCCAGGCCCTCGTCGAGTTCGGCGCCGGTGAATCGCGCCAGCAGGAATGTGGTGCTGAACACACCGATGGCTTTGCCGAACACCAGCCCCAGCAGGACGCCACCGGTCACCGGATGGGTGATCGCGTCAACCAGGCCGGGCCAGCCACCGACGCTGACGCCCGCCGCGAAGAACGCGAAGACCGGCACCGCCACCCCGGCGGACAGCGGCCGCAGCGCGTGCTCGAACGCCTCGGCCGAGGCGTGCTTGCCCAGAACGGGTACCCCGAACCCGAGGAGCACGCCGGCCACCGTGGCATGGATGCCGCTCGCGTGCACCAGCGCCCAGGTCGCCACCGCGAGCGGCAACAGCAGCCACCAGTGCCGGATGCCACGCTGCACGGCCGCGACGAACAACCCACCGGGGATGACGGCCAGCGCCAGCGCCGTGGGATTGAGGTGATCGGTGTAGAAGCACGCGATGACGATGATGGCCAGCAAGTCGTCGACCACGGCGAGCGTCAGCAGGAAGGTGCGCAGCGCGGTCGGCAGGTGCGTGGAGATGACGGCCAGCACGGCGAGGGCGAAGGCGATGTCCGTCGCGATCGGCACCGCCCAGCCGTCCAGATTCTCGGGGTGCCCCAGCGCCAGGTTGAGGCCCACGAAGATGGCAGCGGGCGCCAGCATGCCGCCGACGGCGGCGGCGATGGGCAGCGCCGCACGCGCCGGGTCCCGCAGGTCGCCCGCGACGAACTCGCGTTTGAGTTCGACGCCGACGACGAAGAAGAAGATCGCCAGGAGCCCGTCGGCCGCCCAGGCCGACAGGCTCAGGTGCAGATGCCACGAGTCCGGGCCGACTGCGAATTCGGACAGTGCGTGATAGCTGTGCGCGGCAGGCGAATTGGCCCACACCAGGGCGACGCCCGCCGCCAGCAACAGCAGGATGCCGCCGACGGTCTCCTTGCGGAGGATTTCGGTGAACCGCTGGGCTTCGGGCCAGCTGCCCCGGGTCAGCAGGCGCCGGCGCGTGTTGCGGTTGGTCATCGGGACTCTCCTGGGCAGCGTTGAACGGCGCCGACCAGGCTTCCCGGCACACCTGCCCGCTAAGTTAGCAGCCGGGCCGAGCACCGACAGCGGTCCGCGTCGCTGCGCTACGTGACCTCCGATTCGAGGATGGTCTTCAACCGCTTGAGGTCATTGGTGGTGGCGCGCTTCATCGCCGGAGCCATCAGCGGCGCGACGAGGCGCGAGAAACCGCTCGGCGCACCGCGATTGCGCAGCCGCATCCGCGTGGTCTGCGCGTCGACATCGGTCCACTCGTAGACGGTTTCCATCGGGAATGGGCCTTCGGCGGTGCGCATGACGAGACGGCGGTCGGGAACCAACTCCACGACCTCGTAGGTGTACGTCAGCGTCCGGCGCAGAAACGAGGCGGTGAAGGTGAATTGCGACCCCACCGCCAACGGTCGGGCGGTGACCCAACTCGCAGACCGGATGTTGACGTACCACTGTGGGGCGTTGTCGGGTTCGGCGGCGTAGGCGGCCACGACACCGCGGGGCCGCGCAATGACGCATTCCACAGACACATCCACGGTGGCCATCAGGCAGCCCTTCTACTTCCGAAACCGCTAGCGCGTCAGCAGCGCCACACACTCGACGTGGTGCGTCAGCGGGAACGAGTCGAAAACCCGCAGGTTCGCCACCTCGTAACCGTGTCCACGGTAGAGACCGATGTCGCGCGCGAAAGAGGCTGCCTCACAACCGATGTGGATCACGCGGGGCACCCCTGCAGCGGCCAGCTGATCGATGACCTCGTGCCCGGCGCCGGTCCGGGGCGGGTCCAGCACCGCGACGTCGGCCGCCACCCGCTGGGTGCCCAGCGCCCGGCGCACCGAATCGGTCAGCACCTCGACGCTGCCCAGGTCGCCCAGCGCGGCCCGGGCCGCGCGCGCCGATCCGCGCGACGTGTCGACTGTCAGCACGTGACCCGACTCCCCCACCGCGCCGGCCAGTGCCGCCGCGAAAACGCCTGCGCCGCCGTACAAATCCCATGCCGTCTGGCCCTCGGACAGCTCCGCCCACTCGGTGACCAGGGCACTGTAGGTGGTGGCGGCGTCACGATGGGACTGCCAGAACGCCGTCACGGGCACGCGCCATTCCCGATCGCCGACGCGCTGCACGGCCTCGTACTCGCCCGAGACCACCTCGGTCAGGCCGCGTTTGGCGTTCTTGCCCGCGCCCTTCTTGGCGTGCGGAACGGACCGCACGACGTGCCGGTGTCCGGCGTCGTCGAGCACGACATGCAGGTGCGCGCCGGGCGGTTGCAACGGCAGATCGTCCAACATCCCGGCCGGCACCTGGGCACACGACAGGTCGGTCACCAGTTCGTCGCTGTGATACCGGTGGAACCCGGCGCGGCCGTCCGCGCCGACCTCCAGGCGCACCCGGGTACGCCACCCGGTCGGGCCGACGGTGCCGACCTCTTCGGCGACGAGGTCGCCCGCCTCATAGCCGCCGAGGCGCGCCAGCTGATTGGCCACCACCTCGCCCTTGAGCCGCCGAGCCGCGGCGGGATCGACGAAAGCCAGGTCGCAGCAACCGGATCCCTGTGCACCGGCGATCGCGCACAGTGATGCCACCCGGTCGGGCGAAGGCTCGAGCACCTCGACAGCGTCGGCGTGCCAGTACGACCCGCGCTCGGATGTCACCTCGGCGCGCACCACCTCGCCCGGCAGGGCATGGCGGACGAAGATCACGCGGCCGTCGTGGCGCGCGACGCAGCTGCCACCGTTGGCCGGCGGGCCCACGGTCAGTGTTACTTCACTCACTCGATGATGCCCCGTCGGGTGTCACCGGGCGCCGAGCCCGGCGTCATGGTCACCTTCACGCGTTCGGACGAATTCAGCTGCCACGGAACGGAAGTCACCATCACGTTCGGGATGAACAGCAGCCGGCCCTTGAGGCGCAGCGCGCTCTGGTTGTGCAGGATGTGCTCCCACCAGTGGCCCACCACGTACTCCGGGATGAACACCGTCACGACGGTGCGCTTCGACTCGGCCGTGATGCGCTTGACGTAATCGAGGATGGGCCTGGTGATCTCGCGGTACGGCGAGGCGATGACCTTGAGCGGTACCGACACGTCGCTGTCTTCCCACTTGTGCACCAGCTCGCGGGTCTCGGCGTCGTCGACGCTGACGGTGATGGCCTCCAGGACATCCGGGCGGGTCGCCTTCGCGTAGGCCAGGGCCCGCAGCGTCGGCAGGTGCAGATTGGACACCAGCACGACGGCGTGGTTTCGGCTGGGCAGCACGACATCCTCGTCCGGCCCCGATTGGGAGCGCAGCTCCTGGGCGACGGTGTCGTAGTGCTTGTGGATCGCCTTCATGAGGACGAACAGCAGGCTCATCGCCAGGATCGCGATCCACGCGCCGGCCAGGAACTTCGTCACGATGACCACCAGCAGCACGGCGCCCGTGCAGATGAATCCGATGGTGTTGACGACCCGCGCGCGCTGCATGCGGCGCCGCTCGGACGCTTCGGTCTCGGTGCGCAGCAACCGGTTCCAGTGCCGCACCATGCCGATCTGGCTCAGCGTGAACGACACGAACACGCCGACGATGTACAGCTGGATCAGCGCCGTCACCTCGGCGTTGAACGCCACCACGAAGGCGATGGCGGCGAACGCGAGGAACAGGATGCCGTTGGAGAACGCGAGCCGGTCACCGCGGGTGTGCAGCTGCCGCGGCAGGTAGCGGTCCTGCGCCAGGATCGAGCCCAGCACCGGGAAACCGTTGAACGCGGTGTTGGCGGCCAGCACCAGGATCAGCGCCGTGACACCGGCGATCAGATAGAGCCCCACCGGGAAGCCCTGGAACACCGCCTCGGCCAGCTGGGTGACGACCGTCTTCTGGTGGTAGTCGGCGGGCGCGCCCTCCAGCTGGTCGACGCTGTCGGCCATCTTCAGGCCGATCTGCTTCGCCAGCACGATGATGCCCATGAACAACGACACCGCGATGGCGCCGAGCAGCAGCAGCGTCGTTGCGGCGTTGCGCGACTTGGGCTTCTGGAACGCCGGGACGCCGTTGCTGATGGCTTCCACACCCGTGAGGGCGGCACAGCCCGACGAGAACGCCCGGGCCACGAGGAAGACCATCGCGAAGCCCAGCACGTCGCCGTGCTCGGACTTGATGGTGAAACCGGCGGACTCGGCCCGCAGCGGGTGGCCCAGCACGAAGATCTGGATGAAGCCCCAGGCCAACATGATGTACATGCCGATCATGAAGGCGTAGGTGGGAATCGCGAAGGCAGTACCCGATTCCCGGATGCCGCGCAGGTTCAGCGACGCCAGGATCAGGATCGCCAGGACCGACAGCAACACCTTGTTCTGGGCGATGAACGGTACGGCCGACCCGATGTTGGACATCGCGGACGCCGTCGACACCGCGACCGTCAGCACGTAGTCGACCAGCAGCGCGCTCGCCACCGTCAACCCCGCGGTGTGCCCGAGGTTGGTCGTGACCACCTCGTAGTCGCCGCCACCGGACGGATAGGCATGCACGTTCTGCCGGTAACTGGCGATCACGATGAGCATGACTGCGGCCACCGCGAGACCGACCCAAGGCGCCATCGAATAGGCGGACAGACCGGCGACCGACAGCACCAGGAAGATTTCCTCCGGCGCGTAGGCCACCGACGACAGCGCATCCGACGCGAACACCGGAAGAGCGATACGTTTGGGCAGCAACGTGTGGGCGAGCTTGTCGCTTCGGAAGGGTCGGCCGAGGACCAACCGGCGCGTCGCGGTCGAAAGCTTGGACACGAGAGCCAAGGGTAAGCCCCAAGGGCCCGGGTTGTAGCGTTCGGACTGAGCTGAGGCATGAAATTCGCTTCAGGGCCGGCTTCCGGCCCAGAAAGGATCGGCTGGTGCGAGTAGTCGTGATGGGCTGCGGCCGCGTTGGCGCATCGCTGGCGGACGGATTGGCCCGCATCGGCCATGAGGTCGCCGTGATCGACCGGGACAAGACGGCGTTCCACCGGCTGTCCCCCGAATTTCCCGGAGAACGCGTGCTGGGCATGGGTTTTGACCGGGATGTGCTGGAGCGGGCCGGTATCGAAGAGGCCGGTGCCTTCGCCGCGGTGTCCTCCGGTGACAACTCGAACATCATCTCGGCGCGCGTCGCGCGCGAGACGTTCGGTGTGCAGCGCGTCGTGGCGCGTATCTATGACGCCAAGCGCGCGGCGGTGTACGAGCGGCTGGGCATCCCGACCATCGCGACCGTGCCGTGGACCACCGACCGGTTGCTGAATCTGCTGACCCGCGAGACCGAGACCACCAAGTGGCGCGATCCGTCGGGCAACGTCGGCGTCACCGAACTGTCCCTGCACGAGGACTGGGTCGGCTACCGCGTCACCGCGCTGGAAGGCGCGACCGGCGGCCGCGTCGCGTTCCTCATCCGGTTCGGCAGCGGCGTGCTGCCCGACGCCAAGACCGTCATCCAGGCCGGCGATCAGGTGTACATGGCCGCGGTGTCGGGCCGTGTCGCCGAAGCCATCGCCATCGCATCACTGCCGCCCGGCGACGACGTCGAAAGCCACTAGGAGCGCACATGAAGGTCGCAATCGCGGGCGCCGGCGCCGTCGGCCGCTCCATCGCGCGGGAACTGGTCGATCACCACGAGGTGACGCTGCTGGAACGCAATCCGGACCACATCGACGTCGACGCCGTCCCCGCGGCGCAGTGGCGCCTCGGCGACGCCTGCGAGATCTCGCTGCTCGAGTCCGTCAAGCTGCATGAGTTCGACGTCGTCATCGCCGCCACCGGCGACGACAAGGCCAACGTCGTGGTGAGCCTGCTCGCCAAGACCGAGTTCGCGGTCCCGCGCGTCGTGGCCCGCGTCAACGACCCGCGCAACGAGTGGCTGTTCGACGACAGCTGGGGCGTCGACGTCGCCGTGTCGACGCCGCGCATGCTGGCGTCGCTGGTCGAAGAAGCCGTGTCGGTGGGCGACCTGGTCCGGCTGATGAGCTTCCGCAAGGGCCAGGCCAACCTGGTCGAGATCACGCTGCCCGACGACACCCCGTGGGGCGGCAAGGCCGTCAAGCGCCTCCAACTGCCCCGGGACGCCACTTTGGTGACCATCCTGCGCGGCCCGCGCGTCATCGTGCCCGAATCGGACGAGCCGCTCGAGGGTGGCGACGAGCTGCTGTTCGTCGCGGTGGCCGAGGTCGAGCAGGAGCTGCGCAACCAGGTGCTGAATCCGGGCTAATCCTCGGTGACGTGGTGTTCGGCGTCGCGGATGGCCTTCTGGGCCGTCCGGATCGCCAGGTAGGACGCCAGCGCGGCGACCGCGGTGAGCGGCCAGCCCATGGCGATCCGGGCCACCCCGAGCAGACCCGTCTGGTCCAGCCCGTACAGGTGGTTCTGGACCAGGAAGCGTGCCCCGAACACCAGCGCCCACACCGCGGTCGCGATGTCGAACGCCAGCACCGCCCGCCGGACGTCGCGCCAGCTGCGGTCGTGTCCGGTGACCCAGCTCCAGCCGTAGCCGACCAGGGGGCGCCGGATGAGGATCGAGATCGCGAACACCGCGGCATAGATCAGCGATGACCAGATGCCGAGCAGGAAATAGCCTTTCGAGGCGCCGATCACGTAGGCGATCAGCGCGCTGATCCCGACGCCGATGAAGCCCGACACCGCCGGCTGCACCGATTCGCGCCGCGCCAGCCGCCAGATGAGAACCAGGGCGGCGACGCCGAGCGCTGCGTAGATCGCGGCGGTCAGCCCGAAAAAGCTCGAGACGGGGACGAAAACGAGGACCGGCAGGGACGAATAGATCAGGCCGCTGAGGCCACCCATCTGCTCCAGCAGGACGTGCGCCGTCAGTTTGGCGTCGCCGTCGTCCTGCTGGGCCTCGATGTCGGCTTCGGCCTGCGCGTCGTTCGCGGTCCCCTTGTCGGGGAAGGTCACTTCTGAATCTCGTAATGCGGGTTGTAGATCGCTTTGGCCCCGCTGTCCAAGTTGCCGAGTCGTCCGTGCACCCGCAGGGTGCGCCCGGATTCGATGCCTGGGATGCGCCGCTGACCCAACCAGACCAGCGTGACCGTGTCGGTGCCGTCGAACAGCTCGGCTCGCACGCCGCCCGAACAGCCCTTGCCGTTGGTCTCGACACACCGCAGCGTGCCGACCATCGTCACTTCCTGTCCGCGCGTGCAGTCCACCGCTCGCATGGCGCCGGTGTTCAGGGCCTCGTCGTTCAGCTCCTGGACATCGCTCTGTTCGAGGTCCTCGGTAAGCCGCCGGGTGAGTCGGCGTAAATAGCCTTCCGCCGTAGCCATGGTCTCTCCTGAGACTTGCTGCGAATCCACCGTGGACCCGCTATCTAACCAACGTCACGCTAGACCTCTTGGTTCCGATTCGCCATTTCGGCACGGGATATATCTTCGTTATCCCGCTCACTGGACGGCACACCCGCCCGGACCCCCTTGCGTGCGCCGTCCCGGCCGCCGGGCACCATCGAGGGATGACGGCCAACTTGCAAGGGATGACCGCGGTACTGCTGCCCGGGACGGGATCGGACGACGACTACATCCGCCGGGCCTTCGGCGGCGCCCTGCTCGAAGCGGGTGCCGTGGTGATCGCCCCGCGGCCGCTGCCGGGCGACCTGATCGCCGGTTATGTCGAGGCGCTCGACGCCGCCGCGCAGCACGGCCCGATCATCGTCGGCGGCGTGTCCCTGGGCGCTGCCGTCGCCACGAACTGGGCGCTCAAGCATCCCGAACAGTGCATTGCTGTCCTGGCCGCCCTGCCCGCCTGGACCGGCGAGTCCGACGGCGCGCCGGCCGCCCAGGCCGCCCGCTACTCGGCGCAGCAGCTCCGCGAGATCGGGCTCGATGCGGCGGTCGCCGGCATGCGCGCGGGCAGCCCGGCCTGGCTCGCGGACGAACTGACACGGTCGTGGACGGCACAGTGGCCGGGCCTGCCGGATGCGATGGAAGAAGCGGCCGGTTACGGCGGGCCGACGCGCGAACAGCTCGCCGAGCTGCAGGTGCCGATGGGTGTCGCCGGGGCGGTCGACGACGCCGTGCACCCCGTCGCGGTCGCCGCGGAGTGGGCCGTGGCGGCTCCCCGGGCCGCGCTGCGGACCGTCACCCTCGATGCGATGGGCGAAGAGCCGACAGTGCTCGGTGACGCCTGTGTGGCCGCGTTGCGGGAGGCCGTCAGCCTCCTGTGATGGTGCCCATCTGCTGGGTGCGCAGCTGCTGCATGGCCGAGCCCTGCTCGCTACGACGGGCGTCGGGCTCCCCTTCGGGCTGCTGCTGCCCGAACTGCTGCTGCAGCTGTTCGAGCGCCTGCTGAGCCTGCTCCATCTGCTGTTGCGCCATCTGCTGGGCCGCGGCGCGCAGCTGCTCCAGCAGCGGCTCGGACAGTTGCACCGGCAGCGGGCTGCGAACCGGCAGCGGGGTGTCACCACGACGAACCACGGTGTCCGCCAACGAGGTTCGCGCCTCGTCGGCGATGGCGTCGATGGTCTCCTCGGTGCCGACGACGACACAGCGCACCATCCACCGGTAGCCGTCGGTTCCGATGAAACGCATCACGACCTGCGGCTGGCCGGGCTGCGGCACCGGCAGGCCCACGACCTCCCGGCCCCACGGCCCGTCTTCGATGCGCGCCTGCGCGTTGTCGTTGCGCAGCGATTCGGCCAGTTCCGCGGCGATCTCACGCCACAGCCCGCCGGTCTTGGGTGCGGCGTACGCGGCCACGGAGAACCGCCCGTTGGGCGTCATGATCCAGACGGCGTTCGGCACGCCCTGCTCGTTGACCTCGACGTTGAGCTGCGAACCGTCGGGCACCGGGACGAGCACGCCACCCAGGTCCAGGCGGGCCGCCTCGGCGTCGGCCGGGTCGTCGAAGTCCTCGATGTCGAAGGGGCCGTCTTCTTCGGGGTTGAACTCGAATGCCATCACAAACTCGCATGTCCGCCGGAGGAACCGTGGCCGCCCGCGCCACGTGAGGTGTCAGCCAGCCCCGCCTCGTCGAACGACGTGACCTCGACCAGCTCGGGCAACTCGACCCGCTGCACGAGCAGCTGCGCGATCCGGTCACCGCGTTTCACGATGATGGGCTCGCTGGGGTCGAGGTTGATGAGCGCCACCTTGATCTCACCGCGGTACCCGGCGTCGACGGTCCCGGGCGCGTTGACGATCGAAAGGCCAACGCGGATGGCCAATCCCGATCGCGGATGCACCAGGCCGACCATGCCGTGCGGAATCGCGACGGCGATCCCCGTCGGCACCAATTCGCGCTGACCGGGGGCCAGTTCGAGGTCGATCGCGCTGAACAGATCGACGCCGGCATCGCCGTCGTGAGCACGGGCCGGCATCGGCAGATCCCGGTCCAACCGAACTACCGCCAGAGAGGTGGACACGACCGCACAGACTACCCTTGGCCGCGTGTCAGACACGCGAGCAGCCACCCAAACCGTCCGCTATCGGGAGCGGTTGACGGTGCCTTTGTGGTGGTGGTTACCGGGTTTCGGGCTGGCGGCCCTGATCGCGCTGGAAGTGGTGCAAGGCGTGTCGGGCGTGCCGGCCTGGGCGCCGTTCGCCGTCCTGCTGCCGGTCGCCGCGGCGACGCTGGTGTGGATGGGGCGCATCGAGCTACGGGTGGTGAGCACCGGCACCGGCACCGGGCCGGATGCCGAGACCGAGCTGTGGGTGGGGCCGGCGCACATCCCGACGAGCGTCATCTCCCGGTCGGCCGAGGTGCCGCGCTCGGCGAAGTCGGCGGCGCTGGGACGCCAACTGGATCCGGCGGCGTACGTCGTGCACCGGGCCTGGGTCGGGCCGCTGATCCTCGTGGTGCTCGACGATCCGGATGACCCCACGCCGTACTGGCTGGTGAGCACCCGTCATCCCGACCGGGTGCTGGCGGCACTGCAGGGCCGCTAGCAGCCCCATAAGACGCCCAATGGCCGGTCTCGCACGCATTCGTGCGAGACCGGCCACTGACGTGAACGTGAATCCTCAGGCGGCGCAGTCGGTGCAGATCATCACGCCGTTCTTCTCGCTGGCGAGACGGCTGCGGTGTTGCACCAGGAAACAGCTCGAGCAGGTGAACTCATCGGCCTGCTTGGGCACCACGCGGACCGAGAGTTCCTCGCCCGACAGGTCAGCGCCGGGCAACTCGAAGTTCTCGGCCGAGTCGGTCTCATCGACGTCGACGACGGCGGACTGTGCTTCGTTGCGCCGTGCTTTCAGCTCCTCCAGAGAGTCCTCGGACACCTCGTCAGTCTCAGAACGCCGCGGGGCGTCGTAATCGGTAGCCATGGTCATCCCCTCCGTTACCTTGCAGCAGAGCTTTGTACCAGCGTCGAACGCTTCCGCCAAACGATTCGTGCCCGAAAAGCGCGCCGACTATTTGTGATTTGCATCACATAAGCAAGAGGTGGTCGGCAATCATGCAGGGTGCGGTGCATCTAGAGTGCTCATGTGGT
Source organism: Mycobacterium sp. SMC-21 (assembly GCF_045310825.1). NCBI lineage: Bacteria > Bacillati > Actinomycetota > Actinomycetes > Mycobacteriales > Mycobacteriaceae > Mycobacterium > Mycobacterium sp. SMC-21. Next base: position 64,507 of record NZ_JBJIAO010000024.1, on the reverse strand, counting down.
CGCACAAATCACCGAGGGCACGGCCTTCGACAAGCACGGTCGGCCGTTCCGCCGCCGCAACTACGTGCCCGCCGCCGTGCTGTTCGCGGTGCTGGCCGTGGCGACGCTCATCGCGTGGCTCGTCGTCGCGAACCAGCCCGCCGAAATCCACCAGGCGATCACCTGCAATCCCCCACCCGCGCCCACCGAGCCGAACCAGCCGAAGCTCGGCGACGAGGTGTCGCAGTCCTCGATGGTCAACGTGGTGCCGGCCAAACTCGCCGACACCAAGATCAAGGTGCTCAATGCCAGCGGCCAGGGCGGCCAGGCCAGCGAGGTCGCCGGTGAGCTGCGCGACCTCGGATTCGGCCAGCCGGCGGCGAGCAACGACCCGGTGTACGCCAGCACCCGCATGGAATGCCAGGGCCAGATCCGGTTCGGCCCGGCCGGTAAGTCCGCGGCCGCCGCGCTGTGGCTGGTGGCGCCGTGCACCCAGCTGTTCCAGGACCAGCGCCCCGACGACTCCGTCGACCTCGCGATCGGCACCGAGTTCAACGAACTCGCCCACAGTGACGACATCGAGGCCATGCTGGCCAGCCTGAAGCCGGACGCCACCCAGCCGGCCGACACCTCGCTGCTGCCGAAGATCCACAGCGGGACCTGCTAGCTAGCGGTAGCCGACCCGCTCCAGATGCCCGGTCAGCGCTGCGGCCACGCCGGGCGCCGCGGCGATGACCAGATCGTCGTCGTCCGCACCCGGTGCGGGCAGCCGCAAGACCGCGCCCGCCTCCTCGGCGACCAGGGCCGCGGCCGCCCAATCCCACACGTGCACACCGGATTCGAAATACGCGTCGAGCCGGCCGGCGGCCACCATGCACAGATCCAGGGCGCACGACCCGACCCGGCGGATGTCCCGTACCTCGGCCAGCAGCTCGGCCACCGCGCGGGCCTGCTGCCGCCGCCGCTCCCGCGCGTAGGCGAACCCGGTCGCCACCAGCGCCATCGGGAGCTCGTCGATGATGTTGCAGCGCAAGGTCTCCCGCACCCCGTCCCGCGTCACCACGGCCCCGTGGCCGCGCGCGGCCGAGAACACCTCTCCGGTGGCGGCGTTGGCCACCGCACCGGCGACGGACACGCCGTCGATCTGCACCCCGACCGACACCGCGTAGGCGCCCAGCCCGTACATGAAGTTCACGGTGCCGTCGATGGGGTCGAGCACCCACACCGGCACGCCGGCGGCCGCCCGCGCCGCGCCACCCTCCTCCTCGCCCAGGATCGCGTCGTCCGGTCGCAGCACTGCCAGGCGCTCGCGCAGCAGCCGCTCGGTCTCGGTGTCGACGACGGTCACCGGATCGGTCGGGCTGCTCTTGGTGCGCACCGCGCCGTCGTCCTGCTGGGCACCGGCGAAAACCTCGGCGCGCCGCCGGCGGACGAAGGCGGCGGCCTCGGTGGCCAACTGCTCGGCGAGTGCGCGCAGTGCAGCAGGTGCGGTGCCACTTCCGGGTTCGCGTGCTGTCATGACACCTATCGCAGCACACGCGGTTAGGGTGTGGGTCGCGCCCTCTTGCCCACCCCCTCCAAGGAGTGCAGATGACCGAGACGCCCACCGCCGCGACCGACGCCTCACAGCATCGAGCGCTGGGGATCGATGTCGGCGGCAGCGGCGTCAAAGGCGGCATCGTCGACCTCGACACCGGCCAGCTGATCGGCGAGCGCTTCCGTCTCCCCACCCCGCAGCCGGCGACGCCCGAAGCCGTGTCGGAGACCGTGGCCGCCGTCGTGCGTGAGTTCGGCTGGACCGGACCACTGGGCGTCACGTATCCGGGCGTGGTGACCGAGGGCATCGTGCGGACCGCGGCCAACGTCGACAGCAGCTGGATCGGCACCAACGTGCGGGACATGTTCGCGTCGCGGCTGGACGGCCAGGACGTGACGGTGCTCAACGACGCGGACGCGGCCGGACTGGCCGAGGAGAAGTTCGGCGCGGGCCGCGAGGTGAGCGGACTGGTCGTGCTGCTGACGTTCGGCACGGGCATCGGCTCGGCGGTGATCTACGACGGGGTTCTGTTGCCCAACACCGAGTTCGGGCACATCGAGGTCGGCGGTAAGGAGGCCGAGCACCGGGCCGCGTCGTCGGTCAAGGAGCGCAAGGACTGGTCGTACGAGCGCTGGACCGAGGAGGTCACCAAGGTGCTGGTGGCGGTCGAGAACGCCATCTGGCCGGACCTGTTCATCGTCGGCGGCGGCATCAGCAAGAAGGCCGACAAGTGGGTGCCGCTGCTGAAGAACCGCACCCCGGTGGTCGCCGCGACGCTGCAGAATTCGGCCGGCATCGTCGGCGCCGCGATGGCCGCCGACGGCGCCCTGCATCGCCATTGACGGGCCGTTGACGGCCGCCAACGCTCCGAGACCGGCGCTGATACGGCTTCTGGCCACTATGTCGTTACAATGGTCAACGGCGGCCGCCTGAACGGATAGCGGTGATCATCCGATCGAAGATCGACGCCAATATTCGACAGCCGACGCTTTTCGGTGGCGCATGCCCACGCCACCGTTGTACGAAAGACCGAAAGGGTGGCCGTGGTAGCGACCAAAGCCAGCGAGACAGCCGACGAGCCGGTGAAGCGCACCACCAAAGCCCCCGCGAAGAAGGCCGCCGCCAAGGCTGCGCCGGCCAAGCGCGCCGCCAAGGCACCCGCGAAGAAGGCCGCCGCGAAGGCGCCCGCCAAGCGCGCGGCGAAGGCCACCACCAAGCCCGAGGACGGTGGCGTCGCTGACGACGTGACCGACGTCGACGACCTCGCCGTCGAACCCGACGAGATCGACGTCGACGACGCCGACCTGGAACTCGACGACGACCTCGAGGCCGACGACGACGTCAGTGACGATGACGACGAGGATGACGCCGAAGAAGGCGAGTCCGAAGCCGAAGCCAACACCGAAGGCACCAAGGCCGCGCCGAAGGCCGCCGACGGCGACGACACCGACGAGCCGTCCGAGAAGGACAAGGCCTCCGGCGACTTCGTCTGGGACGAGGAAGAGTCCGAGGCGCTGCGGCAGGCCCGCAAGGATGCCGAGCTCACCGCGTCCGCCGACTCGGTGCGTGCCTACCTCAAGCAGATCGGCAAGGTCGCGCTGCTGAACGCCGAGGAGGAGGTCGAGCTCGCCAAGCGCATCGAAGCCGGCCTCTACGCCACGCAGCTGATGTCCGAGCTGATGGAGAAGGGCGAGAAGCTGCCCGCCGCGCAGCGTCGCGACATGCAGTGGATCTGCCGCGACGGCGACCGCGCCAAGAACCACCTGCTGGAAGCCAACCTGCGTCTGGTGGTGTCGCTGGCCAAGCGCTACACCGGCCGCGGCATGGCGTTCCTCGACCTCATCCAGGAAGGCAACCTGGGCCTGATCCGCGCGGTCGAGAAGTTCGACTACACCAAGGGCTACAAGTTCTCGACGTACGCCACCTGGTGGATCCGTCAGGCCATCACCCGCGCCATGGCCGACCAGGCCCGCACCATCCGTATCCCGGTGCACATGGTCGAGGTCATCAACAAGCTCGGCCGTATCCAGCGTGAGCTGCTGCAGGACCTGGGCCGCGAACCCACGCCCGAAGAGCTCGCCAAGGAAATGGACATCACGCCGGAGAAGGTGCTGGAAATCCAGCAGTACGCGCGTGAGCCCATCTCGCTGGACCAGACCATCGGTGACGAAGGCGACAGCCAGCTCGGTGACTTCATCGAGGACAGCGAGGCCGTCGTGGCCGTGGACGCCGTGTCGTTCACGCTGCTGCAGGACCAGCTGCAGTCGGTGCTGGAGACCCTGTCCGAGCGCGAGGCCGGCGTCGTCCGCCTCCGGTTCGGGCTGACCGACGGCCAGCCGCGCACGCTGGACGAAATCGGCCAGGTCTACGGCGTCACCCGTGAGCGCATCCGCCAGATCGAGTCCAAGACCATGAGCAAGCTGCGGCACCCGTCGCGCTCGCAGGTCCTGCGCGACTACCTGGACTAGTCCCCCGCTTCAACGACGACTGCCCCGAAACTCCGGTTTCGGGGCAGTCGTCGTCTGCGCGGGTTCCAGCGGCCGCGTGCGCGACACCCCCGAAAAACCGGAAGCGGGAAAAGTCCTGCGTGTGAAAGGCTTTCGTGCATGCCGATCTCGCAGCACCCGCTGGGCCAGGCCATGCTGGACGTCTCGTCCGAATGCTTCGCCGCGATGGCCGACATCCTCACCGTGCTCGGTGACGACCTCGCCAACCGCCGGCCCGACCTGCCCGGTGCAAACAGCTGCTACGCCATCGTCAACCACTGCATCGGTGTGGTCGACTACTGGGCCGGCTCTTTCATTGCCGGACAACGCATCCCGCGCGACCGCGACAGCGAGTTCACCGCCACCGGGCCGGTCGACGAGCTGCTGGCACGGCTGACGGCCCTGCAGCAGCGCTTCCCCGGCTGGGTCGAGGTGGCGGTCACCGAGGGCATCCGGGACCGCGAGCTGGCCGACGGGGTGCGCGGCGGCACCACGCGCGCCTCGGTGCTGGCCACGGCGAGCCCGGAGTGGACGCTGCTGCACATCCTGCACGACATCGCGCAGCACGTCGGGCACATGGAGATCACCAGAGACCTGCTGCTGGCCGCCCGCTCGAACAGCTGACACGAATCGGCCCCCTCCTCCGCGGAGCAGGGGGCCGATCGCGCGACGGTGACCGTCAGTCGGTGCTTCCAGCGCCTGCGCCGGCAGTGGCCTTCGCAGACTCTGCCTTGGCCTTCGCCTCGGCCTTCTTGGCCTCGGCGGCAGCCTTCTTGGCGTCAGCCTTGGCCTTGGCCTCCGCCTTCTTGGCGTCAGCCTTGGCCTTGGCCTCCGCCTTCTTGGCCTCGGCGGCAGCCTTCTTCTCCTCGGCCTTGGCCTTGGCGGCCTCGGCCTTGGTGGGCCCGTCGACCTTGGCCTGGTCGGCCTGGTTGTCGTCGGCCTTGGCGTTCGCGTCGACCTTCACGGCGTCGCCCTTGACCTCCGCAGGCTTGACCTCGGCAGCCTTGGCATCGGAAGCCGGAGCGTCCGCCATCTTGGCCGGCGAGTCGCCCGCCTGCGCCGCGGCCGGGGCCTTGGCCGCAACCGGAGCCGGAGCCGGAGCCGAGAACGCGGCCGGCGACACCGCTGCACCCGAGTGCGCAGCCGGAGCCTCGGTGCCGGCCGCAGGCGCCGGCGGGTGCAGCTTCTTCTGCAGGTTGTCGATGGCCGTGGTGACCCCGCCGATGACCTGGGCATTGATGGCCCGGACGAACTTGGCCGTCGAGAACAGCGCGTCGGCCGCACCATGGTTGATCGCGGTCAGGATCTTGCCGACGTTGCCGGTCTGGAACGCCGCGGCGACGTCCTGCACCACCGAGTTGAGCTGACGCGACAGCGTGCGGACCTGCGTCAGCACGTTCTCGATCGGGCCCTTCTGCATGCCGGCGATCTTGACGCCGTTCCACTCGACCAGGTTCCAGCCGTCCTCGGGGTTGCCCTCGACGACGACAACGCCCGTGTTACCCAGCGGATGCTGGGTGAACAGCATGATCTTCTGTTCGGCGCTCAGGTTCTTGGCGTTCATCATCGTCCAGATCATGATGGTGCCGCCGTGCGAGAACACCGCCGCATTGCGGTCGCCGTTGTCGTAGATCGTCTGCAACGCGCCGTTGACCCGGTCCTCGAACTGGTGACCGTTCAGACCGGTGGTCGGATCGGCCGCGGACGGGATGAACGCGTCCAGGTTCGGGGTGATCGGGTTGAAGGCGATGTTCGGCGGCGGCGTCACGGTGATGCCCGCCCACGCCAGCGGTGCCGTCAGGTAGCCGAACAGCGCTGCCCGTTCGGGCGTGCCCTCGTACATGCCGGCTTCGATCTCCTGGATGCCCGGCAACACCGTGATCGGCAGACCCAGATACTGCGACATGGGCACGGCCGTCTGCTGCGTCCGGACCATCGTCGAGGCGTAGATCGCGTCGTAGTTGTTGTCACCGAGTTTGGCCGCGATGTCCTTGGCCTGCTGCTGGCCGAGGTCGGTCAGCGTCGGCCCGGGTGTCGAGGTGTCACCGACCCCCGACAGGTTGCCGTACGACTGACCGTGCCGGATGAACGTGATCGTCATGTTCTCGGCTGCCCATGCCGGCAGCGCCGACATGACCAGAAGGGCGCCCGCGGTCAGAGCGACACCGAGTCCCTTGAGCCCACGCGCGCGACGACGATGTCCCGCGCCTGAATTTGTGTGGTTAATGATGTCCTCACTGTCTCGGGGGGATATTTACCCGCGCGACAGTGCCAGCCCGGTAATGGTGATACAGGCCACAATCCCGGCCAGTGGACAGGTTTCGTCACAATTGACGAAACCTCGACGACGCAAATCGGCCCCCTTCCCGAGGGAGAAGGGGGCCGATCTGTGGTTACCCGACAGCGAGCTGTCAGTCGGTGCTTCCAGCGCTTGCGCCGGCAGTGGCCTTCGCAGACTCTGCCTTGGCCTTCGCCTCGGCCTTCTTGGCCTCGGCGGCAGCCTTCTTGGCGTCAGCCTTGGCCTTGGCCTCCGCCTTCTTGGCCTCGGCGGCAGCCTTCTTCTCCTCGGCCTTGGCCTTGGCAGCGGCCTTCTTGGCCTCGGCCGCAGCCTTCTTGGCGTCAGCCTTGGCCTTGGCCTCGTCGGCCTTGGTCTGGCCCTCCGCCTTGGCGGCATCGGCGTCGGCCTTGGCGTCGTCAGCCTTGGCCTGCCCCTCCGCCTTGGCGGCGTCGGCGTCGGCCTTGGCCGCCTCGGCCTTGACCTGACCGTCAACCTTGTTGTCCGACGCCGGAGCGTCCGCCACCTTGGCCGGCGAGTCGCCCGCCTGCGCCGCGGCCGGAGCCTTGGCCGCAACCGGAGCCGGAGCCGAGAACGCGGCCGGCGAGACCGCAGCACCCGAGGTCGGGGCGGTGGTCTGCGTGCCCGCAGCCGGAGCCGGCGGGGCCAGCTTCTTCTGCAGGTTGTCGATGGCCGTGGTGACCCCGCCGATGACCTGGGCGTTGATGGCCCGGACGAACTTGGCCGTCGAGAACAGCGCGTCCGCGGCACCGTGGTTGATCGCGGTCAGGATCTTGCCGACGTTGCCGGTCTGGAACGCCGCGGCGACGTCCTGCACCACCGAGTTGAGCTGACGCGACAGCGTGCGGACCTGCGTCAGCACGTTCTCGATCGGGCCCTTCTGCATGCCGGCGATCTTGACGCCGTTCCACTCGACCAGGTTCCAGCCGTCCTCGGGGTTGCCCTCGACGACGACAACGCCCGTGTTACCCAGCGGATGCTGGGTGAACAGCATGATCTTCTGTTCGGCGCTCAGGTTCTTGGCGTTCATCATCGTCCAGATCATGATGGTGCCGCCGTGCGAGAACACCGCTGCGTTGCGGTCGCCGTTGTCGTAGATCGTCTGCAACGCGCCGTTGACCCGGTCCTCGAACTGGTGACCGTTCAGACCGGTGGTCGGATCGGCCGCGGACGGGATGAACGCGTCCAGGTTCGGGGTGGTCGGGTTGAAGGCGATGTTCGGCGGCGGCGTCACGGTGATGCCCGCCCACGCCAGCGGTGCCGTCAGGTAGCCGAAGATGCCCGCGCGCTCCGGGGTGCCTTCGTACTTGCCGGCTTCGATCTCCCGCAGACCCGGCAACACCTGGATCGGCAGACCGAGGTACTGCGACAACGGCGTCGCCGTCTGCTGCGTCCGAACCATCGTGGACGCGTAGATGGCATCGAAGTTCCGGTCGCCCAGCTTGGCCGCGATGTCCTTGGCCTGCTGCTGACCGTCCGGCGTCAGTACCGGGCCCGGCACCTGGGTGTCGATGTTGCCCGACGTATTGCCGTACGACTGACCGTGCCGGATGAACGTGATCGTCATGTTCTCGGCCGCCCATGCCGGCAGCGCCGACATGACTAGAAGGGCGCTCGCCGTCAGTGCGACACCGAGTCCCTTCAGTCCTCTTGCGCGACGGCGCTTACCCGTCGCGTCTTCAGAATTCGTGTGGTTGATCATGTCCTCACCGTGTCGGGGATATTTACGCGCGCGATCGTGTCAATCCCCGGACGGTGACTCGGGCCACAATCCCGATGAGTGGACAGATTTCTCACAGTGTCGTTCATTTTCCGTTAACCAACGGCGCCGGCCCCGAAATTTGCCGGCAGAACAGGGAAAACGCCCTCGGCATCAGGCCGGTAGGGCACGGTGCGCGTCACCGCGCCGGCGGGCAGGGCACCGTACAGATGCGGGAAGAGCATCGAGGCCGGATCCGTAGGCACCCCGGGCTCCCAGCGAACCGGCGACCCGAGCAGGTCCGGGTCACAGACCAAGAGCAGCAGGTCGGACTGCCCGCGGTAGAGCCGATTGGCCGGCAGGTGGACCTGTTCCGGAGCCGACAGGTGCACGAACCCCACCTCGTCGAGTGAGGGTGGTCTGAGCTCGCCATCGAACTGGGCACGCGCCCAATCCGTTTCACTACACAGATGGACCAGGACTGTGGGCGCGGCGATCATGCGGTCAGCCTGCCGCGCCCGCAACTCCAGCGATAGGTGAGACACGACACACCCGTGAACACCTGGGGAACAACGCTGGAATCCAAATCGTCTGAGAGAGTAGAGATGTGTAACCGGCAAAGCGCCCAGGCGGCGACGAGCAGAAGGAGGCGCCATGAACGCAACTCTGACGGGCCCGGCACTGACACGGGCCGACCGCTGTGACCGGTGCGGCGCTGCCGCCCGCGTTCGCGCTACCCTGCCGTCCGGCATGGAGCTCCTGTTCTGCCAGCACCACGCCAACGAGCACGAATCCAAGCTGGTCGAGCTGGCCGCTGTGCTGGTGGTCAGCGCCGAGACCGAGTGACCCGCCGGTCACCTCAAATACGGTCCTGATGGGATCTCTTCGGTAATGCTGGTCTGGTCATGAACGACCAGACGAAGCCGATCAAGCCGACACGTCACCACGTGTTACGGGTCATCCGACGCGCACTGTCGAAAAGCTGGGACGACTCGATCTTTTCCGAGTCGGCTCAGGCTGCGTTCTGGTCGGCACTGTCCCTACCGCCCTTGCTGCTGGGCATGCTGGGCAGCTTGGCGTACGTGGCGCCGTTGTTCGGCCCCGAGACGCTGCCGATGATCCAGGAACAACTGATCGGGACGGCGAAGAACTTCTTCTCGCCGAACGTGATCAACGAGATCATCCAACCCACGGTGCGCGACATCGCCGTGGGCGCCCGCGGCGAGGTGGTGTCCCTCGGGTTCGTCATCTCGCTGTGGGCGGGCTCGTCCGCGATCTCGGCATTCGTCGACGCGGTCGTCGAGGCCCATGATCAGACGCCGTTGCGCCACCCGGTGCGGCAGCGTTTCTACGCGCTCGGGCTGTATCTCGTGATGCTGCTGTTCGTGATCGCGACGGCCCCGGTGGCCGCCATCGGACCGATGAAGATCGCCCAGCACATTCCCCAGACGTGGTCCAACGCGATGAAGTACGGGTACTGGCCCGCGCTACTGCTGGGCATCGTGCTGGCCGTGACCGTGCTGTATCGCGTTGCGCTGCCCCAACCGCTGCCGACCCATCGGCTGCTGTTCGGCGCGGTGCTGGCGACCGTGGTCTTCGTGGTGGCGACGGTGGGCCTGCGGTTCTATCTGACCTGGATCACCGCGACCGGCTACACCTACGGCGCGCTCGCGACGCCGATCGCGTTCCTCCTGTTCGCCTTCGCGCTGGGATTCGCCATCATGATCGGCGCCGAACTCAACGCGGCGATCCAGGAGGAATGGCCGGCGCCGGACACCCACGCCCGGCGCCTGCGCGAATGGCTCGAAGAAAAAGCCGAGACCCTCACGGGCGATCAGCCCACCGATCAACCAGCCGAGCGGGTGGCCGAGCCGCCGGCCTGACCGGTTGCGGCTATTTCTTCATCTGTTCGTAGATGCGCTTGCAATCCGGGCACACGGGCGACCCGGGCTTGGGTGACTTGGTCACCGGGAACACCTCGCCGCACAGCGCGACGACATGGGTGCCCATGACGGCACTCTCGGCGATCTTGTCCTTCTTGACGTAGTGGAAGTGCTTAGGTCGGTCGTCGTCCGTACCGTCGTCGACCTGTTCATCGGAATCGGTGCGTTCGAGGGTGTCGGTCTGCATGGATTCATTGTGGCACCTCAGGCGAACCGGTCGCGGCGGCACTGAGCCAGATGTGGGACAGTGGAGCTATGAAACACGGCCCTGAGCTGAGTTTCGACGACGACGGTCGGCCGGTCCTCATCACTCGCGCAGCACCCGCCTATGAGGAGCAGCACCGCGCGCGCGTCCGTCGCTACCTCACCATCATGTCGTTCCGCGTGCCGGCGCTGTTGCTGGCCGCACTGGCCTACAGCATCTGGCACAACGGCCTGATCTCGCTGGGCATCCTGATCGCATCCATTCCCCTGCCGTGGATCGCGGTGCTGATCGCCAACGACCGCCCACCGCGCACCGCGCAGGAACCGCGCCGCTACGACGCGGCCCGCCGGGCGCCGATGTTCCCCACTGCCGAGCGGCCCGCGATCGAGGACCGGCACCCCGTCATCGACGGGGATATCGAGTCTTGACCTCTACCTGAGTTTCCTTCTTTCTCCTTTCTAAGGACATTCTCAGGTCGACCTCGAAAAACCGCTGGTCAGAGGCCATGAGCCAAGAGGGCCTCGGGAACTTCTCCTGCCGCTGGGGCGTTGAAGCAAGTGACAGTTCGAGCTGAGCACGAGCAGGAGGCCGCAAATGGCAAACGCCACCACAAGCCGTATCGATTCCGATCTTGACGCCCAGAGTCCCGCCGCGGACCTGGTGCGCGTGTACCTGAACGGCATCGGTAAGACCGCTCTGCTCAACGCCGAGGACGAGGTGGAACTGGCCAAGCGCATCGAGGCCGGCCTGTACGCAGCCCACCTGCTGGAGACCAAGAAGCGACTCGGCGACAACCGCAAGCGTGACCTGGCCGCCATCGTCCGCGACGGCGAAGCCGCACGCCGGCACCTGCTCGAAGCCAACCTCCGCCTCGTGGTGTCGCTGGCCAAGCGTTACACCGGCCGCGGCATGCCGCTGCTGGACCTGATCCAGGAAGGCAACCTCGGCCTCATCCGGGCGATGGAGAAGTTCGACTACGCCAAGGGCTTCAAGTTCTCGACGTACGCCACCTGGTGGATTCGTCAGGCGATCACCCGCGGCATGGCCGACCAGAGCCGGACCATCCGGCTCCCCGTCCACCTGGTGGAGCAGGTCAACAAGCTGGCTCGGATCAAGCGCGAGATGCACCAGAGCCTGGGACGTGAGGCCACCGACGAAGAGCTCGCCGAAGAGTCGGGCATCCCGGTCGAGAAGATCAACGACCTGCTCGAGCACAGCCGCGACCCGGTGAGCCTGGACATGCCGGTCGGCACCGACGAGGAGGCTCCGCTCGGGGACTTCATCGAGGACTCCGAGGCGCTCTCTGCCGAGAACGCCGTCATCTCGGAGCTGCTGCACACCGACATCCGGCACGTGCTCGCCACCTTGGACGAGCGCGAGCAGCAGGTGATCCGGCTGCGGTTCGGCCTCGACGACGGCCAGCCCCGCACCCTGGACCAGATCGGCAAGCTGTTCGGCCTGTCCCGCGAGCGGGTCCGCCAGATCGAGCGCGAGGTCATGTCGAAGCTCCGCAACGGCGAGCGCGCCGAGCGCCTGCGGGCCTACGCGAGCTGATCGCCGCCACCCAACAACTGCACACCCTGGTGCCCGCCGGAATATCCGGCGGGCACCGTTTTTTCCGGCCGGTCTGCCCGCCGTTGTCCGCCGCAGGAATCACAGCGTCGATCGGCCGTGGTGGATGCCTGTTGACCCGGCCAAACCGGTAAGCTGGGCACCGGCGGAGGCCTGGAGGAATTTGGCATGAACGATCTGATCGATACGACCGAGATGTACCTGCGGACGATCTACGACCTCGAAGAAGAGGGCGTGGTGCCGCTGCGTGCGCGCATTGCCGAACGACTCGAGCAGAGCGGCCCCACCGTCAGCCAGACGGTGTCGCGGATGGAGCGCGACGGGCTGCTGCACGTCGCCGGTGATCGCCACCTCGAACTGACCGACAAGGGCCGCTCGCTGGCCGTGTCGGTGATGCGCAAGCACCGGCTTGCCGAGCGTCTGCTGGTCGATGTGATCGGCCTGCCGTGGGAGGAAGTCCACGCCGAGGCGTGCCGCTGGGAACACGTGATGAGCGAGGACGTCGAACGCCGGCTGGTCCAGGTGCTCGACAATCCGACCACCTCCCCGTTCGGTAACCCGATCCCCGGCCTCGCCGAACTCGGCGTCATCTCGACCGGTGACTCCGACGTCAGCCTCGTCCGGCTCACCGAGCTGCCCACCGGATTCCCGGTCGCGGTCCGCGTGCGTCAGCTGACCGAACACGTCCAGGGCGACACCGAGCTGATCGCCCGGCTCAAGGACGCCGGCGTCGTGCCGAACGCGCGCGTCACCGTGCAGGCCACCGAGCAGGGCAGCGTGCTGATCGTCATCCCCGGCCACGAACAGGTCGAGCTGCCGCATCACATGGCGCACGCGGTTCGCGTCGAGAAGGTCTGACCCGGGCCCACGAGGCTCACGCCGACCTGCCGAAGATGCGCCGCGGCGGCATCTGCACGCCGAGGCGCTCGGCCAGCTTGTAGCCCGTCAGCGCCAACTCGCGGATGCGGTCCGGCCGCATACCGTTTTGCAGGGCAGCGTCGAGCATGCCCGCCATCCGGTGCCCACTGTCGACGTCCAGTGCGGCCTGCAACGCCACCCCGGCGAGCGGTCCGTCGCCCCGGGCGTACGCGCTGAACGCCAGCAACACCAATACCTCCACCCGCCACGGCGCGGGCAGGGTGCGGGTCAGCGCGGCCCACACCGACTCGGCCGCGGCCGCGCGCTCCCCGACCGCCAACGCGTACAGCGTGTCCCGCACCCGCGAATCCGTCACCGCGCACGCCAGGCGCACCGCGTCGTCGTCGGGTAGTGGCGAGCCGTCCGGGGACCCGGTGGCACACGCCACCGCATGCTCGATATCGGCGCGCACCTCGGCATCGGGACGCCCGCGGTAATCCACTGTGGCAGCGCGCTTTTCGATCGCCGGCCGCAACGCCTCGGCACGCCGCGCGTCGGTGACGGCGACGACGTCGACGAGGTCCGCGCGCCGGGCGTAGAGGCGCCGGCCGTCGAGCACCGCGGCCATGGTGACGGGTGACGATTCGGGATCCTCGACGACGCCGGCGTTCCCGCAGCCGTCGGCGCACTGCCAGCGGCCGCCGGCCGCCACCCGGTCGACGACGTGCACCGCGAGCAGTTCGATGCCGCGCTCGGCCAGCGCCTCCTCGAGTTCGTCGGTCACGTCGCGGTACATGTCCGCGCACATCACGCAGTCGACGCCGTGTTCGTCGACGATCACCCCGACGGCGGCGTCCGCATCTGCCGCGGCGGCCATGCCGGAGAGATGGCCGAGGGCCTCGGGCAGGGCCTCGAAGAATCCTGCCGAGAGGTCCACGCGCAGGACCGCGCCCATCTCACCGCCGATGATGGTGACGAGGACCAGCGACTTCTCGGGCGCGAACCCCAGGACCGCGGGCACTGCCGCGATCAGGGCGCCGGGCCGGTTCAGTTGGAAATCGAATGAGCTGAAAGTTGTCATGCCCTGAACGTGGCAGCACGGTCCGTCAGGAATCGTCGGCCGACACCGCCGGCGACCCCGGCTGTGGATGAACTCGGATCTGTGGATAACGGGCCGCACCCGTGGTGTTTCCGCAAAGTTCGCCGATGATCCGGCTGCATGATCACGCGTGCCGTGCCAACCTGGCTGTCATGGGTTCCACGCAGGAGTTCGACCTCGTCGTCATCGGATCCGGTCCCGGCGGGCAGAAGGCTGCGATCGCCGCCGCCAAGCTGGGAAAATCCGTCGCAGTCATCGAGCGTGGGCGCATGCTCGGCGGGGTCTGCGTGAACACCGGGACCATCCCGTCCAAGACATTGCGTGAGGCGGTCGTCTACCTCACCGGGATGAGTCAGCGCGAACTGTACGGCTCCAGCTACCGGGTCAAGGAACGGATCACCCCCGCCGATCTGTTGCGCCGCACCACGCACGTCATCGGCAGGGAACAGGACGTGGTCCGCAACCAGCTGCTGCGCAACGGGGTCGAGCTGTTCGAAGGCCACGGCCGGTTCCTCGACCCGCACACCCTGGTCATCGAGGACCCCACCCGCGACGAGAACGTCAACATCAGGGCGCGGTATGTCGTCATCGCCACCGGTACCAAGCCGGTCCGTCCGGCCGGGGTGAAGTTCGACGAGGAACGCGTCCTGGACTCCGACGGGATCCTGGACCTCAAGAGCCTGCCGCAGTCGATGGTGGTGGTCGGCGCGGGAGTCATCGGTATCGAGTACGCGTCGATGTTCGCGGCGCTCGGCACCAAGGTGACCGTGATCGAGAAGCGCCCGACAATGCTGGACTTCTGCGATTCCGAGATCATCGAGTCCCTCAAATTCCACCTGCGCGACCTCGCGGTGACCTTCCGGTTCGGCGAAGAGGTGACCGCGGTGGACGTGGGTCCCGGCGGAACCTTGACCACGCTCGCCAGCGGAAAGCAGATCCCCGCCGAGACGGTGATGTACTCGGCCGGCCGGCAGGGGCAGACCGAGCACCTCGACGTCGGCCAGGCGGGCCTCGAGGTCGACAGTCGCGGAAGGATTTTCGTCGACGACAACTACCAGACCAAGGTCGACCACATCTACGCCGTCGGTGACGTCATCGGCTTCCCGGCGCTGGCCGCGACCTCGATGGACCAGGGCCGGCTGGCGGCGTACCACGCGTTCGGCGAGCCCTGTAAGGGCATGACCGACCTGCAGCCGATCGGCATCTACTCCATTCCCGAGGTGTCGTACGTCGGCGCCACCGAAGTCGATCTCACCGACAGCTCGATTCCCTACGAGGTCGGGGTGTCGCGCTACCGCGAACTGGCGCGCGGGCAGATCGCCGGTGACTCGTACGGCATGCTCAAGCTGCTGGTGTCCACCGAGGACCTGACGCTGCTCGGCGTGCACATCTTCGGCTCCAACGCGACCGAACTGGTCCACATCGGCCAGGCCGTGATGGGGTGCGGCGGGACGGTGGAATACCTGGTCGACGCCGTCTTCAACTACCCGACCTTCTCGGAGGCCTACAAGGTCGCCGCGCTCGACGTGATGAACAAGCTGCGGGCGCTGAACCAGTTCAGACGCTAGGCGCTGCAGCCGTCGTCAGGGGCGCCGGTGGCGCGGTCCGCGGGACCGCCCTCCTGGGCTCGCTGATACAGCAGCTGGATCTGCACATCGAAGGGTGACGAGTACGACACGTCGTTGCCGCTGCAGCCACCGCCCTGCAGGCCGCCGACCACTCCCCTGACCTCGGTCGCCGACACCCACGGCGAGCCGCTGGTGCCGTCGACCAGGCCCGGGCAGCGCAGCGCCGGGAACCCGCGGTCGGGGCGTGATGTCGGCGCACTACAGCTGACCTGGTCCCCGCCGTCACCGAGCGGGTATCCCGTCACCGTGATCGGAACGTCGGGGCCCGGTGCGGCGCCGAGCACGAAGCCGCCGCCGGCGTGACGTTCCAGCGTCTCGGTCGTGGCCGCGCCGCCGTGGCTGACGCGGGCGATCGCGTAGTCGGCGGCCGGGTCCTGGCTGCGAACCCAGCGCGGGTCCAGGTACACCGCATCGATGTGCCAGAAGTCGCCGGGCACACCGCCGCGGTAACCGGGCGCGAACGTCGCGTCGAACGCCGCGTCCAGGCAGTGTGCGGCCGTGATGATCAGATTCCCGGCCAGCGAGTCGAGGACCGCGCCACTGCAGGTGTGCACGGAATCGCTGCCCAGGAACACCGCTCCGACGCGCGGATCGGGCCGGGGTCCCGGGACCACGGCCGCGCCGGCGGCGACCGTACCGGGGTCGCCGGCACGGGGATCGGCCTTGATCGCAGGCGGGCTGCACGCGGTGGCCAGCAGCGCGGCGAATGCGCTCACGGCCAGTCGGGTGCGAAGCATCTGTCCGATCTTGCCCGATACCGACGGCACGAGCAGCACCTGGTGCACCATGCGTACTGCGGGCCGACACCGGGAACAACACAAGAATGCGCGACACTTGTAGGAGACACATCCGGCGAGATGTGAACGCACGACGGCAAGGAGTGTGAAGGTGAGCGAGCACGACGGGAACGCGCGCAACGCGAGCGGCCAGCGGCCCGACAACAGCCGGGGCCAGCAGTATCAGCCCGAGCAGAGCGGTATGTACGAGCTGGAATTCCCCGCGCCCCAGTTGTCCGCCGCCGACGGCCGCGGACCGGTGATGGTGCACGCCCTCGAAGGCTTCTCCGATGCCGGTCACGCCATCCGGCTGGCCGCCGAGCACCTGAAGAACACGCTCGACACCGAACTGGTCGCGTCGTTCGCCATCGACGAACTGCTGGACTACCGGTCACGCCGGCCGCTGATGACGTTCACCACCGACCACTTCACCAAGTACGACGATCCCGAACTGAACCTGTACGCGCTGCACGACACCGCCGGGACGCCGTTCCTGCTGCTGGCCGGGATGGAGCCGGATCTGCGCTGGGAACGTTTCATCACGGCGGTGCGGCTGCTGTCCGAGCGGCTCGGGGTCCGGCAGATCATCGGGCTGGGCGCCATCCCGATGGCGGTCCCGCACACCCGCCCCGTCACCATGACGGCACACGCCGGCAACAAGGAGCTGATCGCCGATCACACGCCGTGGGTTGGCGAGGTACAGGTTCCGGCCAGCGTGTCGAACCTGTTGGAGTACCGGATGATTCAGCACGGCCACGAAGCCCTCGGCTTCACCGTGCATGTGCCGCACTACCTAGCGCAGACCGCGTATCCGCCCGCCGCCGAGGCGCTGCTGGGTGAGGTCTCCCGGATCGCGTCGCTGCAGATTCCGCTGCACGCGCTGTCGGAGGCGGGCGCCGAGGTGTACGCCAAGATCAGCGAGCAGGTGGAGGCCAGCGCCGAAGTCGCTCAAGTGGTCAGTGCACTGGAACAACAGTACGATTCGTTCGTCGCTGCTCAGGAAAATCGGTCGTTGCTGGCACGTGACGAGGAACTACCCAGCGGCGACGAACTCGGCGCACAGTTCGAGCAGTTCCTCGCCGAACAGTCCGGTGACGGATTCTCCGATCCCCAAGCCGGCGACGACGGCACTGTCGGCGACTGACCACGCGGTCGGCTTGGCCGACACCATGGGAAGGAGCTGGGACGATGTCCGATGGAAAGCCCAACCTGCACTCGGTGCGCGACGTGACGCCGCGGCTGGAGTACCGCACCATCCATGGTTACCGCCGCGCGTACCGGGTGGCGGGCTCGGGGCCGGCGATCCTGCTGATCCACGGCATCGGCGACAACTCCACCACGTGGGAAACCGTTCAGACGCGCCTCGCCCAGCGGTTCACCGTCATCGCCCCTGACCTGCTGGGCCACGGCCAGTCCGACAAGCCGCGCGCCGACTACTCGGTGGCGGCGTACGCCAACGGCATGCGGGACCTGCTCAGCGTGCTCGACATCGAACGCGTGACGGTCATCGGCCATTCACTGGGCGGCGGCGTGGCCATGCAGTTCGCCTATCAGTTCCCGCAATTGGTCGATCGCCTCGTGCTGGTGGGTGCCGGCGGTGTCACCCGCGACGTGAACATCGCACTGCGACTCGCGGCGCTGCCGCTGGGCACCGAAGCGCTGGCACTGTTGCGAATCCCGTTGGTACTGCCCGCCCTTCAGCTCGCCGGGCGTCTCGGCGGAGCGCTGCTCGGGTCGACCGGCCTGGGCCACGACCTGCCGAACATGCTGCGCATCCTCAACGACCTGCCCGAACCCAAGGCCTCATCCGCCTTCGCCCGGACCCTGCGCGCAGTGGTCGACTGGCGCGGCCAGGTGGTCACGATGCTGGACCGATGTTATTTGACCGAAGCCATTCCGGTGCAATTGGTTTGGGGCACCCAGGATGCCGTCATCCCGGCCGCCCACGGAGAACTCGCCCACGCCGCGATGCCGGGCTCCCGGCTCGAGTTCTTCGACAACTCAGGACATTTCCCATTTCACGACGACCCCGATCGGTTCGTGAAACTCATCGAGGAATTCATCGACACGACGGCGCCGTCGGTCTACGACCGTGATGCGCTGCGCGGACTCCTGCAGACCGGTGTCACCGCGAAGTCCATCGACGCCCCGCAAGATACGAAGTATGCGGTTCTCGACGCCATGGAGACCGACGAGCGCAGCGCGACCTAGCTGCCGTCAGCCCGACGACGTCACACCGCGGTGCGCCCGCAGCGCCTCGATTTCGCGTTCGAAGTCCTCCGCGGACGAGAATGAGCGGTACACCGACGCGAACCGCAGATAGGCGACCTCATCGAGGTCACGCAGAGGACCGAGGATCGCCAACCCGACCTCATGGCTCGGCACTTCGGGAGATCCGGTGGCCCGCACCGCATCTTCGACCTTCTGCGCCAACTGGTTCAGGGCATCGTCGTCGACCTGCCGCCCCTGGCAGGCGCGCCGTACGCCCTTGATCACCTTGTCCCGGCTGAACGGTTCGGTGACGCCGCTGCGTTTGACCACCGCGACGACTGCGGTCTCCACCGTGGTGAACCGGCGACCGCACTCCGGGCATGACCGGCGACGCCGAATCGCCTGCCCTTCGTCAGCTTCTCGTGAATCGACTACACGCGAGTTCGGATGCCGGCAGAACGGACAGTGCATCACCGCTCCTTCGCCGCACCGACAATCGACCGTTTCGAACGGTCTCGAGCCTACCCGTGCCGCTCTGACGCGGCCGGGCGCCGTGCCGATCGACGCGCGCACGGACTGTCCTCAGCCGACCGGCGCGATCAGCGTCTGCCCGGCGTTCAGGGCCACCGACGGGAGCTTGTTCAGCTCCTTGATGCGGTCGACGACGGCACTGACCGGCGCGTCGGGCGCCACCCGCCGCGCGACCTGCTGGATCGACTCCCCCGTCTGCACCCGGACCACCGCGAGCTGCGCGGGCACGGAGGCCGTCGAAGAAGTCGGCTGGACCGCTTCGCCGAACTGCGCCACCAGACCCAGCCACACCGTGATCCCGGCCGCGACCAGGGCCAGCATCACCGTGGTCAACGGGGTGATCGGATTGCGGCGGTGCGAGGCACGCGACGTCAGCACGCCCGTACCCCGGTGCCGGAAGGCCGCGCCCGAGGGACGCGCGCCGGCCGGCCGCAGCCGGGCCTGGCGGTGCCGGTTGACATCTGAACGCCGAGGCACGGTGCGGACGACGACGTCGGTCGGGTATTCGCGGGTGATGACGGTCATGTCGGTTCCTCTCAGGAGTTCGTACATAGGTTCGATCGCTCTTGTGTTCGACTATATCGCCCAAATGTTCGAAGGGTAGAACATGTGATCGAACTGTTGCGAACGATACGACCACCCACCGACAAGTTCCGTACCCCGACTCCGCCACCCCTTTCACGACGTCACCACCGGATCACGCCCGCGACACGCCGAGCCGCCCGATCTCGAACACATGTTTGATGAATCGGGTGCGCTGGGCTAGATTCGTCTCCATGAGCGACAGCACCGATACCCCGGACACCCAGGCAGGCGGACGGTCCAGCAGCCTCACCGAGCGCCAGCGGACCATCCTCGATGTCATCCGCACCTCGGTCACCACGCGCGGTTATCCGCCCAGCATCCGGGAGATCGGTGACGCCGTCGGTCTCACCTCGACATCGTCGGTGGCCCACCAGCTGCGCACATTGGAGAAGAAGGGCTACCTGCGCCGTGACCCGAACCGCCCGCGCGCGGTGGACGTGCGCGGCGCGGACGATTCGACCGGAGCCACCATCACCACCGATGTCGCCGGTTCGGACGCGCTGCCCGAGCCGACCTTCGTCCCGGTGCTCGGCCGGATCGCGGCCGGTGGCCCGATCCTGGCCGAAGAGGCCGTCGAAGACGTCTTCCCGCTCCCCCGCGAACTCGTGGGCGAGGGCTCGTTGTTCCTGCTGAAGGTCGTCGGCGAGTCGATGATCGACGCCGCGATCTGCGACGGCGACTGGGTCGTCGTGCGGCAGCAGAACGTGGCCGACAACGGCGACATCGTCGCGGCGATGATCGACGGCGAGGCCACGGTGAAGACCTTCAAGCGCACGAAGGGCCAGGTGTGGCTGATGCCGCACAACCCGGCGTTCGATCCGATCCCGGGCAACGACGCGGTCGTACTCGGCAAGGTCGTGACCGTCATCCGCAAGATCTGACGCCGGCCAGACCTACAGATGAGCCCCGCTGCAGTCGCTCGCAGCGGGGCTCAGTCGTGACTCCGGTCAGCCGCGGATGAACCCGTTGGTGACCGCGAATTCCTCACTGGCAAACCAGATTTGGACAGGCGCCTCGGCATATCCGGGAGACCCCGGCACCCAGTACAAACCCGACTCCGTATTGGCCTTGATGTCATAGCCCTCGGGCGGCTCGGCACCGGTGGCCACGCGGAACGACATCTGCGCGGTCTCGGGTTCCTCGGCCCCCAGCGCATGGTGTCTGCCGCTGGCGGGACCGGCCACCACCGTCTCCTCCGGCGGTGTCGCGACCGCAGGCGGCTCGTGCACAGGAGGCTCGTCCACGGGCGTCTCGGTGGCCGGTTCCGCTGCCGGTGTCTCAGCCGCCTCGACCTCGGGGGCCTGTTCTTGCGGCTCGGGCGCGCACTCGTCACCGGCCTGGGCGTCGGCGTCGCGGCCGTCGGCCGGCGCTGCCCAGACGCGGTCGCCGGGGTCCCGGGGCCGTAGGCCCGCGAAGCCCGCCAACCCGGCCGCGGTGAGGCCTGCCGCCGCACCGCCGCGACGCAGGGCGTCGGGCAGTTGCACCGATGTCGTCGGCTCGTCGGCGGATTCGTCGGCGTCCGGCTCCGGCTCCGGCTCGGTGGGCTCGGCCGCGTCCACCGGCTGGGCCTCGGCTTCGGCCTGCGCCTCGGGCACCTCCTCGGACCGCTCACCCTCGGCCGTCTCGGCCGGCGTTTCAGTGGGCTGTTCGGCCGTGAAATCCGGGTACACCGTCGGCGCGGTGTCGATGACATCAGGGTTGCTCTGGAACGCGGGGCCGCCGTGCGGGTTGTCGAACTGCTGGTCCTCGGCCGCGTACTCGTCGCCGTACTCGCTGTCGGCGCCGCCATCGGCATACTGCGGGTCGCCGTACTCGCCGTCGCCGAACTCGTGGTCGTCGTAGTCGTACGCGTCCTGGTCGTCGATGGCGTCCTGACCGGCATTCCGCCGGCGCCGCAGCAGTGCCGCGATCACGATGCCGACCACCACCAGCAACAGCGGGATGATCGCCAGCAGCCACCACCAGTGGAACTGGTACCACTTGCCGGACTCATCGGCCTGCGAGGTCACGCCACCCGGCAGATCGACACTGGGCACCTGGAGGCCGCTCAGTTGCGACGCCAGCTCGGCGGGCTCGGTGCTGAACGCCCGGGTGGACTTGTTCCACGAGATCGAACCGCCGGTGAACTTCTGGCTGACGACGTCGCCCTTCCAGGACTCGTCGGCCGTGGGTACGCCGAGCTTGCCGGTGGCGCCGCCGAGCTTGTCCCACGCCGCGTTCATCGCGCCACGGACGACGAACGCGCCGTGCTCGGGCGTCCAGAAGATCGCCGGGTTGTCGGCTGCGGCGAAGGTGGCGATCCGGCTCGTCGGGGAAATGCCGCCGTCGGTCTCGTTGCTCGCCGGGAAGCCGAGATCGCCCTGCGGTCCGCCGGCCGCGCGGTACTTGGCCAGCACATCGCCGGTGATCGCGTGCGCCCCGGTTGCCGGCGAATAGAAGATGGTGCCGCCGGCGAAGTTCTGTGCCACGCCGTCGCCGACCTTGTACTGGGCCCCCTGCTCGTCGCCCAGCGTGCCCTGCGGCCCGCCGGCCGCCCGGCGCGCCGCGGCGATGGCCGTCGTCGCGTCGCCCGGCACGTCCAGCCCGGTCAGTTGGCCTGCCAGGTCAGCGGGCGTGGTGGTGAACGTCTTGGTCTTGGCGTTCCAGCTCACCTCACCGCCGGTGAAGGGCTGGGTGACGACGTCGCCCTTCCAGGACTCGTCGGCCGTGGGTACGCCGAGGGTGCCCGCCGAACCGCCCAGCTTGTCCCAGGCGGCGTTGATGGCGCCGCGAACCACCCAGGCGCCATTGTCGGGCGTCCAGAAGATGACCGGCTTGTCGGCCGCGCTGAACGTGCTGTTCCGGCTGTCGGTGGCCTTGCCCGCACCCTCGTCGATGGTCGGGAAGCCGAGATCGCTGTCGGCAGCGCCGCCCAGCGCCTGGTACTTGTCGAGAATCGCGCCGTAGATGAGATGAGCGCCGGTGCTCTCGCTGAAATAGATCTTTCCGCCCGCGAAGTTCTGCGCGAACCCCGCGCCGACCTGGTAGACGTCGCCGTCCTTGGCGCCCAGCTCACCTGTGTCACCGCCCGCGGCATCCCAGGTGTGGGATATCGCCGCGTCGGCGTCGCTTTCCGGTGTCGCAAATGCCGTCGGCGCCATGAGCAATGCCACCGCGACAGAAAGGGCACCGATACCAGCCCATCCGCCGCGGGTTCGCAGCCCGGTCATCGAATTCCTCCCGCGGTCGGCAAAACTCCGGACACAATTCCGTCAGACAAACTCTCTTGATCGAGAGATTCTGTCAACTTTGCTTCAGTTCATGCCCATAGTGCGGGATATCCGGCGGTGACGCACCAGTGTGTCGCGGATCGATTTGCGAATAAATTCCGCATGGTCAATTAGTTAAACGCCCAATCCGCGCCCGATGATCTCCTTCATGATCTCGGTGGTGCCGCCGTAGATGGTCTGGATCCGCGAGTCCAGGAATGCCCGCGCAATGGGATATTCGCGCATATAGCCGTAGCCGCCGTGCAACTGCAGGCAGCGGTCCACCAGCCGGACCTGCGCCTCCGTCGAATACCATTTGGCCATCGCCGCCTGGTCGATTGTCAGCTTTCGATCGAGATGCAGGCGAATGAACTCGTCGACCATGATTCGGACGGCCGTGGCCTCGGTCGCCAGTTCCGCCAACACGAATCGACTGTTCTGGAAGCTGCCGATCGGCTTGCCGAACGCCTTACGCTCCTTGGCGTATTGCAATGTCGATTCCAGCACCGCCTCCATCGCCGCAGCAGCCATCACGGCGATGGAAATGCGCTCCTGGGGCAGGTTCTGCATCAGATAGACGAATCCCATGCCCTCGACGCCGAGCAGATTCTCGACCGGGACTTTGACATCGGTGAACGACAATTCCGCGGTGTCCTGCGCGTCGAGGCCGATCTTGTCGAGGTGACGGCCGCGTTCGAAACCCGCCATGCCACGCTCGACCACCAGCAGGCTGAAGCCCTGTGCGCCCTTGTCCGGATCGGTCTGTGCGACGACGATCACCAGGTCGGCGTGAATACCGTTGGTGATGAACGTTTTCGAGCCGTTGAGCACGTAGTGGTCACCGTCCCTGACCGCGCGGGTCTTGATGCCCTGCAGGTCACTGCCGGTGCCCGGCTCCGTCATCGCGATGGCGCAGATCAGTTCGCCACTGCAGAACCCGGGCAGCCAGCGCTGCTTCTGCTCGTCGTTGGCCAGCTCCAGCAGATACGGCGCGATGACGTCGTTCTGCAGCGTGAAGCCCAGACCGCTGTGGCGTCCCGCCGCGGTCTCCTCGCTGACGATGACGTTGTAACGGAAGTCCGGGTTCCCGCCGCCGCCGTACTCCTCCGGCACGGCCATGCCGAGAAAGCCCTGCTTACCCGCCTCGCGCCAGACCTCGCGGTCGACGATCTTGGCCTTCTCCCATTCCTCGCGGTAGGGCTCGGCGTGCCGGTCGAGGAACGCGCGGTACGACTCCCGGAACAACTCGTGCTCAGGTTCGAACAACGTGCGGTCGTACTTGATGACACCCATGCGAGACCTCCGGTACTGGATAAGTTTGCACCAACTTATCCCAACCGGACGGTTGGTTGTGAGCGGGCCCACACCCGGCGCGTCGCCGGGCACGAACTACCGCGACTGGCTACGTCCCGACTGGCTACGTCCCGACTGGCTACGTCCCGACTGCGAACGGCCCGACTGCGACTGCGAACGGCCCGACTGCGCACGCCCGGGAGCCTGCAGGCCACCCGTGCTGCGGCGGCGGCGACGCTGCGCCTGACCCGCAGTGGCCGTCTTGGCCGGCCGGTTTCCGCCACGCGGCGCGGGCGCCTCCTTGGGTGCGGGCGCGCGGTACGGCGCGATCTCGCCAACCAGCGCCTGCACCGACGCAGAATCGGCGACGACCTCCTGCGGACGGGCGGTGATACCGGCCTTGCGCAGCAGCTGCTGGGCGTCCTTGCGTTGCTCGGGCAGCACGACGGTGACGACGTCGCCGGCGCTCCCGGCTCGGGCCGTACGGCCCGAGCGGTGCAGGTATGCCTTGTGCTCGGCGGGCGGGTCCACATGGACCACGAGTTCGACCTCGTCGACGTGGACACCGCGCGCGGCGATGTCGGTGGCGACGAGGACGCGCGCCTCTCCCGAGCTGAATGCGGCCAGGTTGCGGTCACGCGCCGGCTGGGACAGGTTGCCGTGCAGGTCGACCGACGGCACGCCGGCCTCGGTGAGCTGCCGGGCCAGCTTGCGGGCCTGGTGCTTGGTGCGCATGAACAGGATGCGCCGGCCGGTGCCCGACGCCAGCCGCTGCACCAGGTCGCGCTTCTCCGCCGCACCGGCGACGTGGAACACATGGTGGGTCATGGCCGGCGGCGGCGCGTCGATCTCGTCGACCGAGTGGGTGATCGGGTCGGACAGGAAGCGCCGCACCAGCTTGTCGACGCCGTTGTCGAGCGTCGCCGAGAACAGCAGCCGCTGACCGCCGGCAGGGGTGGCCGCGAGAATTCGGGTGACACCCGGCAGGAAGCCGAGGTCGGCCATGTGGTCGGCCTCGTCCAGCACGGTGATCTGCACGGCGTCGAGGCTCACCAGCTTCTGCTTCATGAGGTCTTCGAGACGGCCCGGGCAGGCGATGACGATGTCGACGCCCGCCTGCAGCGCCGCCACCTGACGGTTCTGCGACACGCCACCGAAGATGGTGGTGACGTTCAGCCCGACTGCGCTGGCCAGCGGTTCGACGGTCGCGGCGATCTGGGTGGCAAGCTCGCGGGTCGGGGCCAGCACCAGACCGGTGGGACGCGACGGGCGTCGCGCGGCGCCGGCCAGCCGCGCCACGAGCGGAATGGAGAAGGCCAGCGTCTTGCCGCTGCCCGTGCGGCCGCGGCCGAGCACGTCCCGGCCCGCGAGGGTGTCGGGCAGGGTGCTGACCTGGATCGGGAAGGGCGCGGCGATACCGCGTCCGGCGAGCGAGGCGACGAGCGCCTCGGGAACGCCGAGCTCGGCGAACGACGATGATTGTTCTGCGGACATGAGGGATTACAGCCTTTCAGGCACGGTGGGTCGACAATGCCGGCGGCAATATCGGTCGCCGCGAGAAATGCTGGTGCAGAGGGAACTGAAGGCTCTCAGCCGTTCCACGACGTGATCGGCGGCCATGACCTGCGAAGGTGCGCAGCCGATGTTGGTCAAAGCCTAGTGCCGAACGAGTCGCCTGCGGACGACCGCCTATGGCCCCGCCCCGCCCGCGGCGCCAAACACCTTGCCCCGCAAGCGGTATCGCCTCGGTGTGATTTCACCCACGGTCGACCGGTACGGGCGTACCGAAGAATCGACACGCTCGACAAATTTTCGGCAAACACCGGATACCGGCAAGGTCACAGTGCGACGATGCGAAACGGGTGCCGATGAGCAGATCGGCGACGTCGAAAGGGGGCGAGGGATGCGCACACTCGGACGCACGATTCCCGCAACGCTGGCCGTGATGCTGACGGTGCTCGGCACGGTCCTGCTCGGCGTGGTGTCGATGGTCACGGCCGCGTTCACCCTCGCCGCGACCGCGCTGATCGTCCCGGGCACCGGCACACCCAACGCCAACATCGTGCCCGGCTACCGGGAGAACGCGGACACCTACTACATCGCACCGTTCAACCCGGCGTGCACGCTTCAGAACAACTGCAACCTGCAAGGCATCAACTATCCCGCCCAGTTCTGGCCGATCCCGCTGCCCGGCTGGGGCGGACTGTCCGGCGCCAAGTGGAACGACTCGACGGGCCAGGGCATCCAAGCTCTGGATACGGCGCTACAGCTGGCCCTGCCGACAGCGACGCCCCAGAATCCCGTCATCATCTTCGGCTACTCCCAGGGCGGCAACATCGTCAGCCGTGAGAAGGCCACGCTGTCGGGTCTCACCGATGCCCAGAAGGCCAAACTGGCGTTCGTCATGATCGGCAACACCAACCGGCCCAACGGCGGCCTGTTCGAACGACTGGCCTTCCTGGGCACCGTGCCGATCTGGGACGTCACCTTCGGCCTGCCGGCACCCACCAACACCGGCATCAAGACCACCGACATCGCGTTCGAGTACGACGGCGTCGCCGACTTCCCGCTGTACCCGATCAACCTGCTCGCCGACCTCAACGCCATCGCCGGTTTCTGGTACACCCATGGCACCTACCTGGCACCCAACGAGAACAGCGATGCCGGCGAGATCCCCGACCTCGAGTACACGCCCACAGAGTTGGACGCCGCGTTGAAGGACCCGGCGAACCAGACCACATACGGCGACACCACGTACATCACGATCCCGACCAAGACCCTGCCGATCGTGCGGCCGTTCCTGGAGTTCGGCGGCTTCACCCACACCAGCTTCATCATCAAGCCGCTGGTCGACCTCGTCTCACCGGTACTGCGCGTGCTCATCGACACCGGCTACGACCGCAGCCTCAGCCCCGGCGTCCCGGCACCGTTCCGGTTGATCCCGCTGCTCAACCCGATCACGCTGACGCAGGACCTGATCAACGCGGCCGGCGCGGGCGTCAAGGCCGCGATCAGCGACATCACCGGCGGCAAGGTGCAGCTTCCGATCGCCGCGACCACCCCCGCCCCGACCCCGGCGACGGTGGCGGCCCGCAACGTGTCGAGCACACCGACGGCGGTGTCCGCCACGCCGACCGGTGACACCAAGGTCGCGCCCGTCACGGCACCGAAGGTGACGACGACGGCCGATACCAAGGACACCGATACCAAGGACACCGACACCAAGACCCCGGACACCAAGGTGACCGACCCGGAGACCCCGGACACCAAGGTGACCGACAAGACCCCCGACACGACCGGCCCGAAGCAGGACCCGAAGCCCGGCACCGATCAGGGCCCGGCCAAGGACGGCCAGACCTCGGCCGGCGAGAAGGGTGGCGACAAGGCCACTGACAAGGGCGACAAGGCCACCGACAAGAACTCGGACAAGGCCAAGAAGCCGAAGAAGGACAAGAAGGTCAAGACCCCCAAGGCCGTGAAGCCGGCTGCCGACAAGGCCGACAAGCCGGCCAAGGCTGCCGCCTGATCAGGCGGTGGCGAACTCGCCGAGGCTGGCGGCCAGGGCCATCGGCACCCAGCCCTTGATCCGGGTGCCGTCGGCGGTGTGCTCGGTGGCCTCGACACGACCTTCGGCGTGCACCCGGGCCACGAGGTCGCCCCGCTCGTAGGGAATGGTCACGTCGACGGCCGCGTCGGTCGGCTCGACCAGCTCGCACATGCGCAGCCGCAGCCGGTCCAGCCCCTCACCGGTGTGCGCGGACACGAACACGGCGTCCGGCAACGCGCGCCGCAGGTGGGCCAGCGACAGATCCCCGGCGGCGTCGATCTTGTTGACCACCAACAACTCTCGTGGAGCAGTGATGTCGTACTCGGCGACGACTTCGCCGACGACCTTGCGTACCGCGTTGATCTGCGCCAGCGGATCGGCGTCGGAGCCGTCGACCACGTGCACGAGCAGGTCGGCGTCGACGACCTCCTCCAGCGTCGACCGGAACGCCTCGACCAGCTGGGTCGGCAGGTGCCGCACGAACCCGACGGTGTCGGTCAGGGTGAAGGGCCGGCCGTCGTCCAACTGTCCACGGCGCGTCGTCGGTTCGAGGGTGGCGAACAGCGCGTTCTGCACCAGCACGCCCGCGCCGGTGAGGGCGTTCAGCAGGCTGGACTTGCCCGCATTGGTGTAGCCGACGATCGCGACGGACGGGGTGTCGCTGACCCGGCGGCTGTGCCGCTGGGTGTCGCGAATCTTCTTCATGTCCTTGATCTCGCGGCGCAGCTTGGCCATCCGCTCGCGGATCCGTCGCCGGTCGGTCTCGATCTTGGTTTCACCGGGACCACGGGTACCCACGCCGCCACCGGCACCACCGGCACGACCACCGGCCTGCCGGGACATCGACTCACCCCAGCCGCGCAGGCGCGGCAGCATGTACTCCATCTGGGCCAGCGACACCTGGGCCTTGCCCTCGCGGCTGGTGGCGTGCTGGGCGAAGATGTCGAGGATCAGCGCGGTGCGGTCGATGACCTTGACCTTCACCACCTTTTCCAGCGAGTTCAGCTGCGCGGGGCTCAGTTCACCGTCACAGATGACGGTGTCGGCGCCGGTGGCGAGCACGATCTCGCGCAACTCCTGGGCCTTGCCGGAGCCGATGTACGTCGAGGCGTCCGGTTTGTCGCGGCGCTGGATGAGGCCTTCGAGCACCTCGGAGCCGGCGGTCTCGGCGAGCGCGGCGAGTTCGGCGAGGCTGTTGTCGGCGTCGGCCGACGTACCGTCGGTCCAGACACCGACCAGCACCACGCGTTCGAGGCGCAGCTGGCGGTATTCGACTTCGGAGATGTCGGCCAGTTCGGTCGACAGACCGGCAACGCGGCGCAGTGCCGCCCGGTCTTCGAGGGCTAGTTCACCGACGCTGGGTGTTTCGGGATAGGTCATAGGTAGTTATCGATGGTGCCCGCAAAGTCAGCGGGCCGCATCTGAATTTCCTTCGTTCTCGTGCCACCATTCGGCGGCCAGTTCGCCGTGCGCCAGCAGCACCGACGGCCCACGCAGGTAGCTGGTGTCCGCGGTGATGGTCACGCTGACCTCGCCGCCGGGGATCACCACCCGCAGGCTGCCGGTGTCCGCGCCGGTGTGGTTCAGTGCTGCCAACGTCGCAGCGACCGTTCCGGTTCCACAGGAGCGGGTTTCGCCCACGCCGCGCTCGTGCACCCGCATGGCCACCACCCCGTTGGCGGGCGCGGTCAGCACCTCGACGTTGACGCCCTCGGGGAACTGGTCGGCGTCGAAGGACACCGGCGCCGCGATGTCCAGCGCGGTGAGCCCGGCCATGTTCAGCGCCGGATCGACGCACGCCAGGTGCGGGTTGCCGACGTCGACGGCCAGGCCCTCGAAGGTCCGGCCGGCGATGACCGCCTTGCCGTGCCCGTACGAACGGGCCTTGCCCATCTCGACGGTGACCTCGGCGTTGACCGCGTCGGCGCCGTGCAGGGTCACCGGACGCGGCCCGGCCAGGGAACCGACCACGAATTCGTCACGGTGCTCGAGCCCGGAGGCGCGCAGGTAGTGCGCGAAGACACGGACGCCGTTGCCGCACATCTGGGCGATGGAGCCGTCGGCGTTGCGGTAGTCCATGTACCAGTCGTCGGCGGCCACGCCGTCGGGCAGGCGGTCGAACACGCCGGCCTCCTGTGCGGCCCCGGCCTTGGTGACCCGCAGCAGGCCGTCGGCCCCCAGTCCGCGGCGCCGGTCGCACAACGCGGCGATGACCGAGGGGGTCAGCTTCAGTTCGGCGTCGACATCGGGCAGCACCACGAAGTCGTTCTGGGTGCCGTGCCCTTTCGAAAACCGCACAGCTTCAGGATACGTGGCGCCACCGACGCGCCACCTCGGCTGCGTTGTCCGGAGCGTCACCGGCCAGCCAGACGATCCGGTGATCGCGCCGGAACCACGACCGCTGCCGGCGCACGTAGCGCCGGGTGCCGATGAACGTCCGCTCCTTGGCTTCTGCCATCGCGGCATCGGCCGTAGCGGGGTCGCCCCCGGCGTCCAGCGCCGCCAGCACCTGCGCGTAGCCCAGGGCCCGGGCCGCCGTCACTCCGTCGCGCAGGCCGCGGGCACGCAGCGCCACCACCTCCTCGACCAGCCCGGAGGCGAACATCAAGTCGGTACGGCGCTGCAGCCGGTCATCGAGAACCTCTGTGTCCCAGTCCAATCCGACGATCAGGGTGTCCCAGCGCGGGGCCCCGATCTGTGGCGCCGACGCCGCGAACGGCTGCCCGGTGAGTTCGACGACCTCGAGCGCCCGCACGATGCGCCGGCCGTCGGTGTTCAGGATCGACGCGGCGGCCTCGGGGTCGACGCGCGCCAGCTCGCCGTGCAGGGCGGTGACCCCGACCTCGGCCAGCCGGTCCTCCCACCGGGCCCGCACCGCGGGATCGGTCGCCGGGAACGACCATTCGTCGAGCAGTGCCTGGATGTACATCATCGATCCGCCGACGATCACCGGCACGGCGCCGCGAGCGGCGATGTCCTCGATGTCGGCCGCGGCGGCCGCCTGGTACTTCGCGACGGTCGCGTTGTCGGTGACCTCGAGGACGTCGAGCTGGTGGTGCACGATGCCGCGCCGCTCGGGCACCGTCAGCTTGGCGGTGCCGATGTCCATGCCGCGGTAGAGCTGCATGGCGTCGGCGTTCACGATCTCGCCGCCCAGCTGTTCGGCGAGGTCGAGTGCCAGGGCCGACTTGCCGGTGCCGGTGGGGCCGACGACCGCGATGGGCCTCACTGCGCGGTCCAGGTACCGACGAAGTAGCCGACGCCGTAGGGCGCGCCGCGATACAGCTCCGTCGCTTTCGGGTCGGGTCCGGCCAGCCCGGCCAGCACCTGGTAGGCGACGCGGCCGAGGACGCCGGACAGCCCCGCGATCGCCGCCACGTCACCGGTGGCCAACGCGTCATCCCACTGTGCTTGTCGCGCAACGGAATCCGGATCGAAGCCGCCGGGCGCCGCGGCCGTCAGGGTGTTCGCGCCGTCGGCGACCACCAGCACGCCGACGGGGTCAGCGACCGCGTCCAGCTCCGCGCGCAGGGCACGGCCGCGCTCCAGCGCGATGTCCGACGCCAGACCGTCGGCGAAAACCCGCACGTCGACGGTCGCTCCCGCGTCGACACTCCCCCGCAGCCAGCCGGCGATCAGCGCGCACAGCGGCAGAGGCCGTACCTCCCCGTCCGCGGCCGGCGTGAACGTCACCCGGACGTCTGCGCCGTAACCGGCGAAGGTGCCGACCGCGTCGCCGGGCACCCGGCCATCCTCCGGACCGACGCCGACCGCCACCCAACGCGACGGCAGGTCCTGCACCGCCCCGCGCACGGCCGCCGTCAGGTCGGCCAGTTCGACCGCCGCGCCGGACGCCAGCTCAGGCACCAGAATGGGGGCCGACGGGACGATGGCGATATGTGTCAGGCCGGCGCTACGCACGCGTCCACGCTAACGAGTCCGGCAAACGCCTGCGCAGACGGCGGGTCGACCTGTTTGAATAGCGTGCGAGTACCAGATGACGGCGCCGCGTCGCGCGGCAGAAGCGTGGGTCACCCACGCGCGGGCATGAGGAGCACGAGATGACCACCACCGAACCCGGCAACACCCCGAAACCGACTCCTCGGCCCGGTCCGCCGCGCCCCGGTCCCAAACCGAGCGCCATCCCGCACCACCCTCCGGCGCCACCTGTGGCTGCCGCGCCGACGTGCGATCCGCACCGCTTCGGCCGCGTCGACGACGACGGCACGGTATGGCTCATCACCGCCGCCGGCGAGCGCAAGATCGCGTCGTGGCAGGCGGGCGACGCGGAGGCCGCGTACGCCCACTTCGGCCGCCGGTACGACGACCTGAGCACCGAGGTGGCGCTGCTGGAGCACCGGCTCGGTAGCGGTAGTGGCGACGCCCGCAAGATCAAGTCGGCCGCCGCGACGCTGCTGGAATCGCTGCCGGAGGCCTCGGTACTGGGCGATGTCGATGCCCTGAGTGCCCGGCTGAGCACCATCGTCGAGCAGGCGGGCGCCAGCGCGCAGGAGGAGCGGGCCAAGCGCGACGAGCACCGGGCCGCCCAGACTGCCCGCAAGGAAGCCCTGGCCGCCGAGGCCGAGGAGATCGGCGCCAACTCCACACAGTGGAAGGCCGGCGGCGACCGGCTGCGCGCGATCCTCGACGAGTGGCGGACCATCACCGGCCTGGACCGCAAGGTCGACGACGCGCTGTGGAAGCGCTACTCGGCGGCCCGCGAGGCGTTCAACCGGCGCCGGGGCTCGCACTTCGCCGAGCTCGATCGCGAGCGGGTCGGCGTCCGTCAGGCCAAGGAGGCGCTGTGTGAACGCGCCGAGGCGCTGTCCAGCTCCACGGACTGGGGCGCCACCTCCGCGACATTCCGCGATCTGCTGACGCAGTGGAAGGCCGCGGGCCGCGCCGCCAAGGACGTCGACGACGCCCTGTGGAAGCGGTTCAAGGCCGCCCAGGACACGTTCTTCAGCGCCCGCAACGCGGTCAACGCCGAGAAGGACGCCGAGTTCAACGCCAACGCCGACGCCAAGGCCGAGCTGCTGGCCGAGGCCGAGAAGATCGACATCAGCGATGTCGAGGCCGCGCGCGCGGCATTCCGGGCCATCGGCGACAAGTGGGACGCCATCGGCAAGGCTTCACGCGACCGCA
Organism: Mycobacterium sp. SMC-21; assembly: GCF_045310825.1. Lineage (NCBI taxonomy): Bacteria > Bacillati > Actinomycetota > Actinomycetes > Mycobacteriales > Mycobacteriaceae > Mycobacterium > Mycobacterium sp. SMC-21. The sequence continues at coordinate 31,869 of NZ_JBJIAO010000024.1, read as the reverse complement.
CCGCGGAGCTGGAGCGCCGGCTGCGGGCCGTCGAGAAGAAGATCCGCGACGCCGCGCAGAGCGGCTGGAGCGACCCGGAGGCGCAGGCCCGGGCCGACCAGTTCCGCGAGCGCGCCGAGCAGTTCGAGCGTCAGGCCGAGAAGGCCGAGGCCGCCGGCAAGACGAAGGATGCCGAGAAGGCGCGGGCCAGTGCGGCGCAGTGGCGTGAGTGGGCCGACGCGGCTTCCGCCGCGATCAAGAAGTAGGTTCGTCCGGGCCGTCGAGCAGCCCGCGTTTCTGCTGCTCGGCGGTCGATTCGCGGCGCTGCGCCTCGGCGGCCAGCTGCACCGCGGTGCGTGACCACACCACGCGGGCCCAGTGGAACGTCAGCAGGATGACGGCGATCCATGCCAGGTAGAGCCCGAATCCGGGTCCCGGGTAGGGCTTGACGACGGTGTTGCGCGACCAGATGGCCAGCATCCCGAGGAAGCACGACACGGCGGAGCCGGCCAGCGCGATCCAGGCCAGGCCCCAGCGGCGGGTCAGCAGCGCCAGCATCGAGAAGCCGACGCTGAAGACCAGGATCAGCCAGACGAACACCCGCGACGGCAGCAGAATCTTGGCGTCCAGGGCGGCCTGATCGCCGAGCAGGACGTCGAAGCCCTTGACGCCACCGGTGTGCGGCAGCACAAACGACAGCAGGATGACGAAAACGCAGATCGCCACGACCATGGCGCGGCCGCCCGGGTCGATCTCCCGGGCGATGCGCTGCTCGGCGGCGTCGATGTCGTCCTTGAATTCCTCGAATTCGCCGTTCGCGCCGCCGTTGGGCTGTCCGGGCTTGGTGTCGTTCATCGTGAACATCCCTGCTCTACGGGCGTGACGGGGGGCGCGCCGATCTGCGGCATGCCCAGCCCGACGCCGGTGGTGGGTTTGCGGCCCGCGGCGTGCGCGTCGCCCGCGCGGGTGCGGCGGTGGCTGATGATCGGCGTGTCGGCGATCAGGTGGTGCGGGGCGGCACCGGTGACGGTCGTGGCGACGATGTCGCCGGGACGGATGTCGGCGTCACCCGGGGTGAAGTGCACGAGCCGGCCGTCGCGCGCACGGCCCGACATTCTCTCGGTCGCGGAATCCTTGCGGCCTTCGCCGGTGGCCACCAGCAGCTCGACCTCACGGCCGACCTGTGCCAGGTTCTCCTCCCAGGAGATGCGCTCCTGCAGCTCGATGAGCCGCATATACCGTTCGGACACAACCTCTTTCGGAAGCTGGTCGGGCAGCTCGGCGGCCGGGGTACCAGGCCGCTTGGAGTACTGGAACGTGAAGGCGCTGGAGAACCGGGCGCGTTCGACGACGTCGAGGGTGGCCTGGAAGTCCTCTTCGGTCTCCCCGGGGAACCCGACGATGATGTCGGTGGTGATGGCCGCATGCGGGATCGCGGCACGCACCCGTTCGATGATGCCGAGGTACTTCTCGGCGCGGTAGGAGCGGCGCATCTCCTTGAGGATGCGGTCCGATCCCGACTGCAGCGGCATGTGCAGCGTCGGGCAGATGTTCGGGGTGGCCGCCATGGCTTCGATGACGTCGTCGGTGAACTCGGCGGGGTGCGGCGAGGTGAACCGGACCCGCTCGAGGCCCTCGATGTCGCCGCAGGCGCGCAGCAGTTTGGCGAACGCGCCGCGGTCGCGCTCGATGTCGGTCCAGGCGTCCGGATTTTCGCGGAGTCGTTCGTCCTGCGAGAACGAAACGCCATACGCGTTGACGTTCTGGCCCAGCAGCGTGATCTCCAGGACGCCCTGGTCCACGAGGGACTTCACCTCGGCGAGGATGTCGCCGGGACGCCGGTCGACTTCCTTGCCGCGCAGCGACGGCACGATGCAGAACGTGCAGGTGTTGTTGCAGCCCACCGAGATGGAAACCCAAGCGGCGTAAGAAGATTCGCGCGTGGCCGGCAGCGCCGAGGGGAACTCCTGAAGGGCCTCGACGATCTCGACCTGGGCTTCGCGGTTGTGGCGGGCGCGTTCCAGCAGCACCGGCAGTGAGCCGATGTTGTGCGTGCCGAACACCACGTCGACCCACGGCGCCTTGCTCAGCACCGTGTCGCGGTCCTTCTGCGCCAGGCAGCCGCCGACGGCGATCTGCATGTTCGGGTCGGCTTCCTTGCGCGGCGCCAGGTGGCTGATGTTGCCGTAGAGCTTGTTGTCGGCGTTCTCTCGCACCGCGCAGGTGTTGAAGACCACGACGTCGGCGTCGGTGCCGTCCTCGGCACGCCGGTATCCGGCGTCTTCGAGCAGGCCGGCGAGCCGCTCGGAATCGTGGACGTTCATCTGACACCCGTAGGTGCGGACCTGGTAGGTGCGTCCCGCGCCGGAACCCGTAGCGGACTCCGTGGCGTCAGCTTCCACGTCCGGAGTCGCTGTCGAAATCACGTGCCAATCGTACGGGCGGCGCGATTTATACCAAATTTGCCGAAGGGTTTCCGGGTTTCTGTGACTGATCCGCGCGCCGTGGCTTACCTGGGTAGTGTCTGTGCGCATGGTCACCGGCGAGTCACCTGCCACCCCGATGATCTCGGTCAAGGGGGTCAACAAGCACTTCGGCGCACTGCATGTGCTGAAGGACATCAATCTCGAAGTCCCGCGCGGACAGGTGGTGGTGCTGCTCGGGCCGTCAGGTTCGGGTAAGTCGACGTTGTGTCGCACCATCAATCGGCTGGAGACCATCGACTCCGGGTCGATCCACATCGACGGTGAGCTCCTGCCCGAAGAGGGCCGCAAGCTGGCCACGCTGCGGTCCGAGGTCGGCATGGTGTTCCAGTCGTTCAACCTGTTCGCGCACAAGACAATTCTCGAGAACGTCACGCTCGCGCCGATGAAGGTGCGGCGGAAGAACAAGGACGAGGCCCGCAAGAAGGGGCTCGAGCTGCTGGAGCGGGTCGGGGTCGCCAACCAGGCCGACAAGTACCCGGCGCAGCTGTCCGGTGGTCAGCAGCAGCGCGTCGCGATCGCCCGGTCCCTGGCCATGGGCCCCAAGGTGATGCTGTTCGACGAGCCCACCAGCGCGCTGGACCCCGAGATGGTCAACGAGGTGCTGTCGGTGATGACGTCGCTGGCGACCGAGGGCATGACCATGATCGTGGTGACGCACGAGATGGGCTTCGCCCGCCGCGCGTCGAACCGGGTGGTGTTCATGGCCGACGGCACCATCGTCGAGGACGCCGAGCCCGACGAGTTCTTCACGGCGCCGAAGTCCAACCGGGCCCGGGACTTCCTGGGCAAGATCTTGGACCACTGATCGTGGAACGATCGATTGGGCAGAGGTTCGTGACGCGCACTCTGCGCCGCCTGGCCGCCGTCACTGTGCTGATCGTGGCGTTGTTGTCGCTGAGCGCGTGCGGCGCCAACAGCAAGAAGATCACCATCGGCACCAAGTTCGACCAGCCCGGCCTGGCCGCGAAGAAGCCCGACGGCACGCTGGCCGGCTTCGACATCGACGTCGCGACCTACGTGGCCGGGCAGCTGGGCTACAAACCCGACGACATCGAGTGGAAAGAAGCACCGTCGGGTCAGCGCGAGAACCTGATCCAGAACCACCAGGTCGACTTCATCGTCGCCACCTACTCGATCACCGACGCCCGTAAGCAGAAGGTGTCGTTCGCCGGACCGTATCTGGTCACGGGCCAGAGCCTGCTGGTGCGCGCCGACAACAACGAGATCACCAGCGTCGAGTCGCTGCAGAACCACAAGAAGCTGTGCTCGGTGTCGGGTTCCACACCGGCACAACGCATCAAGGACAAGTACCCGGGCGTGCAGCTGCAGCAATACGACACCTACTCGGCGTGCCTGGAGGCGGTGAAGACCGGCGCCATCGACGCGCTCAGCACCGACGAGGTGATCCTGGCGGGCTACGCCGCGCAGACGCCGGGTGCCTTCAAACTCGTCGGCAAGCCGTTCTCGGTGGAGAAGTACGGCATCGGATTGCTCAAGGGCGACAAGGAATTACGCCAGAAGATCAACGACGCCATCGAGAAGATGCAGAAGACCGGCGAGTGGCAGGCCGCGTTCGACCGCAACCTGGGGCCGGCCGGGTTGTCGGCGCCGCCGCCTCCTCCGCTGGACACCAACATCAATGGCGCCGGCGGCGCCAAGCGCGTCGATCTGTGGGGCACCTACGGCGGCAAGATCGTGAAGGCGTTCTGGACGACGATCCAGCTGACGCTGCTCGCCGCGGCCGGGGCACTGATCCTGGGCACCGTGCTGGCGGCGATGCGGCTGTCGCCGGTGCCGGTGCTGCGCTGGCTGGGCACGGCATACGTCAACGTGGTCCGCAACACCCCGTTGACGCTGATCATCCTGTTCTGTTCGTTCGGTATCGGGAACACCCTGCGGATCACCCTGGTCGATCCACATTCACCGACGGCCGTGGTGGACAGCAACTTTCGGCTCGCGGCGCTCGGGTTGACGGTCTACACCGCGTCGTTCGTGTGCGAGACGCTGCGTTCGGGCGTCAACACCGTGCCGCTGGGGCAGGCCGAGGCCGCGCGCTCGCTGGGCATGAGCTTCGGGCAGAACCTGCGGTTGATCCTGTTGCCGCAGGCTTTTCGCGCGGTGATCAATCCGCTGGGTTCGGTGCTGATCGCCCTGGTGAAGAACACCACCATCGCTTCGGCCATCGGCGTGGCCGAGGCGGCGCTGCTGATGAAGGAAATGATCGAGAACACCGCGGCGCTGCTGGCGGTCGGCTCGATCTTCGCCGCGGGTTTCGTGGTCCTGACGTTGCCGTTGGGGCTGTTGTTCGGTTGGTTGGGTAAGCGATACGCGGTGGTGCGGTGATGAGCGCTTGCGCGAAGAACAGAGGACTCCGGTTGAGCGCGTGCGCGAAGGGCGGGCACTGATGAGCGAAGCTTCCGTCCTCTACGACGCCCCGGGCCCACGGGCGCAGCGGCGCAACCTGTTGTTCGCCGCCGTCATCGTCGCGGTGATCATCGCGATGGCCGGCTGGGTGCTGTGGCAGTTCGAGTCGAAAGGCCAACTGACCGAAGCGAAATGGCACCCGTTCCTGACGGCGAACCTGTGGACGACGTACGTGCTGCCCGGGGTGGCCGGCACGTTGACGGCGGCCGCGGTCTCGATCGTGCTGGCGCTCGTCCTAGGTCTGGCGCTGGGCATGGGCCGGTTGTCGGATGCTCGTCCGGTGCGCTGGGTCTGCTCGGTGGTCGTCGAGTTCTTCCGTGCCGTCCCGGTCCTGATCATGATGTTGTTCGCGTATTTCCTGTACGCGCTGTACGACGTCTTCCCGTCGCGCCAACTGGCACTGGCCGGCGTGATCACCGGCCTGACGCTGTACAACGGCACCGTGATCGCGGAGATCGTGCGGGCCGGTGTGCACGCGCTGCCGCGCGGCCAGCGTGAGGCCGCCGTCGCACTGGGTCTGCGGCCCGGTCAGACCCTGCGACTGATCCTGCTCCCCCAGGCCGTGACGTCGATGCTGCCGGTGCTGGTGTCCCAGATGGTGGTGGTGCTCAAGGACACCGCGATCGGCTACCAGATCACCTTCGTCGAGATGGTGCGCCAGGGCACGAACATCGGTTCGGCGTACAGCAACTACATCCCCGCGCTGCTGGTGATCGCGGCCCTGATGATCAGCCTCAACTTCGCGTTGTCGGCACTGGCGACCCGCCTCGAAGCCCGGCTGCGCAAGTCCCGGCGCAGCCCCGAACCACTGCAGATCAAGACCGGGGTTCAGGAGGATGCGCCGGGAACCCCGGCCTGACGCGGTTCGGGCCAGGCGCGCAGCGCCTGATCGGCGACCGCGTGCAATTCGTCGCGGTCGGCACCGCTGTTGGCCTGGACTGCCAGGCCCTGACAGACCGCCCCGATCCAGCGGGCCAGCACCTCCGGGTCCGCCCCGGGTAGTTCGCCCACACGTTGGGCTGCGGTGAACCGTTCGGCCATGTGAGCAACGGCGTCTTCGCGCAGTTGCGCCAGTTCGGCGTGCAATGCCGCCGCCTCGTCGCCGGAGGCCAGGGCGCTCTGCACCAGCAGGCAGCCCCGCGGACCCGCTGTCCCCGCTGACGCGTCGACGGCGCCGTGCACCATGGCGTACGCGGTATCCCATGCGGTGGGCAGGGCCAGCGCCCGTTCCGCGTACCTACCGGGTCCGGCCTGGTAGCGCCGCACGGCGGCCCGGAAAAGGTCGGCCTTGGAACCGTATTCGGCGTACAGCCCGCGCCGGTTCACCCCGGTGGCGGCCGCGAGATCGGCGATGGACACTCCGTCGTAACCGTGCGCCCAGAACAGTCGCATCGCAATGTCCAGGACGCACTCCGGGTCGTACATGCGAGGTCTGCCGATCGCCATCAGCCCCCCTTGTGTGATCCGGGCCACAGTTCGGAATGAAGTCCCGCCGTAGCAGCTTGTCCTGAGCGTACTTAGTAACCGATCGGTTCGAAAGAATCATCCCCACGACTTGGAGAGCTCATGAGCACCACCTCGGAAGCACCACTTGCCGGCCGACGTGCACTGGTCACCGGCGGTTCTCGCGGCATCGGCGCCGCGACTGTGCGCCGGCTCGCCGCCGACGGCGCCGCGGTCGCGTTCACGTACCAGTCGTCGCCCGATGCCGCGCAGGACCTGGTCGACGAACTCGAAGCGACCGGCGCCAAGGTGGCCGCCATCAAAGCCGACAGCGCCGATGCGCTGGCCGTCGCCGCGGCCGTGGATGAAGCCGTCGAGCGGCTCGGCGGCCTCGACATCCTGGTCAACAACGCCGGCGTCGCGCACATCGCCCCGATCGACGACTTCCCGTTGGAAGAGTTCGACCGCCTGGTGAACATCAACGTGCGCGCGGTGTTTGCCGCGATCCAGCGCGCGGTACCGCACCTCGGCCAGGGCGGACGCATCATCACCATCGGCAGTGTGAACGGCGACCGGTCGCCGGTGGGCGGCCTGTCCGTCTACTCCATGACCAAGGCGGCCGTGGCCGGCCTGACGCGTGGCTTGGTGCGCGAGCTCGGCCCACGCGGCATCACCATCAACAACATCCAGCCGGGCCCGATCGCCACCGACATGAACCCTGACGAGGGCGAGCTCGCCGAGTCCCTGCGCCCGCTGATCGCCGTCGGCCGCTACGGCCAGCCGCGCGACGTGGCCAGCGCCGTCGCCTATCTGGCGTCCCCCGAGTCGGGGTTCGTCACGGGCGTCAGCTGGAACATCGACGGCGGTTTCGTGATCTGACGCCGCGTCATCGCAGCAGTCCGCGGGGTTCGCCTTCCCGGTGAACCCCGCGGGCATGCATGTCGTGTCCCTGATGGAGGTTCACTCGATCCCGGGAGGCGTCATGAACGTCGCGGTACGTGCGTTCACAGCAGTTCCAGCTCCAACCCAGACCGTCGCGGCGCTGTGCACCGCGTGCCTGGTTCTCACCGCGGCACCGTCGCCAGGGCGCGCCGCCGCGCAAGCGGTGCCGGTGCTCACCGAACCGAGCATCTCGCTGACGGCGCAGCCGCTGCCGCTCGATCTGCTCAACCAGCAGGTGATGTTCAACGTCGGGCTGTTGGTCGACTGGGTCACCACCGGCGCCGCCCTGTTCCAGCGCCAGGCGCAGATACCGGGGAACTTCGTGGCGGCCATCGGCAGTGGCACGCCGCCACCGGCTGCCGCCGCGCAAGCCTTGAGTGCGTTCGCCGACATCGAGTTCGAGGCCGGACGCGATCTCGTCGGGTTCGCCCAGGACATCGCGGTGTTCCAGCTCCAGTTCCGAGCCACCACCCTGTCCGCATTCCCGCCGTTCAACTCGGGACCCGGTCAGCAGTTCGTCGTCGACACCACCACACTCGGCCTCAACGTCACACAGCAGATGGCGGACTTCGCACGAGCGGTGATCACGTCAGTGGAAAAGTTCACCCACAACATGCTGGGGACACCAGTGCCGACAACGATCGCTGCGGTGAATCCCACCGCAGCCATTGACGTCCCGCAGACACCGAAGACACTGGCCCCCACGAAAACACCGACCATGCAACAGGATTCGATCGCCTCGACGTTCAGCCCCAAGCCACCCAAGCTCCCGGCGCCGCCGAAGAAGCCCCGCCAACTTGTCGACGTGGCGGCCGGCGACATCGATCACCCACCGGCCGGCAAGTTCGCGCCACCGAAGTTGTCGGCACCCAAGTTCTCGGCGCCGAAGTTCTCCGCGCCCAAGTTGTCGCTACCGAAGCTGTCGCTGCCCAAGATCACGCACCCGCAACCCAAGGGAGCGGCCAAAGGCTAGACCGCGCGGCGCTGCCGTTCCTGCGTGAGCTGGGTGTTGACCACATCGAAGGCCATGCCCTGGCTGTACCCGCGGCGTGCCAACATCGCGACCAGGCGCCGGGTCACCTTCATCTCGTCGTCGAGGTTCTCCCGCCGGAGCTTCGCGGCGACCAGTTCCTCGGCGCGCACCCGCCACTCACCCGCGTCGACGCTGTCGAGCGTCTCGGCGATCACGTCGGCGTCGATTCCTTTGGTCCGCAACTCAGAAGCCAAGGCACGCTTGCCTTTTCCCGCATTGGTGCGACGTTCACGCACCCACTGCTCGGCAAAGGCCACGTCGTCGACGAGGCCGACCTCGGCGAGCCGGTCCAGCACCCGGGCGCTGACATCCTCGGGGAAGCCGCGCTTGGTCAGCTGAGCTTCGAGCTCGGCCCGACTGCGCGCCCGGGTGGTGAGCAGACGCAGGCACACGTCCCGCGCCTGCTCCTCACGCCGCTGCGGCTGCGCCGGCTCGGCCTCAGAAGTCGACCGGGGCGGGAAGGACGTCATCGGCCGCACCATCGGTCACCACTGCACCGATACCGAGCTTCTCCTTGATCTTCTTCTCGATCTCGTTGGCGGCATCCGCGTTCTGCAGCAGGTAGTTACGGGCATTCTCCTTGCCCTGCCCCAGCTGCTCGCCGTCGTAGGTGAACCACGAACCGGACTTACGGATGAAGCCGTGCTCGACGCCCATGTCGATGAGCGAGCCCTCACGCGAGATACCGCGACCGTAGAGGATGTCGAACTCGGCCTGCTTGAACGGCGGCGACACCTTGTTCTTGACGATCTTGACGCGGGTGCGGTTACCGACCGCGTCGGTGCCGTCCTTGAGCGTCTCGATACGGCGCACGTCCATACGCACCGAGGCGTAGAACTTCAAAGCCTTACCACCCGTGGTGGTTTCGGGCGAACCGAACATCACGCCGATCTTCTCGCGCAGCTGGTTGATGAAGATGGCGGTGGTACCGGAGTTGTTCAGCGCACCGGTCATCTTGCGCAGCGCCTGGCTCATCAGGCGGGCCTGCAGACCGACGTGGCTGTCACCCATCTCACCCTCGATCTCGGCGCGCGGCACCAGGGCGGCGACCGAGTCGATGACCAGGATGTCGATGGCGCCGGAGCGGACCAGCATGTCGGCGATCTCCAGCGCCTGCTCACCGGTGTCCGGCTGGGAGACCAGCAGCGCGTCGGTGTCGACGCCGAGCTTCTTGGCGTACTCGGGGTCCAGGGCGTGCTCGGCGTCGATGAACGCCGCGATGCCGCCGGCCGCCTGGGCGTTGGCCACGGCGTGCAGGGCCACGGTGGTCTTACCCGAGGACTCCGGGCCGTAGATCTCGACGACGCGGCCACGCGGCAGGCCACCGATACCGAGCGCGACGTCCAGTGCGATGGATCCGGTCGGAATGACCGAAATCGGTTGGCGCGACTCTTCTCCCAGCCGCATGACCGAGCCCTTGCCGAAGCTCTTGTCGATCTGTGCCAGCGCGAGCTCGAGTGCCTTCTCGCGATCTGGGGCCTGTGCTGCCATGGTGGTCTCCGTCCTCGTGGGTGTCCGTTGATCGGGTTTCCGATCGGTTGGCCGTGACGCTAGATGAGGCCACCGACAAGTTTTTCGAACTGACACCACAGTAGCGAACAGATGTTCGACTTCAAGCGGACACGCCGATCAATGACCGGTCACGCGGTGATCGCCACGGTCTTCGTGGTCATCGCCTTCGAGGTCACAGTGAACGCTGGCGCCGCAGGCCCAGCGCCCTCATCAGGGACAGCGCGCGCAGACCGGCGGCCGGTGCCACGTCGGTACCGCGGGCGATCACGCCGCGCCAGCGCGGTACGACACGGAAGATCTGACGGGAATCCATCAGCTCCAGGGCAGCTCGTGCGATGTCGTCGGCCGCCAGCGGCTTGGGACCCGAGAACAGCAGCGCCGCACCGGGGTCGTGGGTCCGCGAGTTGACCATCTCGGTGTTCACCACATCGGGGCACAGCGCCCTGACCCGGATCGGCAGGCCCGCGCCGCGCAGTTCGCCCTGCAGAGAGGTGGTGTACGACAGCACCGCCGCCTTGCTCGCGGCATACACGGCCAGCCCCGGCACCGGCGTCAGCGCCGAGATGGACGCGATGTTGAGGATGACACCGCCACCGGCTCCCATGGCGTTGACCGCCGCCATGCAGCCCGCCATCATGCCGCGGACGTTGACGTCGAGGGTCTGCACGACGTGCTCGGCGGGCTGCTCCCAGGAGTTCCCCGCGTGCAGCACACCGGCGTTGTTGACCCACACCGCGAGTCGGCCCTGCTGCGCAGCCAGTGCCGCCACGGCCTCATGGCCGGCGACGTCGCGCACATCCTGGGCGACGCCCCACGCACCGCGCCCGACGGACTCCGCCGCGCGCTGTGCGGCGTCCCCGTCGACGTCGGTGATCAGTACGCGGTGTCCCGCCGCGGCAAGGGCTTTCGCGATGGCGAGGCCGATTCCCCGCCCAGCTCCGGTGACTACGGCAATGCTGGCGCTCATCGGCGTGTTGTCGTCCTTCCATCGTGGGGTTCACGCACGACGCTATCGGGGCACTCTCGGCGAACACCATGTCGTCGGCCGACAAACACCGAAGCGTGAACCGTGCGGAGAGACCAAAAGACCGGCGCTCACCACTGATCGCGCGGGACGTCGAAGTCCGCGCACAGGGCGCGCCAGACGTCGCGGGGTTCGACGCCCGCTTCGATCGCTTGCGCCGGGGTACGGCCACCGAGCGCGGCCAGCACATGGTCCGACACCAACGCAGCGCCGCGCGCCGCACCGAACTGCTCTTCGATCAGCAGGGTGAATTCGGTCAGTCGCACCGCACCAACCTACTCAGCGGCGCCGCCGAGCGCCGCTCGGCATACGGCCACCGGGTCGGCGACGTCCGCGCCGCTGGCACCGGCGCGCCGGGCCGCCTCCCGGTACGACGGCGTCGCCAGCACGCGGCCCACTGTCGCCACCAGTGCTTCGGCGGTCAACGGCCGGATCAGCTCGCCACTCCCCTGTCGCACAATCCGATTGGCGATCTCCCACTGGTCACCGCCACCGGGCACCACGACCAGCGGTACCCCGGCCAGCAGCGTCTTGGACACGATGCCGTGGCCACTGCCGCAGATCATGACATCGGCCCGCTTCAGCAGTTCGTCCTGCCGCCCGAGCCCGACGGCGGCCCACGGCGGCACCGGCGCGTCGGGACCGCGCAGCCGCGAGACGACGACGCGCGCGCCGTCGGGCAGCGTCTGCCCGGGGATCAGCGTCTCGAGCGCCAGGTCGTCCAGGCCCTGCATCCCCGTCGTCGCGGTCGACGGCGCCACCACCACGACCGGCCCCGAACCGGGCGGTATGTCGAGCACCGCGGTCGTGGGCTCGAAGTGCAGCGGCCCCACGACGACGGCTTCGGCCGGCCAGTCCGGCCGCGGCACCTCCAGCCCGGGCAGGGTCGCGATCAGCCGCCGCGCAGGCCCGGGATCGGTTGCGGGCAAGCCGATCCCGACGCGCGCCGCGGACCGCTGCCGGTTGCCCTGACGCACCGAACGAGCCGTGAGGAACCGTAGTGTCGCGTCCCGCAGCCGGCCCCGCACGCCGACGCCGGGCGCCAGGCCACTGCCCAGCGGCGGCAATCCTTTCGACGGCAGGTACAGCGGGTGCGGGGTCAGTTCGACCCACGGCAGGCCCATCGACTCGGCGACCATCCCGCCGCAGGCCGTGATGACGTCGGACACGATCAGGTCGGGCGCCGGCTCTCGCAGCGACGAGTCATTGAGCACCGCCATCCGGGCCGCACGCTCGTGAATCTTGGCGCCCGAGTCGAGGTCGTCGTCGCCGTCCTCGGGATCCAGCCCGAGCAGCTCCCGCGCATCGACGCCGGCCTGCCGTGCGGTGTCGAGCCATTGCCGGCCGGTGAACAGCACCGGATGGTCGCCGGCAGCCCGGAACCGGAGGCACAGCGCGATGGCCGGAAAGGCATGGCCGGGGTCCGGCCCGGCAACGACGGCGACGCGCATCGGGTCACCCTGTCACACCGGGGCCTGTGCGCCGGCGGGCAGGCGCACTACCGTGGCCGGTATGACACAGAGCACACCGGCCGTGACCCAGACCAACGCCGAGATCGTCGAATCCTTCCTCTACGCCCTGCAGGCCGAGGACATGGACACCGCCGACTGCCTGCTCGACGACAACCTCGTCTACGAGAACGTCGGGCTGCCGACCATCCACGGCCGCACGCGCGCGATGAAGCTGTTCCGCCCCATGAAGAAGAGCCCGGTCAGTTTCGAGGTCAAGTTCCACCGCATCGTCGGCGAGGGCACGACGGTGCTCAACGAGCGCACCGACGCGCTGGTCATCGGTCCCGTGCGCCTGCAGTTCTGGGTCTGCGGGGTCTTCGAGGTGCACAACGGCAAGATCACGCTGTGGCGCGACTACTTCGACATGTTCGACATGGCCAAGGCCACGCTGCGCGGCCTCATCGGCGCCGTCGTCCCGGCTCTGCGTCCGACCATGTGACCCCCGGTAAAATCGGCCACCATGGCCAATGAGAACCGCCCGAAGCCCAACGCCTGGCAGTACATCAAGTACAGCTACGGCGGCCGGCTGCCCGACTCGATGCGGGCGTGGGTGACCGAGGACCTCATCGGCAAGGGCGCGACGCTGCGGATCGTCATCCGCATGTTCGTCCCGGCGTTTCTGATCCTGATCCCGATCTGGTTCCTGCCCGAGCTCCTCGGCATCACCGGAGGGCAGGATCTCGTCATCCGCCTCAGCGCGACAGTGCCGATCCTGATCCCGGTGATCTACTTCTCGCACGCCCTGAACAAGATCTGGCGCCGCCACATGCTGGTCAAGCACGGCATCGACCCGAAGCTGCTCGAAGAGTCCTTGCGGCAGAAGAACGCCCACATCCACGCGGCCTACGAAGAGCGGTACGGCCGCCGGTCCGACGACGGCACGGGCAGCACCACGATCTAGCGGCCGTCAGGCCTGGCGCAGCCGTCCGAGTTCGTCGAAGGCCTGCGCCCAGGCGCTGAGCCGGTCCGTGGCGGCGACCAGTTCGCTGCGGTAACGCTGCTCGGACATCGACCGCGCCGAGCCCGCACCGCTGTTCGCCGCGGACACCAATTGTGCTGCCGCCGTGGCGATGTCGCCGTACTGCCGCACGCCTGCCTCGAGCTGGGCCGTGTACGCCTTGATGGTCGGGACCAGATGTCCGCGGGACTGCGGGACCGAGCCGGCCGCGCGTTCCATGGCGACGACTTCCGCGGCCGTACCGGCCAGCGCCGCAGCCGACACGTTGGCCGCGGCGGTCACCTCGGCGATCTCGCCGGCCGGCAGCAACTGGCCGCGCTGGATGACGCTCAGCAGCGAGTACAGCCCGCGTTCGGCCGATGCCAGGGTCTCCATCGGACGCCGGGCCGCCGAGCCTCTGGGCGGCAGCCGCCGTGAAGTCCGCGCGGGCGGCAGGGGCTCGCCGCGCAGCCACCGGTACCGCAGGAAGCACAGCGTGGCCAGGAAGGCGGCGCCGCCGGCGATGGGGCCGGTGATGATCAGCACCCAGAACGGCGTGCTCCAGGCCGCCAGCAGTGCCGTCAGCCCGATCCAGAAGGCGCTGGCGCCGGCGAAGAGCCAGCCCAACCGCAGCGCCCAGCGGCGCTTGCGCAGCAGGCGCGCCCGCGGGTCGGCGGCGGCGCCGAGGCGCTGGGCCACCAGGTCGGACAATTCGGCAGCGGTGTCGATGCTGCGTTGCAGGACTGCCTGCCAGCCCCGGGTCTCCCCGGGACGGCCGGCCGACTGGGCGTTCACCGCTGCCCCCTCACATCTCGAAAGTTACTGCGACAGTGGATTTTCCGGAGCCGGGTTGGCTGCCGGAGCCGCGGGAGTGGCCGGTGCGGCGGCGCCGCCGGACGGCAGGGAGTTGCCCTGCATCGAGGCACGGATCTGCTCCAGGCGCGAATGCCCGGCCATCTGCACGCTGGCCTGCTGGACCTCCATCATGCGGCCCTGCACCGAGTTCTGCGCCAGCTCGGCAGAGCCCATGGCGTTGGCGTAGCGACGCTCGATCTTGTCGCGCACCTCGTCGAGGCTCGGGGTGTTGCCCGGCGCGGCGATCTCGGTCATGGAACGCAGCGAGGCGCTGACCTGCTCCTGCATCTTGGCCTGCTCGAGCTGCGACAGCAGCTTGGTGCGCTCGGCGATCTTCTGCTGTAGCACCATGGCGTTCTGCTCGACGGCCTTCTTGGCCTGCGTCGCGGCCTGCAGCGACTGGTCGTGCAGCCCCTTGAGGTCCTCGACGCTCTGCTCGGCGGTCACCAGCTGGGCGGCGAAGGCCTCGGCGGCGTTGTTGTACTCGGTGGCCTTGGCGACGTCGCCGGCCGCGGTGGCCTGGTCGGCCAGGGTCAGCGCCTGACGGACGTTGGCCTGCAGCTTCTCGATGTCGGCGAGCTGACGGCTCAGGCGCATCTCCAGCTGGCGCTGGTTGCCGATGACCGAGGCGGCCTGCTGAGTCAGGGCCTGGTGCTGGCGCTGGGCCTCCTCGATCGCCTGCTGAATCTGCACCTTCGGGTCGGCGTATTCGTCGACCTTGGAGCTGAACAGCGCCATGAGGTACTTCCAGGCCTTGACAAAGGGATTGGCCATGAGATCGGTCCGCCTTCGTGTCGTTCGTTGATTCGGGATCGGTTGTCAGGTTGCCGGCCACACGGTGGCAGCGCGTCTACAGCCAACCTAGTGGGTATGGACAGCCGGACGCAGCCCGCATGCAGGATTACGGCGCGGCGAATGCCAGACGCGTTCGAGCTGCGGTTCCGGCCCCGGCGACTCAGGCAACTGCCATGGCGAGAGCCTGTGGGATGACGACCTTGGTCGCGACGTCGATGTTGGCCACCGTGCGGTCGGCCTCGGCGCGCTCGGTGTGCAGCATCTGCTCGGCGGCGTCGGCCAGAACCTGGGACAGCGGCACGTCCAGGGCGCCGCAGATGGCACCGAGCAGTTCACTCGAGGGTTCCTTGCGGCCCCGCTCGACCTCGGACAGGTAGCCCAGGCTCACCCGAGCACCGTCGGACACCTCGCGCAGTGTGCGTCCCTGCCCGGTACGGGCCTGACGCAGCACGTCGCCGATGACCTCACGCAGCAATGTCGTCATCGTGTTTCCCTTCGCCCTGAAGTAACAGCAGCCGCGCAGCCCGGCCGGACCACCCGTTCTACACGGTCTTGTAGGCACCAACGTGGCGACGCACCGCTTTGGTTCCCGGGCTGCCGGATCAGGGCCGGCGAAAAGCGGAGACGACGTAGTCGATGCCGGTCAGCACCGTCAGCACGACGGCGGCCCACATGAACACCCAGGCGGTGGTCAGCCATGGCGCGGGCCAGGCGTGCAGGGGCAGGACGAACAGGCCGATCGCCACGGCCTGCACCAACGTCTTGAGCTTGCCGCCGCGGCTGGCGGGGATGACGCCGCGCCGGATCACCGCGAAGCGCAACAGCGTCACCGCGAGCTCGCGGGCCAGGATCACGACCGTGATCCACCACGGCAGGTCGCCGAGCATCGACAGCCCGATCAGCGCGGCGCCGATCAGCGCCTTGTCGGCGATGGGATCGGCCAGCTTGCCGAATTCGGTGACCATGTCGAAGCTGCGGGCGATCTCGCCGTCGAACCGGTCGGTGATGACGGCGGCCGCGAACACGACGAAAGCGGCTATCCGCCAACGAGTTTCGTGACCGTCTCCGGCGAACAGCGCGGCCAGGAACACGGGCACCAGCACGATGCGCAGTCCGGTCAGCAGATTGGCGATGTTCGCCACGCCGGCGCGCGAGGCGCGCGGATCGGTATCTGACTGGCCTGTCACCGACACAGGATATCCGGTCACCTACCGGGCGATACGCAGCCGATACCCTCCACATGTGAGCGACGCACCGAAACCCGCCACCACTGGGCTGGTGGTTCGCCGCGCCCGGACTTCCGATGTACCGGGAATCAAGGCCCTCGTGGACATCTACGCGGGAAAGATCCTGCTGGAAAAGAACCTGGTGACCCTCTACGAGGCGGTCCAGGAGTTCTGGGTCGCCGACCTGCACGGCGAGATCGTCGGCTGTGGCGCATTACACGTGCTGTGGGCCGACCTCGGTGAGGTGCGTACCGTCGCCGCGCACCCCAAGGTGCGCGGCATGGGCGTCGGGCACGCCGTGGTGGCCAAGCTGCTCGACGTGGCGCGGGAACTGCAGTTGCAGCGCGTCTTCGTGCTGACCTTCGAGACCGATTTCTTCAGCCGCCACGGCTTCAAGGAGATCGAGGGCACGCCCGTCACCGCCGAGGTGTACGAGGAGATGTGCCGCTCGTACGACACCGGTGTGGCGGAGTTCCTCGACCTCTCCTACGTCAAGCCGAACACCCTGGGCAACACCCGGATGCTGGTCACGCTGTAGCTAATCGGCGCTGTCGGCCGCGGCGTTGCGGCGTGCGACGATTCGGTCCCGCATGTCCATGATCGCGGCCCGCCGGCGGGACCGCCCGCCCCGGCCGAACGACGGCAGTGTCGGGATCACCTCGATCTTGTCCGAGACCCCGATCATCAGCTCGGCGATCTCCAGCACCAGTTCGTTGAGCTCGTCGACCTGCTGGCCCATCGCCATGAAGGCGCTCAGCGACTCGAGGACCACCCGCGCCACCAACACGATCGCGACGCAGGTCACGGGGCCGGCGAGCAGCAGCCAGAACACGCCGAGCCAGGGGGACAACTCGAAGGCCACGACGGCGCCCGTCAGGTACAGAACCACCGCACCGGCGATGACGAGCCCGTACAACAGCGGGACCACGTGCTGCGCCGTCGACTTCCGGAACCCGAAGTCGGTGAACGCCGTCAGCGCGGGCCGGCTGCGGCCACCGGATTCGTACTCGGCGTCGAGCTCCGCTTCCGTCGCTGCGCTGCGCGAAATGTCAACCACGGCAAAGCCTCCTTAGGAGTCCAGCCTCCCACAGTCGGCGCCGTCAGCCACCGATCGTCGGTGTTATCCGCACCGCCGATCAGCCCGGGTGTGACCCCGGCAACACCGGTCAGAAGCCCGGGTCGTCGCCCGCCGAGCCGTTGGCGTCGGAGCCGCCCTGGATCAGCATCAGGGTGCCGGCAAGCTCGTCGGGCTTGACCAGGACCTCGCGGGCCTTGGAGCCCTCGGACGGTCCGACGATGCCGCGTGTCTCCATCAGGTCCATCAGGCGGCCGGCCTTGGCGAACCCGACCCGCAGCTTGCGCTGCAGCATCGAGGTCGAGCCGAACTGGCTCGACACCACGAGCTCCACGGCCTGCAGGAAGACGTCCATGTCGTCGCCGATGTCGCTGTCGATGTCGCGCTTCTCGACGGTCTTGACCGTGACGCCGTCGATGAACTCGGGCTGGGCCTGCTGCTTGGTGAAGGCGACAACGGCCTGGATTTCGTCGTCACTGACGAAGGCGCCCTGCACACGGATGGGCTTGGGTGCCTCCGACGGCTGGAACAGGCCGTCACCCTTGCCGGTGAGCTTCTCGGCACCGATCTGGTCGAGGATGACGCGCGAGTTGGTCGCGTTGGTGACGCCGAATGCCATGCGGGACGGCACATTTGCCTTGATCAGACCGGTCACCACCGACACCACCGGCTGCTGGGTGGCCAGCACTAGGTGGATGCCCGCGGCGCGGGCCTTCTGGGTGATGCGGACGATGGCGTCCTCGACGTCGCGCGGCGCCTGCATCATCAGGTCGGCCAGCTCGTCGACGACGCACAGGATGTACGGATAGGTCTTGTAGACCCGCTCGCTGCCCAGCGGTGCGGTGATCTCGCCCGAGCGCACCTTCTTGTTGAAGTCGTCGATGTGCCGGACACCGCTGGCGCTCATGTCCTGGTAGCGCTGCTCCATCTCCTCGACGAGCCAGGCCAGCGCGGCGGCGGCCTTCTTCGGGTCGATGATGACGGGCGTGATGAGGTGCGGAATGCCTTGGTACGGCGGGAATTCCACCATCTTCGGGTCGACGAGGATCATCCGGACCTCGTCCGGGGTGGCGCGCTGCAGCAGCGACACCAGCATCGAGTTGATGAAGCTCGACTTACCCGAACCGGTGGAGCCGGCCACCAGCAGGTGCGGCATCTTGGCCAGGTTGTAGCTGATGAAGTGGCCTTCGACGTCCTTGCCGATGCCGAACACCATCGGGTGGTGGTCCTTGCGGGTGGTCGGCGCGTTCAGCACGTCCTTGAGCCGGACCATCTCGCGGTCGCTGTTCGGGACCTCGACACCGACCAACGACTTGCCGGGGATCGGGGCGAGCAGTCGGATGTGCTCGTTGGCCACCGCATAGGCGAGGTTGCGCTGCAGCTGCGTGAACCGCTCGACGCGTACACCGGGCCCGAGCTCGATCTCGTACCGGGTGACGGTCGGGCCGCGCTGAAATCCCACGACCGTGGCGTCGACCTTGAACTGCTCCATCACCTCGGCGATGGCGTTCATGATGCGGTCGTTGTCGCGGCCGACGCGCTTTGGCGGGTCGCCGTCGGCGAGCAGGTCCAGCGGCGGCAGGGTGTAGTCGCCCTCGATGACACGGTCGATCGACAAGCCGTCGTCCGGCGCCTTTTCCACGGCCTTGGCCTTGGTGGGCACGGGATCCGCGACGTTCTGCGCCTTGCGGCGGCGCGGCTTGGCGGCCGGCTCGGGAGTCGTCGGCGCCTCGTCGGCGGCCGGCTCGACCGGGTAGTTGTCCATCGGCGTGCGGCCCAGCGGCCGCGTCATCGCCGCGGTGGACTGGTCCGAACCGGGCCAGGCCTCGGGCTCGTCCCGGTTGTACGTCGGGTCGTCGTAGTAGCCGTCGGAGAAGTCATCGGCGAAGTCGTCGACGAAACCGGCCGGCGCGTCGTCGTCCTCGTCATGCTCGCCGTGCAGGCGACCGGAAACCATGTAGCGCAACGTGTCCGGCAGTTCGCGGATCGTCGTGCCGGTGACCAGCAGCAGGCCGAACAGCACGCCCATGATGAGCAGCGGCGTGGCGATCCAGACGGTCAGGCCGTCCGACAGCGGCCCGCCGATGACGAAGCCGACGAAGCCGGCGGCGCCGCGGCGCTCCCCCGGCTCGGTGGGCCCGCCGGCCCAGATGTGCCACAGGCCCAGTACCGGCAGCCCGATCATCGCGGCACCGAGGATCAGCCGGGGCCGGGCGTCGGGATTCGGGTGGGTACGCATCAGCGTGACGGCCAGCGCGAGCAGCAGCACCGGCAGCACCACGACAGCGGATCCGACGACGGTGCGGACGCCGTAGTCGATCCAGGCACCGACCGGCCGGGCCGCGTCGAACCAGGAGCTCGCAGCGATCAGGAAGGCGACACCGAGCAGCGCCAGCGCGATGCCGTCACGGCGGTGTCCGGGCTCGAGTTCGCGGGCGCGGCCGACGCTGCGGGCGGTGGTTCCGGCACCCTTGGCGAGCATCAGCCAGCCGGCGCGGGCGCCACGACCCACCGCTGCGCCGGCGGTCGCGACGGGAGACGGATGCGGCGCGGGTTTGCGGGCCGGCTTGCGGGCGGGCGATTTCGGGGCCGGCGGACGCGCCGGCCGGCCCGACTTTGCACTGCCTGACTTCGATGAACGCGCCCCCGAACCGGCTGCGCCACGATTCGCCGACCCGGCCTTGGCCCGGTTAGCTGAGCTCGTTGCGGTTTTACTCGCCATGGCTGCCAGCCTAGTCGCAATTACCCCATCTGCACCATCTGCCACACAAGTAACGCTTGGGTCACGACCCCGGCCACATATCCGCTGGTCATGCCGCAGTGGGAGCCACGTCACACGCGCCGCGCGGCCGGGTCTAACGTGGACACCTGTCTAGGTCAGCTAGCTATCGAGGAGTCGTTCATGCCCGTCGTCGTCGTCGCCACCATGAAAGCCAAGCCCGAGTCCGTCGACCTGGTCCGCGCCGCGTGCGTCGAGGCCGTCGACGCCGTCCACGGCGAACCGGGCTGTGAGCTCTACTCACTGCACGAGGCCGAGGGCGGCACCTTCGTGTTCGTCGAGCAGTGGGCCGACGCGGACGCCATCAAGACCCACAGCACCGCCCCGGCCATCGGCAAGCTGTTCGGCGCCATCGGCGAGCACCTCGACGGTGCGCCCGACATCAAGATGCTGGCTCCCGTGGTCGCCGGCGATCCGGCCAAGGGCCAGCTGCGGGCGAGCTGACGATGGGTGAGCTGAGCGGCAAGGTCGCCTTCATCACCGGCGCGGCGCGCGGCCAGGGCCGTGCGCACGCGGTGAAGCTGTCGTCGATGGGCGCCGACATCATCGCCGTCGACCTGTGCGACCAGATCGCGTCGGTCCCCTACCCCATGGCCACGCCCGACGATCTGGCCGCGACGGTCAAGCTGGTCGAGGACAACGGCGCGCGAATCGTCGCCAGTCAGGCCGACGTCCGCGACCGCGACGCCCTCGAAACCGCGCTCAAGGCCGGCGTCGACGAGTTCGGTGGGCGGCTGGACATCGTGATCGCCAACGCCGGGATCGCCCCGATGGCCGGCGAAAACGCCTGGCAGGACGTCATCGACGTCAACCTCACGGGTGTCTACAACACCCTGGACGTGGCAGTGCGCCCGATGGTCAAGGCCGGCAATGGCGGGTCGATCGTGCTGATCAGCTCGGTCGCCGGACTGGTCGGACTGTCCTCACCGATGGCCGGGTCGGTGGGCTACGCCGCCGCCAAGCACGGCATGGTCGGCCTGATGCGCGTGTACGCAAACCTGCTGGCCTCGCAGAACATCCGGGTCAACTCGATCCATCCGGCCGGGGTCAACACCCCGATGATCGACAACGAGTTCACCCGGAAGTGGTTGAGCCAGTTGACCGAGGAAACCAAAGCGGGCCCGGACATGACGAACGCGCTGCCCGTGCAGGTGCTCGAGGTCGAGGACATCGCCAACACCGTGGCCTGGCTGGTGTCGGAGGCCGGCCGGTACATCACCGGCGTGACGCTGCCGGTGGATGCCGGCTTCGTCAACAAGCGCTGACGCGGCGGGCCGCCGCCGGCCCCGGCACGTCTGCCTGTGTGCGCGGCAGGCGCTGCCACCGGCGAAGCCGGCCCCACCGCGGCATCGGGTATCCCAGTGCGTGAACGAAGCCGGATTCACCGTGCAGCAACACGTTGACTTCACTCGGACCTGATACCGGATAACAGCTGTTGGAATCACCGACCGGAACGGTCTCGATCTCGTTGCCGAGAAAGACGGTGACCTGGACGACTTTCGGCGTGCCGAAAAGCAGTTGGCGGGTGCGGTTGTGCCGATCACCCAGGGCCAGGACCCCAGAGGCGATGTCGAGCTGCCCATCGAACGCCGGCTCGCCCAGTCCGCGGGTGTCCGTACCCGAATACACCCGCACGCGCACCATTCTGCCGACGAGATCGCATTCGTGGATGTTCATGGTGTGAACCCACAGCGCCCGCACGACGCCCCCATCACCGTACCCACCCGGGTGCACGTAGACGCCCGAAACACCGCCCGCGCCAACGTCTTCGATCACCACGACACTGCTGTCGGGCGCAATCTCGCTGTCGCACAGCAGCTTGTTCGTCGTGACCCCCACAGCGAAACCCCTTCCGCCGCCGCAACCGGGCAGCCGTCCCCTCGGTCCCATGTCGCTCTGCGCGCCCGGACTCATCGAATTGCCGAGGAGCGCCTCAGCACCGAGACTCTCGCCGACCGCCGGCGCCCTGCCCCCGGCAGTGCCTCGAATTCAACATTTCAGCAACAACTGACGCCTGACTGGCCGCGGCGCCCGCAGCTCCGCACAGCGAACCCACAGCTATGACACGTCGAGCGAGGTGAACACCCCGCAGTCCACCCCGCAATCCCTCCCCTTCCAGCGCCAACACCGGCACACACTCCCCCAAGCTGCCCGGATTCTGCTTTCGCGCCGAAGAATTACATATAGCGGACTGACGTGTCAACCTTTCATTTTTCGCCAGCTGTAGCGAAGTTGACGGTGGTGGGCTAACGTACTCGCTCCAGGTGCTTGGCGAACATCTGTTACATCGCCATCGGACCCGGAACGCTCCCCCAAGCGGCCACGACCGGCCATCTGGTTCCCGCACGTGCGCAGCACGTCAGAGCCAGGCAACACCATTTGGGGGAACGACATGTACGACAGGAAGCACCCGCGGAAGCCGGCGGCGAACGCCGCCTTGTTCGCCGAGCGGCTCAACAATCTCTTCGCGAGCAGCTATCCACCGACGCGGGGCCCGTATCGGAACTGCGAAGTGACTCAAGCGCTGGCTCGCCGTGGCTACGACTTGTCGGACCCCTATCTGTCGCAGCTGCGCCGTGGCGTGCGCACCCGCCCGTCCCGCCTGACAGTGCACATGTTGGCCGAATTCTTCGGTGTCCGAACCGAATACCTCGACGGCGAAGACTCCTGTTACACCCGTGCTCTCGAAAGCGAATTGGACTGGCTCCGCCTCGCCCGCAATCAATCGGTGCGCGAGGTCACCACCGCGCTGATGACCCTGCGGCCGAGCGACCGCGAGGCCCTGCTCGACTCTGCGAGTTCCCTTGCCAACCTGGACAACTCGGTTGTAAACCAGGCTGGAGGGATTCGGTTCGGCGCCATGCCCATCAATGTCGAGGCAGGCCACGTTGACGCCTGGTGATCAGCCCACCGACCGCGCCGTGCGCGGCGCACGCGTCGGGCAGGTCGCCGCCCGCGCCGCGGCGCGCCGGGCAACGAACGCCGTTCGACAGCCTTTTCTGTCCGAAGAGCAGAAAGCGCGGGCCCGCGACGAACAGATGCTGCGTCTGGCCGACGACCTCGCCACCACATTGGGCACCATGAAGGGTGCGGCGATGAAGGTCGGCCAGCTGCTCTCGCTGCTGAATTTCGGCCTCAGCTCCGCACAGACGCGGGATGAATTCTCGCGCCGGCTGTCTCCGTTGTTCAGCCGTGCCCCCGCCGTCGACAACGCCGTCATGTTTCGGTTGATGGACTCCGAGTGGGGCGCGCTGCGCAGCCAGGTGCGCACCATCGAAACCGAACCGCTGGCCACAGCGTCGCTGGGGCAGGTTTACCGAGCCCAGCTGAACGACGGCCGCGACGTGGCGGTCAAGGTCCAATACCCGTGGGCGCGTAGCGCGGTCCGCGCGGATCTGAAGAACCTGGCCCTGCTGGTACGGCTACGTGCCAGGGCCTACCCGGTCAGGGGACTGAATGCGGTGGTGGCCGAGGTCAGCCGGCAGATCACGGCAGAGCTCGACTACCGCCAGGAACTCGCCAACCACCGCGCGGTCCACGAAGCACATCGTGAACATCCGGTGTTCGTGATCCCCGAGCCGATCGACGAGTTGTGCACCGACCGCGTCTTGGTGACCGAGTACCTGGACGGCACCCAGCTACATCAACACACCGACGTCGAGCAGACGGTGCGCGACCACATCGGCGAGGCGGTCTTCCGCTTCTACTGCGCCAACATCTACACCAGCGGCGAGTTCTGCGCCGACCCGCACCCGGGCAACATCCTGCGCCTGCCGGACAACCGAATCGGTTTCCTCGATTTCGGCCTGTACGTACGGATGAGCCGAGCCCAGGTCGATCTGGAACGGTCGGTGCTGAAGGCGGTCATGCGCGGCGACGCCGCGACCGCACATCGGCTGGCCAGCACGGCCGGATTCATCGTCGATGCCGAGGCGCTGCCCCCGGAGATGGCCTTGGAGTACATCCGGGCCGTCGCCGGGTGGTATCTCACTCCGGGGCTGAGCCAGGTCACCGACAAGGTCGCGTACAAGGCGTTGTCACAGGCGATGCTGCCCCAATCCGATTACCGCTCAGGGATATTCAGGCAGCGCATGCACAGCGCACACGCTTTCTCACGCCGGACGGAGATGAGCGTGTGCGCACTGTTGGGCACGCTGCAAGCTCGGGGTCGCTGGCACGACATCGCTTCGGAATGGGTCCTGGACGCCGCGCCCACGACCGAGATGGGACAGCAGATAGCCCGCTGGCGCTCACGAATCCGGTAGCACCCGGCGCAGCCCGCCCAACAGAAAGGCCGCACATGACTGCGCGATGGGCTCCGGGTCGACGTCGGTGCCGTCACCGACGAGCATCGGGAACGTCGCCATCAACACACACGACACCACCGCCTGTCCGGCGGTACGCACATCGGCGTTGTCGCGAATCCACCCCTGCCGGCGTCCCACCTCCAGGAATGCGGCCACCTGCGCCCCGAGTTGTTCGTATGCGGCAAGCACCGATTCGTAGGCCTGTTCGTCAACGCCGGGTGCGGCAATCGCCACGAAGGACACCAGCGCACGGTTTTTCGCGATGTAGGTCACGGCGCGGCGCACGCGGTCGGTGAACTCGGCGACGTACGCGGTGCGGCTGGTCCATTCGGCCGGCTCATCTTCGCCGGCGATCGCGGCCGAAATCTCTTGGACGGTCCGGGACTGGACGGAATCGAGGAGGTCCCGCTTGCTGCGGAAGTAGTTGTAGAAGGTGCCGTGGCCGACCCCGCAGCGGGCGGTGATATCGGCGACGTCCACGTCGCGGTATCCACGCTCGATGAACAAGTCGGTGGCCGCCGCGTACAGCTCGGCAGCTCTCTCAGGCATCGCTGGTCTCCCCGTCGGCGGTGTCCTCGGTCAGCAATCCCTGATCGGCGATCCCCGAGATCGACGCCAGAAAGGTGGCGCGCGACTCGGCCGTCCTGTCCCCCCGCATCGACATCAGCAACCCCGGGCCGGACAAACCGACCACCAGGCGGCCCAGCAACGCCCACGTGTCGCGGTGATCCACCGAGGCGTAGTCGGGGTTCGCCGTCTCGAACAGCCGCGCGAACGCGACGTCCACCGTCGACAGGAGCCCGCTGACCCGGAACCGCAGTTCGGGGTCGATGGCGCTGCTTTCCACCGTGAGCAGCCGGACGATCGCAGGATCCTCGTCGACGAGATCGAACAGACGGGTCCCGAACAGCGTGATGAGCTCCATGGCCTGGTGGTAGTCGGTCAGGTCCAGGCTCGCCAGCGAGCCGATCCGCAGTGCCCGCGCAGCTTTCGTGACCGCGTAATCGAAGACGTCGTCGAGCAGATCCCGCTTGCTCGGGTAATACCGGTACAACGTGCCCTGGCCGACGTTGGCGTGACGGGCGATATCCGACATCGTCGTCTGGTCATAGCCGCGAGCGGTCAGCACGGCATACGCAGCCCGCACGATCTCCTTGCGCCTGGCAGCTCGCAAATCGGCGTTGGCCGGCCTGCCGCGCGCACGGCGATCGGAGGCTTGACCCCCCCGCGGCAAAGTCACCGGGCCGAGTTTAGTGGTACGGACCGACCCCGATGCGAGTTTCCCTCGTACCGAGGCTTTACGCCGGTTATTGTCGCGGGGCTAAATTTCGAGAACGGTCGGCACGATCATCGGCTGGCGCCGGTAGGTCTCGCCGACCCACTTGCCGACGGCCCGCCGCACCGCCTGGGCAATGCGCGCCGGATCGGTAACCTGCTCGGAGACAAGAGTTTCCAGCGCCGCCTGCGCCTTCTCGGCGCCCGGCTCGAGGGCCTTCGGGTCCTCGGAGAAGCCGCGCGAGTGCAGGTGCACCGGGGCCACCGGCTTGCCGGTCTCGCGGCTGATCACCACGGTGACCGCGATGAAACCCGAAGTCAGCGTGAGCCTTTCGCCCAGGGTGGCGTCGCCGACATCGCCCAGCACCAGACCGTCGACGAACACCTTGCCGACCGGCACGGCGCCCGCGATCCGGGCCTGCCCGTTGATCAGGTCGACACTGACGCCGTTCTCGGCGAGGACGACGTTCTCCTCCGGCACCCCGGTACGCATGGCGAGTTTGGCGTTGGCACGCAGGTGCCGCCAGGTGCCGTGCACGGGCATGACGTTGCGCGGCCGCACCCCGCGGTACAGGAACAGCAGCTCGCCGGCAAACGCATGGCCGGAAACATGCACGCGCACTTGCTGATTGGTCACGACGCGGGCGCCGATCTTGGCCAGCGAGTCGATCACGCCGTAGACGGCTTCCTCGTTGCCGGGGATCAGCGAGCTGGACAGGATGATCAGGTCACCCGCCGTCAGCGTGATGCTGCGGTGCTCGCCGCGGGACATCCGGGACAGCGCCGCCATGGGCTCGCCCTGCGTACCGGTCGTGATCAGCACGACGCGGTCGGCCGGCAGCAGCTCGGCCGCACCGATGTCGATGACGTCATCGTCGTCGACGTTGAGGAAGCCGAGTTCCTTGGCGATCCCCATGTTGCGGACCATCGAGCGGCCGACGAAGGAGACCTTGCGCCCCAGCGCCACGGCGGCGTCGATGATCTGCTGCACACGGTCGACGTTCGAGGCGAAGCACGCCACGATGACGCGGCCGTCCGCGCCGCGGATCAGCCGGTGCAGGTTGGGACCGACCTCGCTCTCGGAGGGACTGACGCCGGGAATCTCGGCGTTGGTCGAGTCGCACAAGAACAGGTCGACGCCCTGTTCGCCGAGCCGGGACATGCCGGGCAGGTCGGTTGGCCGGCCGTCCGGCGGCAGTTGGTCGAGCTTGATGTCACCGGTGTGCAGCACCGTGCCGGCGCCGGTGTGCACGGCGATCGCGAGGGCGTCGGGAATCGAGTGGTTGACCGCGAAGTACTCGCACTCGAACACCCCGTGGGTGCTGCGCTGACCCTCGGCGACGATCTGCATGTTCGGCTTGAGCCGGTGCTCGCGGCACTTGGCGGCCACCAGGGCCAGCGTGAACCGAGAGCCCACCACGGGAATGTCCGGCCGCATCTTGAGCAGATACGGGATGGCGCCGATGTGGTCCTCGTGCGCGTGGGTGAGCACCAGGGCCTCGATATCGGCCAGCCGGTCCTCGATGTGCCGGATGTCCGGCAGGATCAGGTCGACGGCGGGCTCGTCGTGCGTCGGGAACAGCACGCCGCAGTCGATGATGAGCAGCCGGCCCAGGTGCTCGAAAACGGTCATGTTGCGGCCGATTTCGCTGATGCCGCCCAGGGCCGTCACACGCAGACCGCCCGGCTCCAATGGGCCGGGCGGTGCGAAGTCGGGTCTGGTCACGCAAGCACCGATGCCGTGCGCAGGTCCGCGGCGAGTGCCGTCAGCTGGTCCGGCGTGGCGGGCACCTGCGGCAACCGCGGGTTACCGACCTCGATACCCAGCAACCGCAGGCCTTCCTTGCTCATGGTGACGCCGCCCAGTCGGTTCTGCGCCTCGCCGAGCGAGTACAGGCCCACATGAATCTTGCGCGCGGTCGCGATGTCGCCGGAATTGAAGGCCGACAACATGTCCCGCAGCTGGCCGGCGGCCACGTGACCCCAGACGCTGATGAACCCGGTGGCGCCCATCGCGAGCCACGGCAGGTTGAGCGTGTCGTCGCCGGAGTAGTAGGCCAATCCGGTCTCGGCCATCATCTGCGCGCCGCCGTTGAGATCACCCTTGGCGTCCTTGACCGCGACGATGTTCGGGTGCGCCGACAGCGTGCGGATGGTGTCCCATTCGATCGGGACCGCCGAGCGCGGCGGGATGTCGTAGAGGACCACCGGGAGGTCGGTGGCGTCGGCGACGGCGGTGAAGTGCGCGACGAGGCCGGCCTGCGGCGGCTTCGAGTAGTACGGCGTCACCACGAGCAGACCGTGCGCGCCGGCCGCGGCGCTGGCCTTGGCCAGATGGACGCTGTGCGCGGTGTCGTAGCTGCCGGCGCCGGCGATGATGCGGGCCCGGTCACCGACCTCTTCGAGAACCGCCTCGAGCAGGGCGATCTTCTCGTCGTCGGTGGTGGTCGGCGACTCGCCGGTGGTGCCGGAAACGACGAGGCCGTCGCACCCCTTGTCGACCAGGTACTTGGCTACCTTCTTCGCACCAGCCAGATCAAGCGAGCCGTCCGGGCCGAACGGCGTCACCATGGCAGTCAGCACGGTGCCCAAGCGTGCGCTGACGTCGATTCCGGTGGTGGTCACGGGCGACAAGATTACCCGCTGGTTCGCCCTGGTTTTGCACCGCCGCCCGCTGCGGCCGCGCGCGGCGCCGAGCGGCGGGCTCAGTCGATGAGCATCCCGGCACGGCGCATCGCCGCCGAGATGTTCTCGAAATCGATTGCCACGTGAGCGCGTGCCAGCGCCTCGGCGTCATCGCCGCGGCCTTCGGTTATGGCGTCGACGAGCGTCGTGTGCTCACCCAGCGCGCGCAGTTCCATCTCCCGCATGGTCACCGGCTCGCCCCACACATGCGCCGGAGCGCCGATGCTGACGGACGCTTCCAGGTCGAGCAGCACCTGTTTGAGGACGGCGTTGTGGGCGGCATCCATGATCGCGAGGTGCAGGGCGCTGTCCGCTTGCTGGGCGGCCAAACCGCTGTCGGCCCGGCGGTAGTCGTCGAGACACCGCCGCAGCACGTCGATGTCGCCGTCGGTGCGGGATTCCGCCGCGGCGCGACTCACCGCGCCGTGGACGCGGCAGATCGCGTCACACCGGTCGCGAATCTCGTCGACCCGCATCCGCAGGGTGCGGACCACCGCTTCCGTGGACGAGTCCGGCCACTGCTGCAACACGTACGAGCCACCGCCACGGCCCCGCCGCGTCTCCACCAGACCGCGGTCCACCAAGCGGGCGAGTGCCGCGCGCACCGTCATCCGGCCGACCCGCAGCGACGCGGCCAGTTCACGTTCGGCGGGCAGCCGGGCATTGGGCAGGTATTCGCCGATGGCGATGGCAGTGACCAGCCGATCGGTGATCTCGTCGACCCGAGTCGATGATTCGAGTTCGCGGTCGAGCAGGCCGGGGGCATCCACACCGTGGAGATGTGTCATCGCCGGCTCCCTTCCTGTCGACACACAGAGTATCGACACGGATTGTTAAATCTCGATTAATGGTCTTGTGATGAGACCATTAATGAAACATGCTGGCCGTCATGCCGACCACCCGCCACCACGTGCCGTTCCGCGACTACGAGACCTGGGTCCAGGTGACCGCGCCCGAGTCGCCCGCGCCGGGTGCTCTGCCGCTGTTCGTCCTGCACGGAGGGCCGGGCATGGCCCACAACTACGTACGCAACATCGCCGAACTGGCCGCCGAAACCGGCCGCACCGTCATCCATTACGACCAGCTCGGCTGCGGCAACAGCACCCATCTGCCCGACGCCCCCGCCGCATTCTGGACACCGGAGCTCTTCGTCGACGAATTCCACACCGTCCGTGCCGCCCTGGGCATCGACGAGTACCACCTGCTGGGCCAGTCCTGGGGCGGCATGCTGGGCGCGGAGATCGCCGTGCGCCGGCCACCGGGGCTCGCGTCGCTCGTCATCTGCAACTCGCCGGCGTCGATGGAACTCTGGATGGCCGGCTGCGCACAGCTGCGCGCGCAGTTGCCACCGGATGTCGAGGCCGCGCTGACGCGCCACGAGGAAGCGGGCACGGTCGACGATCCGGAGTACCTGGCGGCGACCGACGAGTTCTACGCGCGCCACCTGTGCCGCGTCGTCCCCATGCCGCAGGATCTGGCCGACACCATCGCGCAGATGGAGGCGGAGCCCACCGTCTATCACACGATGAACGGGCCCAACGAATTTCACGTCATGGGCACGTTGCGCACGTGGAGCATCATCGATCGGCTGCCCGCGATCGACGCGCCGACGCTCGTCATCGCCGGCGAGTTCGACGAGGCCACCCCCGACTCCTGGCAGCCGTTCCTCGACCACATCGACGGTGCCGTCGGCCACGTGTTCCCCGGCACCAGTCACTGTTCGCATCTCGAGAAGCCCGCGGAATTCCGCGCTTTCGTCGCCGCATTCCTCGCCAACCACGACGCCAACCACGATCTGGCCACCGACGCCCTGGTCTGAACCCATCCGCTCGACCCGATAGGACTGCCATGGCAACCACCACCCGCCTCGCCACCGGCGAAGGTCAACGCGCCCTCGAATCATTCGGCTACAAGCAGGAACTCAATCGTTCCGTCTCGACTGTCGACCTCATCGTCTACGGGCTGGTGTTCATGGTGCCGATCGCACCGTGGACCATCTTCGGCGTCGTCTACAACAGCGCCGGCGGCATGGTGCCACTGGTGTATCTCATCGGCCTAATCGCGATGGTGTTCACGGCGACGGCGTACGCGCAGATGGCCAAGTCGTTCCCGCTCGCCGGATCGGTGTTCTCGTATGTCGGCCGCGGAATCCATCCCGGCGCGGGCTTTTTCGCGGGATGGGCGATCCTCCTGGATTACCTCCTGATACCGACGCTGCTGTACGTATTGGCCGCCGAATCGATGATCGGCCTCTTCCCCGGGACGCCGCGATGGCTGTGGGCGCTGGTGTTCGTCCTGGTCAACACCGTCATCAATCTGCTCGGCGTCGACTCACTCAAGATGGCCAACCGGCTGTTCCTGGTACTCGAGCTCGTCTTCCTCGTGATCTTCGTGGTCATCGCGGTGCGGGCCATCAACGGTGACTCGCTGCCCAATGTGCACTGGAGCACGACGCCGATCTGGAATCCGGAAACCGTCAGCGCTCCGCTGATCGCCGCCGCGCTGTCGATCGCCGTGCTGAGTTTCCTTGGCTTCGACGGCATTTCGACCCTCGCCGAGGAATCCACGGGCACCCGCAACCCGGCCGGCAAAGCGATGATCGGCGCGTTGTTCATCGTGGCGTTCCTGTTCATCGGCCAGACCTGGCTGGCCAGCCTGTTGGCCGGCGGTCGGACCTCGTTCAGCGACGACGAGGCAGGCAACGCATTCTTCAAACTGGTCGAGGCAGCGTCCAGCACGGGGTGGATGAACGCCTTCTTCGTCGTCAACGTGCTGGCCGTGGGATTCGCCAACGCGATGGCCGCGCAGGCCGCGACCAGCCGGCTGCTGTTCTCGATGAGCCGCGACCGGCAGCTACCGGCTTTCCTGTCCAACGTCAGCTCCCGCAAGGTGCCATACGCCGCGATCGTGTTGGTCAGCGCGATCAGCGTGGTGCTCGTGCTGTTCTTCGTCGGCCAGATCGCGCTCATCTCGTCACTGGTGAACTTCGGCGCGCTGTTCGCCTTCTGCCTACTGCACGTGTCGGTGGTGTGGTACTACCTCGGCCGCAAGAAGTCGCGGAACTATCTACTGCACCTGGTGGTGCCGACGCTCGGCTTCCTCATCATCGGCTACGTGCTGTTCAACGCGGATTCGCTGGCCAAGATCGGCGGCATCGTGTGGCTGGGCATCGGGACGGTGGTATTCATCGTCAACAAGCTGCGCGGCCGCGCCGTGCCCGCGCTCGGCGAAACACCGCAACACGACGTCACCGGCTAGCACCCGGCATTAGAGTCGGATGATGCTCGGCCATCTCGGCATCAACGTGCCCGATCTGGGGGCAGCCAAGAATTACTACGACGAATTGATGCCGTTGGTAGGTTTCGAGCCTTTCATCGCCGCCGATGATCAGTTCGCCTTTCGCCCGGCCGGCGGCAAACCTGGCACCTTCCTGTTTTTCTATCCGACCGCAGAGCCCGGTGACTACTCGCGGCACCGCACCGGGCTGCAACACCTCGCCTTTATGGGCTCTTCATGATTGAGGGTGTAGAACGGTCAGCTGCTGTCGGCCTGTGATTGGGGTGTCTGGTTGGCTGGGTGTG
>NZ_JBJIAO010000023.1:0-84172 GCF_045310825.1 Mycobacterium sp. SMC-21 | reverse complement strand
GACAACCGGACCTGGCACCCCGACACGCCCCAAATCGCCACTGCGGCGGCTTGACACGGTCATTGAGAGTCCTTTCGAGAGGGTCAGACGGCCATGACGGCGAAGGCGGCGCTCATGCCGAGCGCCATGAGCAGGTCGGCGTACGGGCGCTTCGGCCCGCGCACCAGCAGGTAGAACCACCACAGCGCGGCGGCGCAGAATCCGATCGCGAGCACGATGCACACCACGGTGAACCATCCGGGGGGAGTCACGGCCACGGCGCCGTGGCCGAGGTGGGCGCTGTGGTGACCGGAGGCTTGAGCTGTCGCCACGGGAACGCCCGCATTGGGCGCCATCAGCAGGCCCATCAGTGCCATCGCAGCCATCATCGTGCAGTGGTAGACGGGGTGCGGTAGCTCGAAGCCGAACAGGGCCAGGTAGGCGAAGTACAGCGCGCCGGCGGTGAACACCAGCACGTACAGCAGCGGCGACACCTGCATGCCGGCGGGCCAGAGCATCGCGATCATGCCCACCGAGGCCAGCGCATGCAGCACCCCGACGCCACGCTGTCCGGGCACCCGCCGTCCGGCACCCACGAACAGCAGCGCGGCCACCGCGAACACGGCAGTCAGCGCCCAGCGCAGGGCAGAGTCGGCGATCACGCTGTCATTGGTCGTACGAAAGGGGGCTTCAGTTCCCGGCGGGCTTGAACCGCATGTCGGGCTGGGACCGCTCCAGCGGCGTCAGCACCACACCCAGCCAGCAGACCGCCAGCACCGCGGCAGCGACGAAACCGGCCAGCGGCCACCACACCGAGACTCGCGCCGGTGACGTCTGGCACCACCAGACCGCGCCGAACCCGGCGGCCGTGGCCACGCCCGACAGGTACAGCGCCGCGCAGCACACACGAAACCGCTTGCGCCACAGCGCCGTTGCCGATGCAATCGCGGCCAGGGTGAACAGGATGGCGACGACCTTCAGCACCCACCGATGCGATTCCGACCAGCTGACCCCGGCAGACAGCACCAGCACGACGATCGCGACGGCGGTGGGGTAGCGGCGGGCGGGACCGATCCAGACCTCGTCGAACACCCGGCGCCCGATGGCGCTCAGGGTGTGCTCGAGATCGATCGCGTGGCGGGTGGACAAGCCGAACTCCGTTCAGTCTGTAGACCAGTTTCGCAGAGTTGGTCGGACGCGCGGCAGTGTGGGTTCCGCGGTGGGTCGGCCGACGCTCTCGCCCGGGGCCTACCGCGGAGGAGCTCCTGCTCGGATCGTGCGGCTCACGCGGCCGAAATCATCGATCGCTGCGCGCTGATCCGGAATACGACTGGTGAATGCGGAGATCATGGCGGAGTACTCCGCCCAAGCCGCTTCACCGAACTGCAGCCGGACCTGTGATGGTGACATCAATTCGCTGTTGTTCGTGAAGTACTTGGGCGAGATGTCGGCATTCGGTCCGGTCGCCGTCGCGCGGGCGAAGAGGTAGTTCAGTTCGGTTTCTTCGATTCCCTGGGACCAGCCGGAGTTCGGGTCAACGGAGCGCACACCGGCTGTCGCGGCAAGTGCGGTCAGGCGCGCGACGGCCGCCACAGGCTCGCTCAGCGCTTTCGATGCGCCCGGCTGACGCCGGATGACTTCAGACAAGCTGTCCTGATACCTGGCTACCTGCCGGTCGATCGCCTGCCCGAGTATCAATGAGCTTGTCGGGTCGCTGGCGAGGACCGCAAGCAAACTGCGAGTTTTGGGCATTGCGCTGTCGAGTGCATCCAGCGGTGGAAACTGGGGTGTCAGTTGATCCTCGGTGACCAGGCTTCCGAGGTACGGGACGATAGCCAGCGTGTAGCTCTGAGTGAGGCCTGGGTTTTCGTTGCCCAGCTGCTCGAGAGAATCCGAATTGGCGGCGAGGTAGGTCGCAATGGTGTGAGCCGTCTCGGCCGCGAGTGCCCGGTCATCAGGGTTGGGTCCGGTTGCGGCCGCGGGTATCCATTGGAACCAAGCGGTGACGCGATTGGATTGATCGCCCCATTTGTATGTGGAGACTGATTTCAGGAACTTTTGCCCGGCCGGGCCGGGGGCGATCTGGTGTATGGATTTCGGGTCGGAATCCCCGGGCAGGTCCGGTGCGGACGGCGGATGAGAACACCCAGGCACGAATACGAGGGTTGCGAATACTGCCGCAAACCACCGATGACCGTAGCGAACATTTAGCAAGTGATTGCTACTTCCTGGCGGGAGGGATTTGATCCAACGGTGCGTGGTAATTCTTGCCGAAATTTATAATCGACGAATCGAGAGAACGTTGTTGATTCGCGAAGTAGCGTTCTAGCGCGGCAGAATAATCGGACCATCCGGCTTCTCCGTATTTCGCTCGAACTTCGGCAGGCGTCATCAACACTCCGGAACCGTTGTTGGTGAAGTACTCGGGCCCGATGTCAGCATTCGGTGTGTGTACCAGCTGAGCTGCGACTGTGTATGCGACTTGGGTGGACGCGTTCCCCAATCCCTGGCTGCCGCTTGGGGTGTCAATGTCAGGGGTGGAGTAGTCCCCGGGGAAACTGTCGATTTTCGGCTCTTTACCGATCATCGCGTCTTGGAAAGCCGAATGCGCGCGGTCGAACCCCGGAAGGTTCTCGCCAACCACGTCCCAAGCCAACTTCTTCATCTCCCACGCGTCATGTGCGCGGTCAAATGCACTTGCCTGGGTATTGTTGCCGTGCTGCTGTACTTCCATGAAAACTCCGGCATCAACGAGGCCGATTAGTCGACCCGCTCTGTCGAGGTCGGCTCGATGGGGGCTTGTACCGGTAATATTCGGATCCGTTTTTGCGGCTTCGGCGAATGATTTTTCGTAGTCCATGGCAGTTTTGTACGCATGGGCATTGAATTCTTTGGCTGCGTCGGGATTCGAGTCCATTACCGCGAACAGTGATCGGGTGTTATGTAGATTGCTGCCGAGTTGGTCCAGTGGTTCGAAGCCATGCTTATTCTCGCCTACCATGTCGGACTGGTAGGGCAGGAGTCCATGAGCCATGCTCTGTACCAACTTTGGATCCATCTCGCCGAGGCTGTGGTGACCGGGAAGATTGAGTAACTCTCCACCATGCACGCCGACGTAGTTGGCGTAGGCGTGGGCAGTTTTGGCGGCAATATCGGCATTCGGACCATTCGCCTCCTCGTTTGTCCAACTGAACAACGATCCCGCCGCAGCACCGTTGTCCTTCCAGGCATGAGTGGTGATGTCGTGGATGAAATCGTTGCCTTTGTTGCTGGTGACGAGGTCGGATACCGCAGTATGGTCGCGGCCCGCCGACTCGAAAATGCTGGAAACCGCGGGATCGATCCATGGGTCACGTTCACCCTCGCCCTTGACGCTCGCCGGGTCGTGCTCCCAAATGGGGGTATCCATTATTCGATCGGCTTTGTTGAGCATTTCCCGATCCAAACTGGTTCCCGCTTGTAGCGAGGAATTGCCATCCTTGACAATTCCCGAAATATCGTGCATTTGGTCTATATATTCTGCGCCAGGCGATTTTATCGCTGTCTGTACGCTTTGTGGAAGATTGTTAAATCCACCCTTCGTCATATCGTTCGGGTTGTCGAGGTCGCCCGGGTGTAGTGGAGTCTTCGGGAACTGCACCTTGTCGTTGCTCATCAATTGCCAGGAATTGGCGATGATGCCCTTTTGGTCGCCGAGGCGTTGTTCTGCGGCCTTGAGATCTTTGATGCTCATGCCGTTCTGCTGAGCCTGCATCTGACTGAGATACGAGCCTTGTTCGGGACTCAGCGGCTGTCCTGGCTTGATCGTGTCGAGTACATCACCGACCCGCTTCGCAGCTTTCTGGTCGCCGGCCAGCGCGTCATGCACATCTTTTTCCGCTCTCCGGCGAGCGTCGTCATCCTTCTCGCCCGTGAGTTTGTCGACGCCATCTTTGTCGCCGGGGCCTTTATCCTTCGGATCGCCGCCTAGCTCGTCCCAACCGGCTTTGAGGATATCTACTCGCCCCGCGATAGACGCCATTTCATTGTGCGTGCGTCGAATAATCTCGGAGATCTCGCTGCTGCCTTTAGAAACCACCGAGAACAGCTGTGCGTCTCCAGCGGCGGTTTTTGGCAAACCGGCGGCCGCATCGTTCACCCATTGGCGTACTGCGTCTAATTGTCGCCGACCTGCTAACACGGCATCGGCCGAGCGGGTGATCTCCACACCCATTTTCTGATCGAGTTCGGCCATGCGGCCGAACTTACGGGCGCGGGCGTCGTTGGCGTCGGCGTACGCATCGGACGCTGAGCCGGTCCAGTGAGAACCCGGCGCAGCCGACTGAGTTTGAGATTGGAGGTCGCGGAATTGGGAGCTCTTGTCGTATCCGCTGCCGTCCACCGGGACGCCCTCACCGAACGTAGCCCGCGTTTGGCCCCAAATCGCATTGAAGGCATCCAATGCACCCACAGCAGTTGACCTCCCCGCACTGTTGTGGGGTTCAGTCTATGGCGCCCTACGTCAGGTCAGGCCCGCCAATTTCGCAGCGACTCAGCCCGCGCTCTGGTCCTGATTCCCCGCCCGCAGCAGATCGTCGCGGGCCCGGGCGACCCGGGAGCGGATGGTGCCGACGGGGCAGCCACAGATTTCGGCGGCCTCGGCGTAGGACAGGCCCAGCACCTGGGTCAGCAGCAGCGCTTCCCGGCGGTCGGCGTCGACGCCGTCGAGCAGCATGCGGATTTCGACGATGTCCTCGAACCGGGCGGTCGGCTGGTGCATGTCGATGACGGTCTCGGGCTCGATGGCGGCGCTGCTGCGCGGCCGGCACTGCTTGCGCCGGATGTGGTCGACGACGACGCGGCGCGCGATCGACAACAGCCAGGTGCGGGCCGTCGACCGGCCGCGGAACCGGGGCAGCGAGCCGAGGGCGCGCAGGTAGGTCTCCTGCGTCAGATCGTCGGCGCTGCCGGGCTCGTCGAGGTAGGCGACAGTGCGCCAGACATCGCGCTGGGTAGCCTTGATGAACTGCTCCAATGCGGCGCGATCGCCCCGGCCGGCCGCCAATGCGAGGCGGGTCACCTCGTCGTCGTCGCCGCGGCTGTTCACAGGCCGACCATATGCGACGGTTGCCGGGAACTCACAGCCGGGCACGTCCGACCATTGATTTGGTAGCCCGCACAGCGCAGGACACGACCGGGGGACAATAGGAGGATGATGACGGCCAGCACAGCGGTCGACGCTGCCGCAGCTGCCGACGACAGTGCGGCCGCGCGCCGGGTGCAGCTCGACGTGACCGGCATGACGTGCGGCGCCTGCTCCGCGCGAGTCGAGCGGACGCTCAACAAGATGCCGGGTGTCCGCGCCTCGGTGAACTTCGGCACCCGCGTGGCCACGGTCGACGCCCTTCCCGAGATCGCCGATTCCGAGCTGTGCGACGCGATCCGCAAGGCCGGTTACGACGCCGAGCCCCGCTCCGGCGTGATCGCCGGCGACCGCGACGACGAGGATCTGTCGCACGCCCACTACCTGCTGCGCCGCCTGCTGGTGGCCGCGGTGCTGTTCGTCCCGCTCGCCGATCTATCGGTGATGTTCGCCGTCGTCCCCAGCACCCGTTTCACCGGTTGGCAGTGGGTGCTCACGGCGCTGGCGCTGCCGGTCGTGACATGGGCCGCCTGGCCGTTCCACCGCGTCGCGTTGCGCAATGCCCGCAATCGCGCGGTCTCCATGGAGACCCTGATCTCGGTCGGTGTGTCCGCGGCCACGGTCTGGTCGCTCTACACGGTCTTCTTCGGACACCACGCCACCGAGGCCACCGGCATCTGGCAGGCGCTGGTCGGCAGCGACGCGATCTACTTCGAGGTCGCCGCCGGCGTCACGGTGTTCGTCCTGGCGGGCCGCTACTTCGAGGCCCGCGCCAAGTCCAAGGCGGGCAGCGCGCTGCGGGCGCTCGCGGCCCTCAGCGCGAAGAACGTCACGGTCCTCCTCGCCGACGGGACCGAAATGGTCATCCCGGCCGAGGAACTCGCCGAACAGCAGAAGTTCGTGGTGCGCCCCGGTCAGACCATCGCGGCCGACGGACTCGTGGTCGAGGGCTCGGCCGCCGTCGACACCAGCGTGATGACGGGCGAGGCCAAGCCGGTGCGCGCGACGCCCGGCAGCAGCGTCATCGGCGGCACGATCGTGCTCGACGGACGCCTGATCGTGGAGGCCGCCGCGGTCGGCGCCGACACCCAATTCGCCGGCATGGTGCGACTGGTCGAGGAAGCGCAGGCGCAGAAGGCCGAGTCGCAGCGCCTCGCCGACCGTATCGCCTCGGTGTTCGTACCGTGCGTCTTCGCCATCGCCGCGCTGACCGCGCTGGGCTGGGCCCTGGCCGGCGCCGGTCCCGACAAGGTTTTCGCCTCCGCGTTGGCGGTCCTGGTGATCGCGTGCCCGTGTGCGCTGGGTCTGGCCACGCCGACGGCGATGATGGTGGCGTCCGGACGCGGCGCCCAGCTCGGCATCTTCCTCAAGGGGCACCGTTCGCTGGAGGCGATCCGGGCCGTCGACACCGTCGTCTTCGACAAGACGGGCACCCTGACCACCGGGCACCTGGCCGTCACCGCGGTCACGGCCGCGGACGGGTGGGAGTCCGACGACGTGCTGGCCCTCGCCGCCGCGGTGGAGTCGGCGTCCGAACACGCGGTCGCGGTGGCCATCACCACGTCGGCGCCCGAGCATGCGGAAGTCGTTGATTTCCAGGCTGTTCCCGGTCGCGGCGTCGTCGGCACGGTGGGGGACCGCGAGGTGCGCATCGGCAAGCCGGCCTGGGCGGCCGGCCGGGCCGTGGTGCCCGCGGCCCTCGCGGAAGCGCGGCGCGGCGCGGAATCCCGCGGCGAGACAGTGGTTTTCGTGGCCGTCGACGACGAGCTGTGCGGTGCCATCGCGGTCGCTGACGCGGTGCGCGAATCGGCGGCGGGTGCCATCGCGGCGCTGCACGAGCGTGGGCTGAAGACCATCCTGCTGACCGGCGACAACCCGGCGGCCGCCGCCGCGGTGGGTGCCGCGGTGGGGATCGACGACGTCATCGCCGATGTGCTGCCGGACGGCAAGGTCGACGTCATCCAGCAGCTGCGCGACCGCGGCCGCATGGTCGCGATGGTCGGTGACGGCATCAACGACGGCCCGGCGCTCGCCTGCTCGGATCTGGGCCTGGCCATCGGCCGCGGCACGGACGTCGCGATCGGCGCTGCCGACATCATCCTGGTCCGCGACAGCCTGGATTCGGTGCCGCAGGCCCTGGACCTGGCCAAGGCGACCATGCGCACCATCCAGTTGAACCTGGTGTGGGCCTTCGGTTACAACATCGCCGCCATCCCGGTGGCCGCCGCCGGGCTGCTGAACCCGCTGATCGCCGGCGCGGCGATGGCCTTCTCGTCGTTCTTCGTGGTGTCGAACAGCCTGCGCCTGCGCAACTTCAAGTGATTTGTGCACGATTTTCCGCGCGTGACGCGGAAAATCGTGCACAAATCACTGGTTGACGTCGGGGTTACTGCTGGCCGCGCTGGCGCGCCAGCTCGCGCAGCATCGCGTTGTAGGCATCCAGGTCGTCGTCGGCATAGTCCGCGTCGGCGTGCCGGTCGGCGCGGGAGGCGGCGCGGCGATCCTGCCGCGCCCACTGTGCCACCAGGGCGATGACGACCAGGATCACCGGCAGTTCGCTCGAACCCCACGCGATGGCGCCGCCGAGGTGCTGGTCGGCGCCGATGCTCGAGAGCCACGGCAGGCCGACGAACTTGTAGAACGGTCCGCCGATGGTGTCGGTCATGGTCATGGTCGCGATGCCGAAGAACGCGTGAAAAGGCATGACCGCGAACAACAATCCGAGCCGGCCGAGGAACGGCAGGCGCTTGGGGCCCGGGTCGATGCCGATGATGCCCCAGTAGAAGAGGTAGCCGACCAACAGGAAGTGCACGCTCATCAACTCGTGGCCCCAGTGGTAGCGGACGAGCGTGTTGAAGATCGGGGTGAAGTACACGGCGTACAGCGACGCGACGAACAGCACGAACGCCACGATCGGATTCGACAGGGCGGCGGTGACTTTCGAGTGCACGAGCCACAGGATCCATTCGCGGGGTCCGGGCGGGGCGCCCTCGCCGGCCGCGGGCAGGGCGCGCAGCGCCAGGGTCACCGGGCCGCCCAGCACCAGGAGCACCGGCACGAACATGTTGAGCGTCATGTGCTCGCCCATGTGGACGCTGAACATCGCCGAGCCGTAGGCCCGCACACCCGAGCTACTGGTGAAAAGCAGTGCCGCGCAGCCGATCAGCCACGCGAGCAACCGGCCCACCGGCCACTCGTCGCCGCGGCGCCGCAGCTTCAGGTAGGCGTAGAGATAGGCGCCGGCAAGCACCAGCGCACCGATGCCGATGAACGTGTCGAACCGCCAGACCGTCAGCAGCCGAACCACATTCGGCGGGTCGGGCAGCTCGTAGCCGAGGAAGACGTCCCAGGTCGTGTACTTGTGGTGCAGCAGGCGCGGCGCGGTTTGCACCGCCATCGCGGACACCGCGGCGAGCGCCGTGAGCGCGGGCAGGCAGGTCGCCAGCCGGGACGGCTTGGCGCGGCGCAGCGCCGCGGCATCGGTGATCCACGACGCCGCCAGCGCGATCGCCGCGACGATGGCCCACCGTCCGTAATCGCTGCCCGTCAGCCCGGGCGGGCCGAGTTGTTCGGCCAGCAGCAGCACGCCGTAGATCAGGGCCGCGGTGCCGCAGGCCACCTGGATGACCAGCACGCGCCGGTAGAGGTCGGCGGCCGGCGGGCTGATGACGGCCGCGATCTTCGTACCGGCCAGCACGGCCAGCGCCACCGCGAACACGATGACCGCGCTGGTCGTGTAGTCGTGGTCCGGCCCTTCGCTGGCATTGCCGGTCACCGGCAGCGCCAGGACCCCGATCACGCTCGGGAGCAACAGCACGACCATGGCGATCCACCGCACGCTGAACCGCAGCGTCAGCGCCACGACGGCGGCGCACAGCGTGGCGGCGATCCAGCCACGGGCCATCTCGGATGCACCGATGGCCTCACCCAGCCGGCCGCTCTCGACCAGCCGCAGGGCCGGCGCGCCGGCGTCGGTCGCTGCCTGCACCACCACCATGAACGCCGCGGCGACCAGCCAGACCAGCGAAACCCGTTCCAGCACAAGGTGGATGCGGTAAGTGGGCGGGTCGATGACGCCCTTGGAGTCGGGCCTGGCGGTGGTCACGATGTACAGCAGGCCGCCGAGGCAGATCGCGGCGGCGAGGACGGCCGTGAAGTAGCCGACCGGTTCGGCCACAGCGGTGAACGTGCCGGGGTAGCTGTCGCCCGTGGCGACGAAGCGCTGGTCGCCCGAGATGAGTGCGTAGGTGACCAAGGCGGCGACCGCGGCCAGATAACCCAACAGCGGCAGCGTGATCCCGCCCGCCCGGTCCGAGCCCATCGAAATACCGGCCTTCCACCTGAAGAACTGATCACGCCCAGTCTACGACCAGGTGTCGTAGAAATTTTCCGGGCGCAGGAACTCCTGGCGCCGCGGGCCGACCAATACAAGTTGTGAGTCACACCCAACTGCCCGAATCGGACGTTGCCGTCGCGTCCGATCCGTCGGCGTGGAAGCGCTTCCGCCCGGCATTGCTGCGGCTGCACTTCTACGCCGGCCTGTTCGTCGCGCCGTTCATCCTGATCGCAGCCGTCACCGGGCTGCTGTACGCGGTGATCCCGCAGATCGACAGCGCGGTGTACCGGCACGAGCTCACCGTCGACCACGTCGGCGACCGGCAGCTGCCGCTGGCCGCCCAGCTGTCGGCCGTCCGTGCCGCGCACCCGGAGGGCACCGTCACCAGCATCCGGCCGCCGGCCGCGCCGGACGAGACGACGCAGGTGACGCTCGCGGTCGACGACGTCCCCGCCGACTATGCGCGCACGGTGTTCGTCGACCCCTACACGGGCGCGGTCCGCGGCGCCCTGACCACCTACGGCCAGTGGCTGCCGGTGCGGGC
Source organism: Mycobacterium sp. SMC-21 (assembly GCF_045310825.1). Classification (NCBI taxonomy): domain Bacteria; kingdom Bacillati; phylum Actinomycetota; class Actinomycetes; order Mycobacteriales; family Mycobacteriaceae; genus Mycobacterium; species Mycobacterium sp. SMC-21. The sequence continues at coordinate 74,191 of NZ_JBJIAO010000023.1, read as the reverse complement.
GTGGTTCGACGAACTGCACCGCAACCTGCACCTCGGGGCCTTCGGCCGGAACTACAGCGAGCTGGCGGCCAGCTGGTCGTGGGTGATCGCCGGCGTGGGTCTGCTGCTGTGGATCGGGCACAACCGGGGACAGCCGCGGCGGCTCGTCGTCCCGGATGTGCGGGCGACCGGGCGGCGCCGGCTGCTGTCGTGGCACGGCACCCTCGGGGTCTGGGTCCTGGCGGCGGTCGCGCTGCTGGCGGTGTCGGGCATGACGTGGTCGCGGTTCGCGGGGGAGAACGTGGCCCAGTTGCGGACGCAGCTGAGCTGGACCAGCCCGTCCGTCGACACCGCACTGCCGGGACAGGCCGCCGGGGCGACGCTCGACGAGACCACCGCGCTGCGCGGCGCCGACGCGGCGCTGCAGGTCGCCCACGATGCCCACCTGCGGACACCGATGTGGATGTATCCGCCCACGACGGCCGGCCAAGGCTGGCAGGTCGCTGAACGCAAGCGTGACTGGCCGACGCAGTACGACGCGATCGTCGTCGACCCCACCACGAACGCAGTGACGGCGCGCCTCGACTTCGCCGAGTGGCCGCTGATGGCCAAGATGACCGACTGGGTCATCGACCTGCACATGGGCGTGCTGTTCGGCCTGGTCAATCAGCTGGCGCTGATCGCGGTCGCCCTCGCCATGATCGTCGGGATCGTGCTGGGGTACCGGATGTGGTGGCGCCGGCGGCCGACCCGCGGCGCCGGGTTCACCCTGCCGACCGGGCAGCGGCGCGGTGCGCTGTCGGCGCTGCGGCCCTACGAGGCGGCGCTGCTGGTGCTGGTTCTCGGCGGCGTCGGGTGCTTCGCCCCGTTGTTCGGCCTCACGCTGGCTCTGTTCGTCGCGGTCGACGTGGCACTGGGCTGGCGCCGGCGGCGGCAGGCGACGCGGTGATCGCGGACATCTGGCTCCGGTTGCTCGTCACCGGACTCTTCCTGTTCAGCGCGGCCCAGTGTGTCTACGCCCTCGTCACAGCCCGCGAGAACCGGACGTGGGCCGACCAGACCAGCCGCGCGCTGCACCTGGTGATGGCCGTGGCGATGCTCGTCATGGCGTGGCCGGCCGGGATGGGCGTGCCCAACCGGCCGCCGCTGGTGTTCTTCCTGCTGGCGGCCGGCTGGTTCGCGGTCCTCTTGGTGGTGCGCTCCGGCCATCGGGTGGCCGACGGCTATCACGCGGTGATGATGCTGGCGATGGCGTGGATGTACGCCGTGATGGACGGGCGGGTGCTGCCCGGTCAGTGCGCCGGGACCGCGGCCGAGGCGTCGCAGTCGGCGTCGTCGATGCCGTCCATGCCGGGCATGGACATGTCCGGGACGCCGGCGCATGCGGGCCCGATGGGCGGCTGCGGGCACCCGTCGGCGTGGGTCGACGCCGTGAACTGGGTGGTCACCGCGTTGTTCGGGGCCGCTGCGTTGTGGTGGGCCATCCGCTACTTCACGGTGCGGCAGGAGCCCCCCGACGCCCCGGCCCGCCTGTGGTTCGCCGTGGCGTGCCAGGTCATGGCGGCGGCCGGCATGGCGATCATGTTCGCCGTGATGATCTAGGCCGCATTGCCGTCGGTGGGCCACAGGTGGCCCCGGCGGCGGCCGCGGGAGGCGTTGTCCGGCAGCGTGATGTCGTCGAGCGTGGGTGCCGCGTCGCGGTCCGGCCGCGGCGGCTCGCCGGCATGGCGGCGCCACACCAGCACCGTCAGCACCACCCCGGCCAGCGCCGGCAGATGGCTCAGCATGCGGACCGCACCGACTGCTCCGGTCAGTCCGTCGACGACGACGTAGCCGGTGAGCACGAGGGTGAACACGCCGCCGACGATCGCCAGGCCCATCGCCGCGGTCGGGCGGGCGGCGGCGACCAACATGCCGACGCCGAGTGCGACGGACCACGCCGTCGACTCGTTGACCACATGTCCGCCCGCGGCATGCCCGACGTGCACGCCGATGCTGACGCCCGCCGCCTGCAGCACGGCCAGGACGATCTGGATGGCGCCCACCACCGCGAGGCCGATGCGCAGCCAGTCGAGGCCGGGGCGGGTTTCGGGGAGCGCGGTCTGCGAGACCGTGTCGGCCACGGCGGTGATCCGGGTGCGGTCGGCGGCGATCAGCCCGCGCAGCAGCTGCATCTGGCTGTCCAGCTCGTCCTGCCACTGCCGGCACTCGGGGCAGGACGCCAGGTGCTCGTCGACGCGGCGCGCGGGGACGGGTTCGTGCTCGCCGTCCATCCGCGCGGACAGCGCCTCCCGGGCAATCTCGCACTCCACATCGTCAATAGTCGCGCACCGGGCCCGGTTTTCTCCCGGCAGTCCCGAATCCGTAGATCGGTGCCGTTTTGGTGGGTAAATAGTCGCTGGTCGGCGCCGGTACCATAGACACGTGAACTGGACCGTCGACGTACCCATCGACCAGCTGCCCGAGCTGCCCCCGCTGCCCGAGGACCTGCGCACGCGCCTTGCCGACGCGCTGTCCCGTCCGGCCGCGCAGCAGCCCAGCTGGCCTGCGGACCAGGCTGCTGCGATGCGCAAGGTGCTCGAGAGCGTGCCGCCCATCACCGTGCCGTCCGAGATCGAGAAGCTCAAGCTGCAGCTGGCCGACGTGGCGCAGGGCAAGGCGTTCCTGCTGCAGGGCGGTGACTGCGCCGAGACGTTCGTCGACAACACCGAGCCGCACATCCGGGCCAACATCCGGACCCTGCTGCAGATGGCCGTCGTGCTGACGTACGGCGCCAGCATGCCGGTGGTCAAGGTGGCCCGCATCGCGGGGCAGTACGCCAAGCCGCGTTCGTCGGACACCGACTCGCTGGGCCTGACGTCCTACCGCGGCGACATGGTCAACGGTTTCGACCCGGATCCCGCGGTGCGCGTGCACGACGCGTCGCGCCTGGTGCGGGCCTACGCCAACGCGAGCGCCGCGATGAACCTGGTGCGGGCGCTGACCTCGTCGGGCCTGGCGTCGCTGCAGCAGGTGCACGAGTGGAACCGTGAGTTCGTGCGGACCTCGCCGGCGGGTGCCCGGTACGAGGCGCTGGCGGCCGAGATCGACCGCGGCCTGAACTTCATGACGGCCTGCGGCGTCAACGACCGCAACCTGCAGACCGCCGAGATCTACGCCAGCCACGAGGCCCTGGTGCTCGACTACGAGCGCGCGATGCTGCGGCTGTCCACCGAGTTCGACGAGCCGCGCCTGTACGACCTGTCGGCGCACTACGTCTGGATCGGCGAGCGCACCCGTCAGCTCGACCACGCGCACATCGCGTTCGTCGAGACCATCGCCAACCCGATTGGCATCAAGATCGGCCCGACGACGACGCCCGAGATGGCGGTCGAGTACGTGGAACGCCTTGACCCGCACAACATTCCGGGCCGGCTCACGCTGGTCAGTCGAATGGGCAACGGCAAGGTGCGCGACGTGCTGCCGGGCATCATCCAGAAGGTGGAGGCCTCCGGCCACCAGGTCATCTGGCAGTGCGACCCCATGCACGGCAACACCCACGAGAGCTCGACGGGCTACAAGACCCGCCACTTCGACCGCATCGTCGACGAGGTGCAGGGCTTCTTCGAGGTGCACCGCGCGCTGGGCACCCACCCGGGCGGCATCCACGTCGAGATCACCGGCGAGAACGTCACCGAATGCCTTGGTGGCGCGCAGGATATCTCCGACGACGACCTGGCCGGCCGCTACGAGACGGCCTGCGACCCGCGCCTGAACACCCAGCAGAGCCTGGAGTTGGCGTTCCTCGTCGCGGAGATGCTGCGCGACTAGCTGCACCCCGCCGAATGGCCACCCGGCGCATGGTTTTCACCCGAAACCCGTGCGGCAGGTGGCCATTCGGCGTTTCTAGAACAGCCCGTCGATGTTGGTGCCGAGGGTCCACGCGCCGGCGGCGACCAACGCGGTCAGCGTCAGCACCGCGATGAGCCAGAACAGCACGGCGCGCCGCGACCGCTGCCGCGCCCAGGCGAAGTCGTCGAGGTCGATCCCGGCGAATTGTTTTGTCACCACCGGTGATTCGAGCAGTGCGGGGTCCATCGCGGGGTCCATCGTGAACTGCAGGGTGTGCTGCGGTGCCGGCTTCGGGGCTGCCGCCCGGCCCGTCGCGACCGTGGTGCGCTCGGCCCGGCCGCGCTGTGCGGCCGCCGCGGTGTGTTGCGCCGAGTTCGTCGGTGCCGGCACCCGGAATTCGGGCAGACCGAGGTCGGTGACGATCGCGGCGAGTTCGGCCGCCATGTCGCCGGCATCCAGGTAGCGGTCGTCGGCCAGGCGGGCCGTCGCGCAGGCCACCAGGTCGTCGAATTGCTTTGGCACACCGGCGATTGCCGAACTCGGCGGCGGCACGTCCTGGTCCAGCCGCTGATAGGCGACGCTGAGCGGATTGTCGCCGGTGAACGGCGTGGTGCCGGTCAGCAGCTCGTAGGCCAGGATGCCGACGGAGTAGACGTCGCTGCGCGGATCGGCGTCGCCGGTGCTGACCTGTTCGGGGGAGAGGTACGCCGCGGTGCCGAGGATGACGCTCGTCGACGTGATCTTGGCCTCAGCGACGGCACGCACGAGCCCGAAGTCGGCGATCTTGACCTCACCGCTGTCGGAGATCAGGACGTTCTCTGGCTTGATGTCGCGGTGCACCAGGCCGGCCTCGTGAGCCACTGCCAGGCCGTCGAGCATCGGAGCCAGCACGGCCGCCACGGCGTGCGGCGGCATCGGGCCACGCTCGCGCAGCAACTCGCGCAGCGTTCCGCCCTCGACGAGTTCCATGACCAGGAACGGGTGCCGGCCGTCGAATCCCTGGTCGTAAACCGCCACCAGCCCAGGGCTTTTCAGGCCGGCGGCGGCGCGGGCCTCGCGCTGGAAGCGCGTCAGGAACTGCTGATCGCCGGAGTACCGCGAATCCATGACCTTGAGTGCCACCAGGCGGTCGAGCCGGGTGTCCAGGCCGCGGTACACCGTGGACATGCCGCCACTGGCGATCGGTGCATCCACGCGGTATCGCCCGTCCAGCACCGCACCGATAAGTGGGTCCGGTTGTCGGGATGGCTGCACCTGGCAATCGTACGGCTCTAGAATCTCCTGGGTGAGCAGCATTCCGGCCGCCGAGGACGTTATCGATCCCGATGAAGCGGTCTACGACCTTCCCACAGTGGCATCGATGCTGGGTATCCCGGTGACCAAGGTGCACCAGCAGCTGCGGGACGGACACCTCCTCGGAGTGCGCCGGAACGGTGCCATCGTGGTGCCCAAGATCTTCTTCGACGCCAAAGGGCACGTGGTCAAGCAGCTGCCGGGCCTGCTCGTCGTGCTGCGCGACGGTGGCTACCACGAAACCGACATCGTGCGGTGGCTGTTCACCGCCGACGAGTCGCTGACGCTGACGCGCGACGGCACCACCGAGCGCGTCGTCAACGCGCGTCCGGTCGACGCGCTGCATTCGCACCAGGCCAGGGAAGTGCTGCGGCGCGCCCAGGCTATGGCGTACTAGCCGGCTCGGCAGCCGTCGTCTTCGGCTCCGGCGCGTGGGCCAGTGAGTACCACGCGGCCACAGCGCATCCCGTCGCCAGGATGACGTGCAGCCACGAGTACATGCCGTGCGATCCGTCGGGTTTGAAGATCACCATGATCCAGGTCGAGAACCCGGCGATCGCGGCGACGGCCGAGCGGCTCTGCGCCAGCGCCGAGACGATCGCCAGCGGCCAGGTGTAGTACCAGGGCAGCGCGGCGGGCACGAACAGCACCACGACGGCCATCACCAGCGCGATGCCGATCAGCGCTTCCCGGTCGGTGTGCCGGAATCGCCACCACAGCAAGGGCAGTGAGATCGCGATGATCGCGATACCGATGATGCGGGTGACGTCCAGCACCGCGTAGAAGCTGACGGTGGTGAACAGTCCGCCGATGGCGTGGATCAGGTTGGCCACGGCCGTCGGGATGGTCAGCCAGTTGACGATCTTGACCGAACCGGCCAGTGCCGTAAGCCAGCCGAGCCCGACGCCGGCCGCCACCGTCACCACGGCGAACACGACGGTGAAGATCGCGCCCGACGCCGCGGTGGCCGCCAGCCACGCGCGGACCTGGCCCCACGGGTGCCGTTCGCGCAACTGGCGCATCCAGACCCACACCATGAACGGAAGTGCCAGTCCCGCGGTCGCTTTCACCGCCACCGCGAGGGCGATCACGCTGACGCCGGCGATCGGATGCCGTTCGAAGGTCAGCGCGATGGCGGCCATCATCAGGCCGACCATCAGCATCTCGTTGTGGACGCCACCCATGAGATGGATGATCACCAGCGGGTTGAGGACGCAAATCCACAGGGCGGCAGCGCTGTTGGCGCCGACGTGGCGGGCCACTCGGGGCGCCGCCCAGATCAGCATGACCAGGCCGGGCAGCATGCACAGCCGCAGCAGCATGGTGCCCTCGACGACGTGGTCGCCGACGATCATGGTGACGAACTTGGCCACCAGGATGAAGGCCGGTCCATAGGGCGCGGTGGTGGTGGTCCAGATGGGACTCACGTTGTCCAGCAACGAGTTCGGGTTGTCGACCGGGCCGACGAGGTAGGGATCGAGGCCGTCGCGCAGCAGCGCGCCCTGCGCCAGGTAGGAGTAGGTGTCACGGCTGAACACCGGCACGCTCAGCAGCAGCGGCGCCAGCCAGAAGCCGGTCGTCGCGATCATGGTGTAGTCGGTGGCGGTGCGGTCCACGACGCGCCGGCCCAGCGCCAGCCAGGCGATCAGCATCAGGGCCACGCCGGTCCACAGCAGGATCGACGACAGCACCAGCCCGTGGCCGAACCGGAACCACGACAGGTGCATCGATTCCAGCAGGGGATCGTGCTGCCGGGTGCTGCCGGCGCCCAGGCCGCCCAGGGCGATCAGGATGGCGCCGGCGAAGCCGAGCAGCGCGGGGCGGCCCTCGTCGGATCGCCCGAACACGGTGAGCCGGGCCAGCGCCCCTGGAGCAGTGGTCGAGGTCGACATCGTGGCCTACGCGGACCGGTTGGACGCCCGCCGGGCGAGCTCGGTGAGGCCGGCCTTGGCGCCCTCGTCGATGGGGGCGGCGGCGAGGGCGTCCAGTCCACGTTGGGTGAGCAGCGTGATGCGCTGCTCGACGGCGCTCAGTGCACCCACGGCCTCGATCACGCCGCAGAGTTCGCCGACCTGGCCGTCCGTCAGATCGGTGCCGATCAAGTCCCGCAGCAGGGCCGCCGCGGCCGGGTCGGAGGTCTCGGCCAGTTCCACGGCCTCGGCCAGCAGCACGGTGCGCTTGCCCGAGCGCAGGTCGTCACCCGACGGCTTGCCCGTGACGGCCGGGTCGCCGAACACCCCGAGCACGTCGTCACGCAGCTGGAACGCGATGCCCAGGTCGGTGCCGACCGCGTGGAAGATTTTCTGCACGTCGGGCCGGTCGGCGGCGGCCGCGGCGCCCAGCTGCAACGGCCGGGTGACGGTGTAGGACGCGGTCTTGTAGAGGTTCACGTTCATGGCCGAGGCCACGGTGTCGGCGCCACTGGATTCGGCGACGATGTCGAGGTACTGCCCGCCGAGGACCTCGGTGCGGATGTGCGCCCACACCTCGTTGACGCGGCGGCGTGCGTCGGCCGACAGGTCGGCGTTCGCGATGATGTCGTCGGCCCAGGACAGGGCCAGGTCGCCGAGCAGGATCGCCGCGGACAGCCCGAACTGCTCGGACGACCCGCGCCAGCCCTGCTGGCGGTGCCGGTCGGCGAACAGCCGGTGCACTGTCGGCAGGCCGCGCCGCGTGGCCGAACAGTCGATGACGTCGTCGTGGACCAGGGCACACGCCTGCAGCAGTTCCAGCGCGGAGAACAGGCGCAGCACCGCCGGGTCGGCCGGGTGGCCGGGATCGGGGGCGACGGCGCGCCAGCCCCAGTACGCGAAGGCCGGACGGACGCGCTTGCCGCCACGTAGGACGAACTCTTCGAGTGCCCCCGTCACATCGGCGTAGGCGTCGCCGATGTAGGCGCTGTCCCGCCGGCGCTCGGCGAGATAGTCGCGCAGTTGATCTGTGATGGCATTCGCCAGCTCGCCAGCCGACGGACCTGCGGCATCGACGCTCAGCGCGCGTCCCCTCTCCTGACCCCGAAATCGTGCATTCAGATTAGAGGGTGCCGGGCCGGCGGTCGGACACTGCGGCGAAGTCGCTCATCTGACACTGCGGCGAAGTCACTCATCGGACACGGCGGCGAACTTGGGTGAGCGGTCGCGGCTCCAGTAGGCGAGACCGCCGATGACGCCGGCGACCGCGAAGGCCAGGATGGCCATCCAGATGGCGGCCGTGGTGAACGAGCGCGCGCTCGGGTCGGTGTAGCGGGCCTGGGCCTTCATGGTGGTCACGACGCCGGGCTTGAGCTTCCACTGCACGATGTCGCTGGCCACCCGCTCGCCGTTGGTCGAGGTGACATCGCCCGGAAACGCCACCGACAGCGTGACGTCGGACTCCGGGTCGCTCAGCGTCGTCAGGTCGACGCGGCCTTCGAGGATCACCAGGTCACCGGCGCGGCGCAGGGAGATGTCGGCACCCGCCGAGTCGCGGCTCAGGTTGGCCAGCTGCGGCACCTCGGAGAAGTTCAGGTCCGAGAACACCGCCTCGGAGCCGACGTAGTCGTCCTTGCGGTAGTCCGAGACCACGACCTTCTGGGCGAACGGCAGGTTGTTGGTCAGCTGCGGACCCTTGTCGTCCGCGTTCTTGGCCTTCGCGGCGGCCACGATCTGACCGGAGACCCGGTCGTCGGGCGAGATGGTGAGCGAGGTGTGGACGCGCACGCAGCCGACCGCCAGGGGGAGCAGCATCAGAAACAGCAGCAAGGCACGCAGGTGGCGGCGGCGGTTCACGCCGTTATCGTGCCAGATCGCGTCAGGGACAGCGGCACACCGGATGGATCACAGTGGCAGGGCGCGGCCGAGAATGGCGAACGGCCGGGGATCGCCCGGGAAGAAGTAGCTGCGCATGACGTCGTGGAAATCGAGCCGGCGGTACAGCTTCCAGGCCCGGTTGTCCTCGCCGTGGATCTCCGGGGTGGACAGCAGGACGTGGGATTCCGTGGCGCCGGCGAGCAGCCGGCGGGTGAGCGCCTCGCCGAGTCCCTGCCCCTGGGCCCGCGGGTGGATGTGCAGTTCGGTGAGCTCGAAATACCCGTTCATCAATTGGTCGATGCGTTCGCTGGGGGTGCCGACGTGGCGCAGGCCTGTCGCGACCTGTTGGTACCACCACTGATCGGGCGCGCCGCGGTACCCGTAGGCGACCCCGAGCATGGGGGCGGATCGCAGTGCCGCCTCCGGCGCCTCGTCGGCTGTGGGGACGTCGAACGCCGCGACGCCCGTCCAGCCTTCGCGGCGGGTGTGCTCCAGCCACATGGCGGCCCGCTGGCGTTCGGTGCCCCGTGGGTAGCGCATCGCGTCGACGTAGACGGACAGTGCGTCGTCGAGGCGGTACTGCATGTCAGCCGGCGACAGATCGGTCAGGAGCGTCGCCACGGTGTGAGCCTTTCGGTGCGGCAGGGAAGTCGGGTGTCGGGTTGCTGAACAGGCGCTGTCGCCCGGCCGACGTCCCAGTCTTACAATTCGGGAGTCTGAAGTATGTGGTACGTGTCTGTGTGACCTCGTATCATGACTGTTAGGTATCCGTGACCACGGGTGCAGACGTCAGGAGCCGCTGCCGGCAGCGGTGTGAGTTGGGAGGCGCGGATGCCACTCTCCGATCATGAGCAGCGCATGCTCGACCAGATCGAGAGTGCGCTGTACGCCGAGGACCCGAAGTTCGCTTCGAGCGTCCGGGGCGGCACGCTGCACGCGCCGTCGGCGCGGCGGCGAGTGCAGGGCGCAGGGCTGTTCGTCCTGGGTCTGGCGTTGCTGGTGCTGGGTGTGGCCTTTCGGATTCTGTGGATCAACCAGCTGCCGATCCTGAGCGTCATCGGTTTCGTGGTGATGTTTGCCGGTGCCGTGTTCGCGGTGACCGGGCCCCGGGTGTTGTCCAAGGAGAAGTCGTCCCCGGCGGGTGGCAAGTCCAAGCGGGCCCGTGCGGGCAACTCGTTCACCAACCGTATGGAAGACCGGTTCCGTCGCAGGTTCGACGACTAGACGCGGACGCGTGACGCAGGGGTAGCCGATTCGGCTGCCCCTGTTTTGTTTTTCGCTCGGCCTGGTTTGTTTTCGGCGCGCTCTTGCCTGTTCCGGGTGGTGTGACACCCGACACGCCGGATCCGTAGCGAAATTTGCCGGCGGCGATGTGCGCCGCGATTTTTCAGGGGCTGTGCTCCGCGGCTCCCCACAATGCCCCACCAATCTCCCACATGGGCTGCCAACTGGGATTTTGGCGGTCAGCCTGGCCGTTTGAGGCCGTTCTCCGCTCCCGTTCTCTCGTGATTGCTGCGTCAGGTGGGGCAGATAAGGCGATTTTTAGACTTGAGATGGAGAGAAGTGGGGGATTGTGGGGTAATGTGGCGGACATCGGAGAAACCGGACTCCGGAGTGGTGGGAGGTGCCTGATGTTCCTGGGTACCTACACGCCGAAGCTCGACGACAAGGGGCGACTGACGTTGCCCGCCAAGTTCCGCGATGCACTGGCAGGAGGGTTGATGGTCGCCAAAAGTCCAGATCACAGCCTCGCCGTGTACCCCAGGGCCGAGTTCGAAGCCGAGATCGCCCGCCGCGTGGCGAGCACTCCCCGGAACGACCCCGCCGCTCGTGCCGACCTGCGCGTTTTCGCCGCAGGCGCCGACGAGCAGCACCCCGACGCTCAGGGCCGCATCACCCTGTCGGCCGACCACCGTCGCTACGCGAGCCTGACCAAGGAATGCGTCGTGATCGGTGCGGTCGACTACCTGGAAATCTGGGACGCCGCGGCCTGGCAGACCTACCAAGAAACTCACGAAGAGAACTTCTCCGCGGCAAGCGATGAAGCGCTCGGCAGCACCCTTTGACCTGCAGGCCCGTGCAGCGTGGCCTCTGCCCGAACCGGCCCTGGCGTACTTCCCCAACGTCAGGTTCGCGAACTCGGACAGAGACCTCGCTGCAGGGGCCGCACAAATCCACCAGCTGAAGCCTTTTGGGGGTGTTGCGTTGACCGATCGTCGGCCGCACATTCCGGTGCTGCTGGACCGCTGCGTCGAGCTGCTGGCCCCGGCCCTCACCCGGGTCAGCGCCGATGGTGCCGGCGCCGTCATGATCGACGCGACGCTCGGCGCCGGTGGCCACTCCGAAGCCTTCCTCACGCGGTTCCCCGCTGTGACGCTCATCGGCCTGGACCGCGACCAGACCGCGCTGCGGCTCGCGGGGGAGCGCCTGGCGCCGTTCGGTGACCGCGTGCACCTGGTCCACACTCCGTACGACGGCATCGACGAGGCGCTGACCCAATCCGGTTACCGGCCAGGCGAATTGGACGCCATCCTGTTCGACCTCGGGGTGTCCTCGATGCAGCTCGACCAGGCCGAGCGTGGTTTCGCGTACGCGCAGGACGCGCCGCTGGACATGCGCATGGACCAGACCTCGGGCCTGACGGCGGCCGACATCCTGAACACCTACGACGCCAAGGCACTGACCCGCGTGCTGCGCGAGTACGGCGAGGAGAAGTTCGCCTCGCGCATCGCCGGCGCGATCGTCCGGGAGCGCGCCCGCCGCCCGTTCACCACGACGACCGAGCTGGTCGAGCTGCTCTACGCGGTGATCCCGGCCCCGGCCCGTCGCACGGGCGGGCATCCGGCCAAGCGGACGTTCCAGGCGCTGCGCACCGAGGTCAACGGTGAGCTGGACTGCCTGCGGGCGGCGATTCCCGCCGCGCTGGACGCGCTGCGTCCCGGCGGCCGGATCGCGGTCGAGGCGTATCAGTCGCTGGAAGACCGAATCGTCAAGGGGTACTTCACCGATGCCATCGCATCGCGTACCCCGGAGGGCCTGCCCATGGAGCTGCCCGGCTACGAGCCGCTCTTCACCGCGTTGACCCGGGGCGCCGAGCGGGCCGACGAACACGAACTCGAATTGAACCCGCGCAGCGCGTCCGTCCGCCTGCGCGCACTGGAAAAAGTTGTCACAAGGGGAGGTCTGTGATGGCAAAGCGGCCAGCACCGGTACGCGGCGGCAATGCTCGACGGGACTCCGACCCCGATCCGCGCCGCCGCACGACGCGCCGCGGCGGCGACCCGGCATCGCGTCGCGAGGGTGGCAAGGGGGAAGTCAAGCGCGACAACAAGACTGACGCGCGCGTCAAGCGCGGCAAGCGCGACGTCCGGCCGCAGCGGTCCAAGCCCACCGGCGCCGGCCCGCAGACCACACCGTTCGCCCGGCCGACGGCGGCGCCGTCGCGACCCAAGAGCGCCTCACAGGCCAAGGCCCGCGCCAAGGCACGGAAAGCCAAGGCGCCCAAGGTTGTTCGCACCCCGCTGCGGGAGCGGCTGCTCATCCGCATCGCCGAGATGGACCTCAACCCGCGGCATCTGATCGCGCGGGTGCCGTTCGTCGTGCTGATCATCGGGGCACTGGGCATGGGCCTGGGCGTCACGCTGTGGCTGTCGACGTCCGCGGCCGAACGGTCGTACGAGCTGGGCCGCGCCAAGGAGATCAATCAGGCTCTGCAGCAACAGAAAGAGGCGCTCGAGCGGGATGTGCTGGTCGCGCAGGCGGCGCCGGCCCTGGCCGATGCGGCGCGCAACCTCGGCATGATCCCGTCGCGCGACACCGCGCACCTGGTGCAGGACCCCACCGGCAACTGGCTGCTGGTCGGCAGCCCGAAGCCGGCGCAGGGAGTGCCGCCACCTCCGCTGAACACGCCACTGCCCGAAGCGGCCCCGCCCGCCCCGGCTGCGGCCCCGCGCCCGGCCCCGGCTGCCGCGCCCGCCCCGCAGCCGGCGCCTGCTGCCGCGCCCGCCCCCGCTCCGGCGGGTGTCCCAGCTGTTCCGGCTCCCGCAGCTGTTCCGGTCCCGGGTGCCGCTCCGGCCCCCGCCGGCGTTCCGGCCCCGGCCGCCGCTCCGGCGCCCGTCGTGGTCGACCCGCGCGAGCAGGTCGTGCACGCACCGGCGCCCGCGGCTCCGGTACTCGCGGCGCCCGCCCTCGCGGCGCCCGTGCCCGCGGCTCCGGCGCTCCCGGTGCCTGGGCAGGGCACGCTGCCCGGCCCGGCGTTGCAGCCTGAGGCCGCGCTGCCGGCGCCCGTCGCACAAGCCCCGGTCGCACAAGCCCCGGTCGCACAAGCCCCGGCACAGGCCCCGGCTCCCGCTCCGGTCCCGGCCCCGGCGCCGGCGCAGCCCGCCCCCGGTCTGCCCGCATGAGCGGCACGCGACCGCGCAAGACCGCTGCCGCGCGGACGGGCGCGCCCCGCAAGCGGCCGGCCGCCAAACCGCGTCCCGCGCAACCGCATTCGGCGCACGACCGGCGGACCCGTGAGGCCGTCGTGCCCGAGGGGCGGACCGGCTCGTTCGGGTTCCGGCACAAGGCCGGCAACATCGTTATCGCGGTGGTGCTGCTGGCCGCGGCCGTCCAGTTGTTCTTCCTGCAGGGCCCGCGGGCGGCCGGTCTGCGCGCCGAGGCCGCCAGCCAGCTCAAGGTCACCGACGTGCAGAAGGCGGTGCGCGGCAGCATCATCGACCGCAACAACGCCAAGCTGGCGTTCACCATCGAGGCCCGCGCGCTGACCTTCCAGCCGAACCGGATCCGTCAGCAGCTGACCGAGGCCAAGGCCAAGACCCCGGCGGCGCCGGACCCCGACAAGCGGCTCAACGAGATCGCCGTCGGCGTGGCCGGCCTGCTGAACAACAAGCCCGATGCCGCGACCCTGGCCAAGAAGATCACCGGCCGCGACTCGTTCGTCTACCTGGCGCGGGCCGTCGACCCGGCGATCTCCGACGCCATCACCAAGAAGTACCCAGAGGTCGGCGCGGAGCGGCAGGACATCCGGCAGTACCCCGGTGGCTCGCTGGCCGCGAACGTCGTCGGCGACATCGGCTGGGACGGCCACGGCCTGCTCGGCCTCGAAGATTCCTTCGACGCAAAGCTTTCCGGCACCGACGGCTCGGTCACCTACGACCGCGGCTCGGACGGCGTGGTGATCCCCGGCAGCTACCGGGACCGGCACGACGCGATCAACGGCGCCACCATCCAGCTCACGCTCGACAACGACATCCAGTACTACGTCCAGCAGCAGGTGCAGCAGGCCAAGGACATGTCCGGCGCGCACGACGTGTCCGCGGTGGTTTTGGATTCGAAGACCGGCGAGATCCTCGCCATGACCAACGACAACACCTTCGATCCGGCCCAGGAGCTGAGCCGGCAGGACGACAAGCAGATGGGAAACCTGCCTGCGACGTCGCCGTTCGAGCCGGGCTCGGTGAACAAGATCGTCACCGCGGCGTCGGTCATCGAGTTCGGGCTGTCGAATCCCGATGAGGTGCTTCAGGTTCCGGGCAGCTACAACATGGGTGGTGTCACCATCCGCGACGCCTGGGGCCACGGCACCGACCCGTACACCACCACCGGCATCTTCGGGAAGTCCTCGAACATCGGCACCCTGATGCTGGCCCAGCGGGTCGGCCCGGAGCGCTTCGCCGACATGCTGACGAAGTTCGGCCTCGGCCAGCGCACGGGTTCGGGCCTGCCCGGGGAGAGCGCGGGTCTGGTCCCGCCGATCGACCAGTGGTCGGGCAGCTCGTTCGCGAACCTGCCCATCGGACAGGGCCTTTCGATGACCCTGCTGCAGATGACCGGCATGTACCAGGCCATCGCCAACGACGGCCTGCGCATCCCGCCGCGCATCGTCAAGTCGATCGTCTCGGCCGACGGCACGCACCAGGACCAGGCGGCTCCCGAGGGCGTGCAGGTCGTGTCGCCGCAGACCGCGGCGACACTGCGCAACATGTTCCGCGCGACCCTCCAGCGTGACCCGCGCGGCACCCAGCAGGGCACCGGCTGGCCGGGCGCTGTCGAGGGTTACCAGATGGCCGGCAAGACCGGTACCGCCCAGCAGATCAACCCGGCGTGCGGCTGCTACTACGACGACGACCACTACTGGATCACCTTCGCCGGCATGGCGCCGTCGGACGACCCGCGTTACGTCGTCGGGATCATGGCCAACAACCCGCAGCGCAATGCCGACGGCACGCCGGGCCACTCGATGGCGCAGCTGTTCCACAACATCGCGGCCTGGCTGATGCAGCGCGAGAACGTGCCGCTGTCGCCGGACCCCGGTCCGCCGCTGGTCCTGCAGGCGACCTGACGGGCGGGGCGCCCGTCTCCGGCCCGGTACTGTGTCATGGCCATGTCTTCGCCTACCTTGCGCCCCGCTGACCCTGTCGGGGCCGCGCTGGGCTCGTTGGCCGACCACGTCGGCGCCGCGCTGCCGTCCGAGGCCCAGGCCGGTGAGCTGCGCGTCACCGGTGTCACGCTGAGCAGTCGCGACGTCGTCGCCGGTGACCTGTTCGCGGCGCTGCCGGGATCGGCCGCCCACGGCGCGCGGTTCGCCGCCGACGCCGTCGCGGCCGGCGCCGCCGCGGTGCTGACCGACCCGGAGGGGCGGGAGCTCCTGGACGTGGATGTGCCCGTCCTCGTGCACCCCGACCCGCGGGCGGTCCTAGGGGAAGTTGCCGCCGAAATTTACGGCCGGCCCTCGGAGCGGCTGCGCGTCATCGGCATCACCGGAACGTCCGGCAAGACCACGACCACCTATCTGGTGGAGGCGGGGCTGCGCGCCGCGGGACGGGTGGCCGGGCTCATCGGCACCGTCGGCATCCGGATCGACGGGCGCGACCTGCCGAGCTCCCTGACCACCCCCGAAGCGCCGGCGCTGCAGGCGCTGCTGGCCACCATGGTCGAACGCGGTGTCGACACCGTCGTGATGGAGGTGTCGAGCCACGCGCTGTCGCTGGGCCGGGTGGACGCGCTGCGCTTCGCCGCCGGCGGTTTCACAAACCTGTCGCGCGACCACCTCGATTTCCACCCCACCATGGACGCCTACCTGGACGCCAAAGCCCGGCTGTTCCAACCTGATTCGCCCAACCATGCCGAAGTGTCGGTCGTCTGCGTGGACGACGACTGGGGCCGCAAGATGGCGGCGCGGGCCGCCGATCCGGTGACCGTCAGCACCACCGGCGACGCCGACTGGACCGTCACCGACATCGAGGCGGACCGCGGCGGCCAGCAGTTCACCGCCGTCGGGCCCGACGGCGCCCGGCACGCGCTGCGGATCGGCCTGCCCGGCGGCTACAACGTCGCCAACGCGCTGCTCGCGGTGGCACTGCTCGACGCCGTCGGTGTCACGCCTGAGCAGGCGGCACCCGGACTGGCGACCGCCACCGTGCCCGGCCGCCTGCAGCCCATCGACCGCGGCCAGGACTTCCTGGCCCTCGTCGACTACGCGCACAAGCCCGGCGCCCTGGAGGCGGTGCTGCAGACGCTGCGCCCGCAGACCCAGGGCCGCCTGGCGGTGGTGTTCGGCGCCGGCGGCAACCGGGATGCCGGAAAGCGCGAACCGATGGGACGCATCGCCGCGGAACTCGCCGACCTGGTCGTGATCACCGACGACAACCCGCGTGACGAGGATCCCGACCTCATCCGGGCCACCATCGCCGCGGGCGCCGCCGACGGTTCGGCCGAGGTGGTGGTGATCGGTGACCGCCGGGCCGCCATCGACCACGCCGTCGCCTGGGCGCGCGCGGGCGACACCGTCCTGGTGGCGGGCAAGGGCCACGAGTCGGGCCAGACCCGCGCCGGCCAGACCCGGCCCTTCGATGATCGTGATGAGTTGGCCGCCTCGCTCGATGCGGCGGCCGGGAAAGCTGGGGAGTCACCCGCATGATCGACCTGACCCTGGCAGAGATCGCCGACATCGTCGGCGGCGAACTGTCCGACATCACGCCGGAGGCTGCCGCCGCCACGCGTGTGACGGGCACCGTCGAATTCGACTCGCGGGCTGTCACCGCAGGCGGGCTGTTCCTGGCGTTGCCGGGCGCCCGGACCGACGGACACGACTTCGCCGCGGGTGCGGTGGCGGCAGGTGCCGTCGCGGTGCTGGCGGCCCGGCCGGTCGGCGTGCCGGCCATCGTCGTGAAACCGGTTGCCGGACAGGTCGATTCGGCCTCGGGCGCGCTGGAGCACGACACCGACGGCTCGGGTGCCGCGGTGCTGGCGGCCCTGGGCAAGCTGGCCCGTGCCGTGGCCGACCGGCTGACCGCCGGCGGTCTGCGGATCATCGGCGTCACCGGCTCGTCGGGCAAGACGTCGACCAAGGACCTGCTGGCCGCGGTACTGGCGCCGCTGGGTGAGGTGATCGCGCCGCCCGGATCGTTCAACAACGAGCTCGGCCATCCGTGGACCGTGCTGCGCGCCACCGGCGACACCGACTTCCTGGTGCTGGAGATGTCCGCGCGGCACCCCGGCAACATCGCCGCGCTCGCCGAGATCGCGCCGCCGTCGATCGGTGTGGTGCTCAACGTCGGCACCGCGCATCTCGGCGAATTCGGTTCACGCGACGTCATCGCCGCGACGAAATCCGAACTGCCGCAGGCTGTCCCGGCATCCGGTGTCGTCATCCTCAATGCCGACGATGGTGCCGTGTCCGCCATGGCGGACGTCACCCGGGCCCGGGTCGTGCGGGTATCCCGCTCGCCGGGCGCCGACCTGTGGGCCGGTGACGTCACCCTCGACGAGTTGGCCCGCCCGCGCTTCACCCTGCACGCGGGGGAGCAGCAGGTTGACGTCGCTCTGGCCGTGCACGGCGACCACCAGGTGTCCAACGCGCTCAGCGCCGCCGCCGTCGCGCTGGAATGCGGCGCGACGCTGCCGCAGGTGGCCGACGCGCTCGCCGGCGCCGGCCCCGTCTCGAAGCACCGCATGCAGGTCACCACCCGGGCCGACGGCGTGGTCGTGGTGAACGACGCCTACAACGCCAACCCCGACTCGATGCGCGCGGGCCTCAAGGCACTGGCCTGGATGGCCAAGTCGGCGCGCGCCGAATCCGGCGCGCCGGTGCGTAGCTGGGCGGTGCTCGGCGAGATGGCCGAACTGGGTGACGACGCGATTGCCGAACATGACAGCATCGGTCGACTGGCCGTGCGTTTAGATGTGTCACGACTGGTCGTCGTCGGAACCGGGAGGACTATGGGCGCCATGCAACACGGCGCGGTGATGGAAGGTTCGTGGGGCAGCGAGGTATCGCCCGTCCCCGATGCCGAAGCCGCGCTTGATTTGCTGCGCGCCGAGCTGGAGCCCGGCGACGTCGTGCTGGTCAAGGCCTCGAACTCCGCGGGGCTCGGCGCGCTGGCCGAGGAGCTGGCACGGGAGGGGCAGGCATGATCCAGATCCTGTTCGCCGTCGGTATCGCGCTCGCGGTGTCGATCGTGCTGACGCCCGTGCTGATCCGGCTGTTCACCCGCCGCGGCTTCGGTCACGAGATCCGCGAGGACGGTCCGGCCAGCCACCAGAAGAAGCGCGGGACACCGTCGATGGGTGGCGTGGCGATCATCGCCGGCATCTGGTGCGGGTATCTCGGTACCCACCTTGTCGGCTTGCTGGTCGACGGCGAGGGGCCGTCGGCCTCGGGCCTGCTCGTGCTCGGTCTGGCCACGTCGCTGGGTGCCGTCGGCTTCATCGACGATCTGATCAAGCTCCGCCGGGCCCGCAACCTGGGTCTGAACAAGACCGCCAAGACCGTCGGCCAGCTGGTGTCGGCCGTGCTGTTCGGCGTCCTGGTGCTGCAGTTCCGCAACGGCTACGGGCTGACGCCCGCCAGCGCCGGCCTGTCCTACGTGCGCGAGATCGCGACCGTCACCCTGGGCCCGCTGCTGTTCGTGCTGTTCATCGTGATCCTGGTCAGCGCGTGGTCCAACGCCGTCAACTTCACCGACGGTCTGGACGGGCTGGCGGCCGGCGCGATGGCGATGGTCAGCGCGGCGTATGTGCTGATCACGTTCTGGCAGTACCGCAACGCGTGCGCCACCAGCCCGGGACCGGGCTGCTACAACGTTCGTGACCCGCTGGACCTGGCGCTCGTCGCCGCCGCGACAGCGGGCGCATGCATCGGCTTCCTGTGGTGGAACGCCGCACCGGCGAAGATCTTCATGGGTGACACCGGCTCGCTGGCACTGGGCGGCATCATCGCCGGCCTGTCGGTGACCAGCCGGACCGAGACGCTGGCCATCGTGCTCGGCGCCCTGTTCGTCGCCGAGGTGACCTCGGTCGTGGTCCAGATCCTGGCCTTCCGCACCACGGGACGGCGGGTGTTCCGCATGGCGCCGTTCCACCATCATTTCGAGCTGGCCGGCTGGGCCGAGACCACGGTGATCATCAGGTTCTGGTTGCTCACTGCCATCGCCTGCGGGCTCGGGGTGGCGCTGTTCTACAGCGAATGGCTGTCGGCGGGTGGCCGCTAGACACGCGGCTCCCAGCCGACATTCAGCATTTGCGCGGTGGTGCCCGAGGCCGCTGTTAGGGTTCGCGCCATGAGTGTCGAGAAATACCTGGTCGGGCCGGTTGTCGTGCTGGCGGGCGCGGCGCTGATCGCCGGTTGCGGCGGTTCGGACGGCAAGTCCGGGAGTGGTGGCCAGGCCGCGGCGAAGTACGACATCTCGAAGGTCGGCGGTGCCAAGAGCAGCCTGCCGCCGGGTTACGACCCGATGGATCTGGAGGCCGACACCGTCACGCAGGAGAAGCTGGACGCACCTGGTGTCGGCGCGCTCACCACAACTCCGCCGTCGATCGTCACTCCCGCCGAGTGCGCGTCGCTGCTCAAGCCGCTCGCGCCCGCCGGCGTCGGCGCCAAGACCGCGGGCTTCATCGGCAGCAACCAGGAGGGCCACACCGTCATCGTGATGGCGGCGGAAGCGGCCGGCACCGTCGGCGAACTCGGCCACGCGGGCTGCGATCAGTTCACCGTCGACTCGACCGACGGCGTCACCGCAACGGTCGACCGCGTTCCCGGCCCCGACATCGCGGGCGCCAAGACCATGGGCGTACAGGCGCACATCGCCGCCAATGGCAAGGCCATCGAGGAGACCACCTACACCGCCGTCCTGGGGGACAAGACGGTGGCCGTCGTCCAGGCCGACGTCGATCCGCAGGTCGCCAAGGAGTTGCTCGTCAAGGCGGTCGCGGCGATCAAGAGCTGATTTCTCCGACGCCGCGGCCGCCGCGAATGTAACCAGGCGGCGGCAGAACGCGCCGAATCTCGCCGTGACGTCGCATTCGTGACGGCGCGCCGCTGACCGTGCGCCCGCGGCGCAGTGTCAAGGAGCCACGGGGGCCTCGCGGGCCGTGTGATGAGGGACTCCTGGCAAATCGCCCCATTCCGGCGACACGCGCCGGATGTGCCACGCCCTGCGGGTGCGACAGGGGAGGATTTTGGGATGCAAGGGACAGTTGTGGTTTCTGTGACCAATGTGAACGACGAGGTCGGGTAGTCACATGCCGGACATCCTTGCAAAGCTGCGCCGGGGCAAAGCCGGCCCGGAAACGCCGCAGGCCCCGGACGAGAAGAACCCGAGCGCCTCCGACGCCGGCGGCAAAGACGCGGGCAAAGACGCGGGCAAAGACGCGGCCGCGGAGTCGACGGCGAAGGCCGCTCAACCCAAGCGGCAGGGCCCCCGGGCCCGGTTCGGGGCCTGGCTGAGCCGGCCGATGACGTCGTTCCACCTGGTCATCGCCTGTGCGGCACTGCTGATCACCCTGGGTCTCACCATGGTGCTCTCGGCCTCGGGCGTGCACTCGTACGACGAGGACGGCTCGCCCTGGACGATCTTCGCCAAGCAGGTGCTCTGGACCGTCATCGGCCTCATCGCGTTCTACGTCGCGCTGCGGTTGCCCATCGCGTTCATGCGCCGGATGGCGCTGCCGGCGTTCATCGTCAGCCTCGTGCTGATCGCCCTGGTGCTGATCCCGGGCATCGGCCACCTGTCCAACGGCGCCCGCGGCTGGTTCGTCGTCGCCGGTTTCTCGATGCAGCCGTCCGAGCTGACCAAGATCGCCTTCGCGATCTGGGGTTCGCACCTGCTGGCGACCCGCCGCATGCAGCACGCCGGCTGGAAAGAACTGCTGTTCCCGCTGGTCCCCGCGGCGGTGCTGGCGCTGGGCCTGATCGTGGCCGAGCCCGACCTCGGGCAGACGGTGTCGGTGAGCATCGTGCTGCTCGGCCTGCTCTGGTACGCCGGTCTGTCACTGCGGATCTTCCTGAGCTCCCTGGTCCTGTGCATCGGTGCGGCCGCGATCATGGCGGTCTCGGCCGGCTACCGCTCCGACCGCGTGCGGGCGTGGCTGGACCCCGACTCCGACCTGCAGGGCATCGGTTATCAGTCGCGGCAGGCCAAGTACGCGCTGGCCAACGGCGGCATGTTCGGTGACGGGCTGGGGCAGGGCACCGCGAAGTTCAACTACCTGCCGAACGCGCACAACGACTTCATCTTCGCCATCATCGGTGAGGAACTCGGCTTCATCGGCGCCGCGGGCCTGCTGGCGCTGTTCGGCCTGTTCGCCTACACCGGTATGCGCATCGCCCGCCGGTCGGTCGACCCGTTCCTGCGGCTGCTGACCGCCACCACCACGCTGTGGGTGGTCGGCCAGGTGTTCATCAACGTCGGCTACGTGCTCGGCCTGCTGCCGGTCACGGGTATCCAGCTGCCGCTCATCTCCGCCGGTGGAACCGCAACGGCCACAACGCTTCTGCTGATCGGCCTGATCGCCAATGCGGCGCGCCACGAGCCCGAGGCGGTGGCCGCGTTGCGCGCCGGCCGCGACGACCGGATGAACCGGATCCTGCGGTTGCCGCCGCCCGTGCCGTATTCGCCGACCACGCTGGACTCGGCCCGGGACCGGCTGCGTGGCCGCGGCGACAAGCCGGTCCGCAAGCCTGCCGCCCGGCAGGCCAAACCCACCAAGCCGGCAAAGCCCGCCAAGGCTGCCCGCCCCACCCGGCAGGCCACCCGGCAGGAGCCGCCGGGCCGGCAGCGCCGGACCGACGCCCCGCGGCGCACGCGACGCACCGAGGAACCGGACCGGCGGTCGGACCGCGCCCGCCGAAACCCCGTACCGGCCGACGGTGCCGGACGGCGTGCAAGGCAAAATGGTGACCTCAAGGGTCAACAAAGACGTGACCCGCGCCGGTCGGACCCGCGGGTCCGCACATTGGAAGGTCAGCGGTACGGGTGAGTGTGAGTTCGGGCCGGAGCGACGGGGGAGGGCCCCGCATCTCGGTGGTTCTGGCCGGAGGCGGCACCGCAGGTCACATCGAACCCGCGATGGCGGTCGCCGACGCACTGGTGGCGCTGCGGCCCGATGTCCGGATCACCGCCCTCGGCACGGCCCGCGGGCTGGAGACCCGGCTGGTTCCCGAACGTGGCTACGACCTCGAGTTGATCACGCCGGTTCCGTTGCCGCGCAAACCTTCTGCCGACCTGGCGCGGCTGCCGCTGCGGGTTCGCGCCGCGGTGCGTGAGACCCGCGACGTCCTCGACGCCGTCCAGGCCGACGTCGTCGTGGGCTTCGGCGGCTACGTCTCGCTGCCGGCCTACCTCGCCGCCCGCGGTGGGGGACTGCGCCGGCGCCGCACCGTCCCGGTCGTGGTGCACGAGGCCAACGCCAGCGCGGGCTGGGCCAACAAGGTCGGCGCCCGCTCGGCGCGCCGGGTGCTGGCCGCGGTACCGGATTCGGGTCTCAAGGGCGGCGAGGTCGTCGGCATCCCGGTGCGCGAGTCCATCACCTCGCTCGACCGGGCCGCGTTGCGCGCGCAGGCCCGCGAGTTCTTCGGATTCGCCGACGACGCCCGCGTGCTGCTGGTGTTCGGCGGCTCCCAGGGCGCGCAGTCGCTCAACCGCGCCGTTTCCGGTGCGGCGAAAAGCCTCGCCGCGCAAGGTGTTTCGGTCCTGCACGCCTACGGCCGCAAGAACACCCTCGAGCTGCCGGAGCCGGCGCCGGGCGCGCCGCCGTATGTCGGGGTGCCGTACCTCGACCGCATGGATTTGGCTTATGCGGCTGCCGATCTGGCCATCTGCCGGTCCGGCGCCATGACCGTCGCCGAGGTCAGTGCCGTCGGTCTGCCCGCGGTCTACGTGCCGCTGCCGATCGGCAACGGCGAGCAACGACTCAACGCACTCCCGGTGGTCGACGCCGGCGGCGGCCTGCTGGTCGACGACGCCGAGCTGACCCCGGACTTCGTCACCGAACGGATCGGAAACTTGATGCGCGACACCGCCGCACTGGATCAGATGACGACGGCGGCCGCGCTGGCCGGCCACCGTGACGCGGCCCGGCGGGTGGCGCAGATCGCCCTGGAAGTCGCGGGCGTCGCGGCCGGATCGGATGCCCGGTGACGGCGCGGGAGCTGCCACCCGAGCTGGCCCGGGTGCACATGGTCGGTATCGGCGGTGCCGGGATGTCCGGCATCGCCCGGATTCTGCTGGACCGCGGCGGCCAGGTGTCCGGTTCGGACGCCAAGGAATCCCGTGGTGTCGCGGCGCTGCGGGCCCGCGGGGCCGAGATCCGGATCGGGCACGACGCGTCGTCGCTGGACATGCTGCCGGGTGGTCCGACCGTCGTGGTCAGCACGCACGCCGCCATCCCCAGGGACAACCCTGAGCTGGTGGAGGCCCACCGGCGCGGCATCCCGGTGATCATGCGCCCGGTCGTGCTCGCCAAGCTCATGGACGGCTACCGCTCGGTGCTGGTGACCGGCACGCATGGCAAGACCACGACGACGTCGATGGTCATTGTGGCGTTGCAGCACAATGGTTTTGACCCGTCGTTCGCCGTCGGTGGCGACCTGGGTGAGGCCGGCACCAACGCGCACCACGGCAGCGGCGACTGTTTTGTCGCCGAGGCCGACGAGAGCGACGGCTCGCTGCTCGAATACACGCCCGACGTGGCGGTGGTGACCAACATCGAGGCCGACCACCTGGACCACTTCGGCAGCGTCGAGGCCTACACCGCGGTGTTCGACGACTTCGTGGCCCGGCTGCGTCCCGGGGGCGCGCTGGTGGTGTGCGCCGACGACCCGGGCGCCGAGGCGCTGGCCCAGCGGTCGGTGGAGCGCGGCGTTCGCGTGCTGCGGTACGGCATGGGTAGTGCGCAGCGCACGGATCTGGAAGCCACGCTGCTGACCTGGCAGCAGCAGGGCACCGGCGGCGTGGCCGCCATCCAACTGGCGGGCGAGCCGCACCGCCGGGGCATGCGGCTGTCGGTGCCGGGCAAGCACATGGCGCTCAACGCGCTGGCCGCGCTGTTGGCGGCCCGCGAGGTCGGCGCGGATCCGGAGGCCGTGCTCGACGGTCTCACCGGGTTCGAAGGCGTGCGGCGCCGCTTCGAGGCGGTCGGAACCGCTTACGGCGTCCGGGTTTTCGACGACTACGCGCACCATCCCACCGAGGTCCGGGCGACGCTCGAGGCGTTGCGGGCGGTGGCCGGCACGTCGCGCTCCATCGTGGTGTTCCAGCCCCACCTGTATTCGCGCACACAGACTTTCGCGAAGGAGTTCGGCCAGGCGCTGGATCGTGCCGACGAGGTGTTCGTCCTCGACGTGTATGCCGCGCGGGAGGCCCCGCTGGCCGGCGTCAGCGGCGCGAGCATCGTCGAACACGTCTCGGCCCCGGTGCATTACGTGCCGGACTTCTCCGCGGTCGCCGAGCAGGTGGCGGCCAAGGCCGGTCCCGGTGACGTCATCGTCACCATGGGCGCCGGCGATGTCACGCTGCTGGGCCGCGAGATCCTGACCGCGCTGGAGATCAAGGCAAACCGCGCAGCTCCGGGACGGCCCACGCCGTGACCGTGGAGGACGGCTCGGGGGAGCCGGCTGCCGAACCTATTGCGGCGCAGGACGACACGGTGCCGGGCGAGGTCGCGGCGGAGGTGGCGCCGGACGCGGCGGCAGAAGCGCCCGCGGACGAGGCGGCGCCGGACGCCGCGTCGGCCGATCCCGCGTCACCCGACTACGAGGGGCCCCGTCGCCGTGCCCGGCGGGAGCGGGAGGAACGCCGCATCGCGCTGGAGCGGGCCAGGGCCCTGGAGCAGGCGCGTCAGGAGGCCCGGCGCCGGGCGGCGGGCCTGTCCGAGCAGCCGAAGGCGCCCACGCGCGGTGTCATCCGTGGACTGAAGATGTTGCTGTGGTCGGCGGTGACGGCCGTCGTCGCCGTCACGCTGGGTCTGGTGCTGTACTTCACGCCGATCATGGCGGTCCGGCACACCGTGGTGACCGGTCTGGCGAGCCTCACCGAAGACGAGGTGAAGGCGGCCGCCGCGGTCAAACCGGACACGCCGCTGCTGCAGGTCAACACCGACGCGGTGGCCGAACGGGTCGCCACGATCCGGCGGGTGGCCAGCGCCAGGGTGCAGCGGGAGTACCCGTCCACGCTGCGGATCACGGTGGCCGAGCGGGTCCCGGTGGCGGCCAAGGAGTATCCGGACGGTCCGCACCTGTTCGACCGCGACGGGGTGGATTTCGCGACCGAGCCGCCGCCGCAGGGACTGCCGTACCTCGATGCCGACAATCCGGGGCCGAAGGATCCGGCGACGCTGGCGGCCCTCGAGGTTTTGTTGTCGCTGCGTCCTGAGGTGTTCAGCCAGGTCGCGCGGGTTGGGGCGCCGTCGGTTGCCGCCGTCACGCTGACGCTGAACGACGGTCGTGAGGTCATCTGGGGGACCACCGACCGCACGGAGGAGAAGGCGCTCAAGCTGGGCGCGCTGCTCACGCAGCCGGGGCACACCTATGACGTGTCCAGTCCCGACCTGCCCACTGTGAAGTAGCTCATCGACTTCCCGTCGCTGTGCTCGTCCGGGCCGAGAAAAATCGCGTGAACTCTCGGCGCGCCTGCACGGCTGCGGCGCGGCCGCACCCTACCGTTCTGTTTGCGCGGAACAACTTGACATAACTCTAACCCTATGGTTGAGGTTTAGGGTTTTGATTCGAGAAGTTTTGCTCAGGACAAACCGAGCCAGGGAGGAAGACGTCAGATGACACCCCCGCATAACTACCTCGCCGTCATCAAGGTGATCGGTGTCGGCGGCGGCGGCGTCAACGCCGTCAACCGCATGATCGAACAGGGCCTTCGCGGCGTCGAGTTCATCGCGATCAACACCGACGCGCAGGCGCTGCTGCTCAGTGAGGCAGACGTCAAGCTCGATGTCGGTCGCGACTCGACCCGTGGCCTGGGTGCCGGCGCCGACCCCGAGGTGGGACGCAAGGCCGCCGAGGACGCCAAGGACGAGATCGAAGAGCTGCTGCGCGGCGCCGACATGGTGTTCGTCACCGCCGGCGAGGGTGGTGGCACCGGCACCGGTGGCGCGCCCGTCGTCGCCGGCATCGCCCGCAAGCTCGGCGCGCTGACCGTCGGTGTGGTGACCCGCCCGTTCTCGTTCGAGGGCAAGCGCCGCTCGAACCAGGCCGAGCTGGGCATCCAGGCACTGCGCGAGAGCTGCGACACCCTGATCGTCATCCCCAACGACCGCCTGCTGCAGATGGGCGACGCCGCCGTCTCGCTGATGGACGCGTTCCGCAGCGCTGACGAGGTGCTGCTCAACGGTGTGCAGGGCATCACCGACCTGATCACCACGCCCGGCCTGATCAACGTCGACTTCGCCGACGTCAAGGGCGTCATGAGCAGTGCCGGCACGGCGTTGATGGGTATCGGTTCGGCCCGCGGTGACGGTCGTGCGCTCAAGGCCGCCGAGATCGCCATCAACTCGCCGCTGCTGGAGGCGTCGATGGACGGCGCCCAGGGCGTGCTGATGTCGGTGGCCGGCGGTAGCGACCTCGGTCTGTTCGAGATCAACGAGGCCGCGTCGCTGGTGCAGGACGCCGCGCACCCCGAGGCCAACATCATCTTCGGAACCGTCATCGACGATTCGCTGGGCGACGAGGTCCGGGTCACGGTCATCGCGGCCGGGTTCGACACCGCGGGTCAGAGTCGTAAGCCCGTCACCTCGGCGGTGCCGGGTGCGACGGCGACGCCGGCTGCTGCCGGTGGCGCGCACCGGGCGCAGACCTTCGGCACGGCGAGCGCCGGCAAGGTCGGTGCCTTCAACGCCGACCCGGGTACCGTCCCGGCGGCGACCAACGGTGTGACGGTGAGCGTCGGCGGCCGCGGCGACGACGATGACGACGTCGACGTGCCGCCGTTCATGAAGCACTGACGGTGACCGAGTGGCGCGGATACGCCGGATAAATTTGTCATCGTGACGTTCCGTATCCGCAGAGTGACTACGACGCGTGCGGGCGGGGTCTCGAAGGCCCCGTTCGACACGTTCAACCTGGGTGACCACGTCGGCGACGATCCAAAGGCCGTGGCGGCCAACCGGACTCGGCTGGCCGAGGCCATCGGGCACGGCCCGCTGGTGTGGATGAACCAGGTGCACGGTGACCATGTCGAAGTTGTCGAGGGCCCTGGAACTGGAGCCGGGGGAGCCTACGACAACACCGACGCCCTGGTCACCGCGACACCGCGGCTTCCGCTCGCGGTGATCACGGCCGACTGTGTGCCGGTCCTGTTGGGTGATGCGCGCGCCGGTGTGGTGGGCGCCGTGCATGCCGGACGGGTCGGCGCGCAGAAGGGCGTGGTGCTGCGCACGGTCGAGGCGATGCAGAAACTCGGTGCGCAGGTGCAGGACATCTCGGTGCTGCTCGGTCCGGCGGTCAGCGGCCGCAATTATGAGGTGCCCTACGAGATGGCCGACGACGTCGAGGCGGTGCTGCCGGGCAGCATCACCACGACCGCCCGCGGCACGGTGGGTCTGGACCTGCGGGCCGGCATCGCCAAGCAGTTGGCCGGCTTGGGTATCGAGGCCATCGACATCGACCCGCGCTGCACGGTCGACGATCCGAATCTCTTCAGCCACCGACGTGGCGCCCCGACCGGGCGGCTGGCGTCGGTGGTGTGGATGGAATGACCAGCACGCCGCGCGAGGCCGAACTGGCCGCGTCGCTGGCCCGGATTCAGGAGCGGATCGACGCTGCCGCGGCAGCCGCCGGCCGGGATCGGGCCGACATCGAATTTCTTCCGGTGACCAAATTCTTTCCGGCGAGTGATGTTGTTGCGCTGTTCGGATTGGGCTGCCGGGCATTCGGTGAATCCCGGGAGCAGGAAGCCTCAGGCAAAGTCGATGAGGTGTCGGGCGTCTTGTCGGACAAGAAATTGATCACAGCGCCGGGCGAATTGTTGGATGCGTCATCGAACATAGAGTCGAACAATGCAATTCGATGGCACATGATCGGCCGAATTCAACGCAACAAGGCGCGGGCCGTGGCGCGCTGGGCGGCGGTGGCGCATTCGGTCGATACCGGGCCGTTGATCGCGGCGTTGTCCCGCGGCGCGGTCGAGGCGCTGGACCAAGGCCGCAGGTCCGAGCCCCTGCAGGTCTACATCCAGGTCAGTCTGGACGGCGATCCGGCGCGCGGCGGCGTCCCGGTGGACCGGCCCGATCTGGTGGACGATCTGTGCGCGGCCGCGCACGCGGCCCCGGGCCTGGGTTTGGCGGGCCTGATGGCGATCCCGCCGCTGACCAGCGACGCCGAGGCGGAGTTTGCGCGGCTGGAGGCTGAATTGCTCAGGGTCCAAACGCAATACCCCCACCGGCTGGGGCTCTCCGCGGGCATGTCCAACGACCTGGAAATCGCGGTGCGACACGGGTCAACGTGTGTGCGTGTCGGTACCGCGTTAATGGGACCGCGTCCTCTAACGTCACCATGAGTAGTCACTCCAGTCACACTTACATCACAGTCACCAGACACCACATTCTTAGCTAGGGGCATCCGATGAGCACACTGCACAAGGTCAAGGCCTACTTCGGTATGGCGCCGATGGACGACTACGACGACGAGTACTACGACGACGAAGACCGTCCATCGCGCGCCTACCAGGCGCCGCGCCGCCCCCGCGACGAGCGTTTCGAGGACGACGACTACGGCCGTGGTGAGCCGCGCGGCTACGACGACCGCATGGGCCGCGAATACGAAAGTGCCCCAATGGGTTACCGCGGTGGCTACGACGAGATGCCGGCGCGCGGCCCGCGCGAGTTCGAGCGTCCGCGCTTCAACACCCTGCGTGGTGCCACCCGTGGTGCCGTCGCCATGGAGCCCCGCCGCATGGCCGAGCTGTTCGAGGCCGGCAGCGCCCTCGCCAAGATCACGACCCTGCGTCCCAAGGATTACAGCGAGGCCCGCACCATCGGTGAGCGCTTCCGTGACGGCACCCCGGTGATCATGGACCTGGTGTCGATGGACAACGCCGACGCCAAGCGCCTCGTCGACTTCGCCGCCGGCCTGGCCTTCGCGCTGCGCGGCTCGTTCGACAAGGTCGCCACCAAGGTGTTCCTGCTGTCGCCGGCCGACGTCGACGTCAGCGCCGAGGAGCGTCGCCGCATCGCCGAGGCGGGCTTCTACAGCTACCAGTAACACCTGCGCAGCTTCACGCAAGACCCCTTCGGCCCCCGGCCGGAGGGGTCTGCGTTAGGTAGGCTCGCTCCCAAGCGCCGACAGCAGTCGGCGCTTTTCCCGCGCTAGTGAGGTCTGTTGCATTGACCCTGTTCTTCGACATTCTGGGTTTTGCGCTGTTCGTCTTCTGGCTGCTGTTGATCGCCCGCGTGGTGGTGGAGTTCATCCGCGGATTCAGCCGGGACTGGCAGCCGAGGGGACTGACCGTGGTGATCCTCGAGGCGATCATGACGGTGACCGATCCTCCGGTGAAGCTGTTGCGGCGCTTGATCCCTCCGCTGACCATCGGGCCGGTCCGGGTCGACCTGTCCATCGTGGTGCTGCTCATGGTGGTGTTCATCGGCATGCGGCTGTCGTTCGATCAGGTGGGGGCCTGAGCGCGACGTTCCCCTGACCTGCAGAAGCGCATTAATTACATTTATGTAATTAATGCGCTTCTTTCGTTTTGGTCAATTCGCGCCGCGCGTCGGGCCGCGTTGCCGAATTCCAATGAAACATTGAAATTCGTTCTTAATTCCGGACCTCGCCTGCAACCGACGGGTCTGCTGTGACAGGATGGACGCCAGTTACTCCACGATCGCTCTACACTTTGATCGCTCTACACTTTGACACCGATTGACGGTCCAGACTGCAAGGGGGCAGAAGATGCCGCTAACTCCGGCTGACGTCCACAACGTCGCATTCAGCAAGCCGCCGATTGGCAAGCGCGGTTATAACGAGGATGAGGTCGATGCATTCCTCGATCTCGTCGAGACCGAGCTGACTCGGCTGATCGAAGAGAACAGCGATCTGCGGCAGCGGGTCGCCGAGCTCGACGCCGAGCTCCAGTCCGCCCGCACCGGCCAGCCGGTGGCGGCTCCGGTCTTCACCCCGCCTGCGCCGGAGCCCGAGCCCGTCGCGGCGCCCGCGCCGGCGGCCGCTCCTGTCGCCGCGCCGGTCGGCGAGGACCACCACGTCCGCGCGGCCAAGGTGCTGAGCCTGGCCCAGGACACCGCCGACCGTCTCACCAGTTCGGCCAAGGCCGAGGCCGACAAGACCCTCGCCGACGCCCGGGCGCAGGCCGATGCCCTGGTCAGCGACGCCAAGCGCACTGCCGAGACCACGGTCGCCGACGCCAAGGCGCGCGCCGAGGCCATGCTGGCGGACGCGCAGACCCGTTCGGAGGCCCAGCTGCGTCAGGCCCAGGACAAGGCCGACGCCCTGCAGGCCGACGCCGAGCGCAAGCACACCGAGATCATGGGCAACATCAACCAGCAGCGCACGGTGCTGGAAGGCCGCCTCGAGCAGCTGCGCACGTTCGAGCGCGAGTACCGCACCCGTCTCAAGACCTACCTGGAGTCCCAGCTCGAGGAGCTCGGCCAGCGCGGCTCTGCCGCTCCGGCGGATTCGGCGGCCGGTGGCGAGGGTGCTGGCTTCGGCCAGTTCAACCGGGGCAACAGCTGACGGCTGACCAATGCTGATCATTGCCCTGGTCCTTGCCCTCATCGGGCTGACCGCGCTGGTGACCGCGATTGTCACGAGCAATGAGCTGATCGCCTGGGTGTGTATCGGCGCCAGCGTCATCGGGGTGCTGCTGCTCATCGTCGACGCACTGCGCGAACGCTCGCGCGGCGGTGCGGCGGCCGAGTCCGCCCCCGACGTCGACGACGCGCTGGCCACCGAGGCCGGCGAGGAAGCCGCGGCGGAGGAAGAAGCCGCCGCGGAGCCTGTCGAGGACTACCCGGCCGACGAGCCCGAAACGGTTGTGGCCGAGAAGGTTTCAGAAGACGAGGCGTCTGACGAGCCCCAAGAGGCCGAGGCCGAAAGCTCTGATTCCGACGAGCCCGAGACCGAAGCGGCGACCGTCATCACGACCGACACGGAATCGGCGGAGTCCGAGGCCGCTGACGCTGCCGAGGAAACCGACGAGCCTGAGGAAGCGGGCGCCGAGGAAGCCGAGGCAGACGAAGAAGCCAAGGCAGACGAAGACGAGGCCAAGAAGGCCTGAGCCCCCGGCGCTCTCAATTTCATACTGATGCCACCGCCGCGACGGACTCCCCGTCGCGGCGGTGCTCTTTTTCTCCACCCGGCCGGAGAAGTACATGGCTTCAATCGCCAGGCACGTGAGGTGTTGTGCGCGAAGCCAGGTACCAGTTCTGGCCGTCAGACGTCCCTGACTTCAACAACCGCCGCGGATCGCCACCACGACTGAAGTCACGTACTCCTCGGCCCCGCATCCGGCATCGACCACCTGATCGGCACCGCCGTCGGCCGCATGCGCCCGCCCGAACTCTCGCGCCCCGCTTATTTCGTGCTTGTTGCGTCGATACGACGGCTGTGAATCATGGCGGTCACGAACCACAGGGCCCTCCAAGTGAGTGCCTATTGACTTTGCTGACACCGAAGGGCAACAGCCGCGGCATCGCGCGCCCGTACATATGTAGCCAACCAATTTCCTACCTGGGAGGCTTTGTGAGTCTGTTGAGTCGAAACCGCGACATCGAGCACTGGGATGCTGAGGATGTTGCTGCGTGGGACGCGGGCAATAAGAACATCGCCAAGCGGAACTTGATCTGGTCGATCTTCGCCGAGCATGTCGGCTTCTCGGTGTGGAGCATCTGGTCGGTGATGGTGCTGTTCATGCCGCAGGCCGTCTACGGCATCGATGCCCTGGGCAAGTTCGTCCTCGGCGCCGTCCCGATCGCGGTCGGGTCGTTCATGCGCATCCCTTACACCATCGGACCGGCCCGGTTCGGTGGCCGTAACTTCACGATCTTCAGCGCCCTGATGCTGGCCATCCCGTGTGGGCTGACCATGTACTTCATGATGCATCCGGGTACGTCGTACACGACGTTCCTGATCGTCGCGGCGGTCGCCGGTTTCGGTGGCGGTAACTTCGCGTCGTCGATGACGAACATCAACGCCTTCTACCCGCAGCGGTTGAAGGGCTGGGCGCTGGGCCTGAACGCCGGCGGCGGCAACATCGGTGTGCCGGTCATCCAGATCATCGGCCTGGTCACCATCGCCACGCTCGGCAACCGTCGTCCCGAGGTGGTCTGCGCCATCTATCTGGTCTTGCTGGCCGCCGCGGCCCTCGGTGCCGCGTTGTTCATGGACAACATCCAGGGCCAGAAGTCGAACCTCTCGGCGATGGTCGAGGCCATGAAGTTCCGCAACTCGTGGGTGATGTGCTTCCTCTACATCGGTACGTTCGGTTCGTTCATCGGGTTCAGCTTCGCGTTCACCCAGATTCTGAACATCAACTTCACCGCACAGGACGTCGCGCCGCTGCTGGAGAAGTACCACGTCGCGTCGGTGGCCAAGCTGCCCAAGGAAGCCGCCAAGGAGCTGGCCAAGGCCAACTTCGACGCCTCCATCCACACCGCGTGGATCGCCTTCCTGGGCCCGCTGCTGGGCTCGATCTCGCGTCCGTTCGGCGGCAAGCTCGCCGACAAGATCGGTGGCGGCAAGATCACGCTGTACGTCTTCACGGCGATGACGGCCATCACCGCAGTCCTGGTCAGCGCCGGCATGTGGGACGACGCCACCAAGGGTCCGGCGACGGGTGCGCAGATGGCTGTCTACATCACGGCCTTCATGGTGCTGTTCATCCTGACCGGCCTCGGCAACGGGTCGACCTACAAGATGATCCCGTCGATCTTCGAAGCCAAGGCGCAGAGCAAGGACGAGTTGGGTGCTGCGGAGAAGACCCTGTGGTCGCGCAGCATGTCCGGCGCACTGATCGGCTTCGCCGGTGCGGTCGGCGCGTTCGGTGGCGTGCTCGTCAACATCGTGCTCCGGGCGTCCTACGCCGGGCCAGCGCACTCCGCGACCACCGCATTCTGGGTGTTCCTCGCCTTCTACGTGGTGTGTGGTGTCGTCACCTGGTTCGTGTTCCTGCGTCAGCCGCACCTGCGTGCGGCGACGGGCGAGCACGTCGGCCGGGATTTCGTTCCGGCAACGTAGCCGGCTTCTGGCCAGTTGGCCGAAATGCCCCGCGGGAGTTTCCCGCGGGGCATTTCGTTGTTCGGGGCAGGGAAGTTTGTGATCCAGATAACTGGTCCAACCAGTTGACCAGTAGTCGCGGCGACCCTGATCATTGACCCCATGGACATCGCACCCGTCACGCGGTCCGCGGTCAGTGACTCGGTCTTCGCGCACCTCGTCGACGAGATCCTGTCCGGTCGCGTCGCGGTCGACGACGCACTGCCGTCCGAGCGCGAGCTGGCCCTGGCCTTCGCGGTGAACCGGCACGCCATCCGGGAAGCACTCAAACGGCTACAGCAGGCCCGGCTGGTGCGGATCAGTCACGGCGGCAAGACCAGGGTCCAGGACTGGCGGCAGACGGCCGGCCTGGACGTTCTCAGCACCCTCGCCGCCACCGGCGCCGTGCCGGCGCTGCAGATCGCCTGCGACATCATGGTGATGCGCCGCTCTGTCGGAGCCGACGCGGCCCGGCTGTGCGCGAGGAACGCCTCCGACGAGCAGCTGGCGGTCATCGCCGATGCCGCTGCGGCCTACCCGGCGCAGCACACCGACGAATCGATCGCCGCTGACCTGACGTTCTGGACCGCGATCGTCGACGGCAGCGGCAACCTGGCCTACCGGCTGGCGCTCAACACGCTGGTCGCGGCGTTCGCCGACATCGGCTTCGGCTCGATCGCCGACCTCGGTACGTCCGCCGAACTGGCCGACCGCGACGCCCACATCACGCTGGCCGGGCACCTCGTTGCGCGCGACGCCGACGCCGCTCACCGCGTGGCCGACGACCTGCTGGGCCGGGTCGTCGAAATCCTTTCCGCTCAGCAGTAGGAGTCATTGCCCATGTTCGATCTGATCTTGCATGCCGTGCCGGTGTTCGTGCTCTGTCTGGTGCTCGAGGCGCTGTCCTTCCGCTTCCTGCCGGACGACGACGAGGTCGGATACGAATTCCGGGATTCCCGAACGAGTCTCACGATGGGCATCGGCAACGTCATCATCAACATCGGCTGGAAGCTGGTGGTCCTGGCGGCGCTGAGCGCGGCGTACCTGGTGGCGCCGGTACATCTGCCCGCCGACAATCCGCTGACCTGGATCGCGCTGTTCGTCGCCGACGACTTCGTCTACTACTGGTATCACCGGACGCACCACACGATCCGGCTGTTCTGGGCCAGCCACGTCGTGCACCACTCCAGCGAGCACTACAACCTGTCGACCGCACTGCGGCAGACGTGGACGCCGTTCACGGCGCTGCCGTTCTGGTTGCCGTTGGCATTTCTCGGCTTCGCGCCGTGGATGATCCTGCTGCAGCAGTCGGTCAGTCTGCTGTACCAGTTCTTCATCCACACCGAGCGGGTCGGAAAGCTGTGGCGGCCCATCGAATTCGTGATGAACACGCCGTCGCATCACCGCGTGCACCACGGTTCCAATGACCAGTACCTGGACACCAACTACGGTGGCATCCTGATCATCTGGGACCGGCTGTTCGGCAGTTTCCGCCCTGAGGGCGAGCGTGTGGTCTACGGTCTGACCAAGAACATCAAGACGTTCAACCCGCTGCGGGTTGCCACCCACGAATACACCGCGATCTGGCAAGATGTGCGCGCGACCAAGACGTGGAAGCAGCGCTTCGGACACACGTTCCGTGGCCCGGGCTGGTCGCCCGACAGCGCGTAACGCAGCTCACAGATTTCCGGCAGGTTTCCATCGTGATTCCGGCGTGAAACATGTTGCGCACCATGCCCGGACGGCCAGGTGAGCTCGGGTTGATGTGCAGTACATGGTCGCGCAACGGTTGCGGCATCGGCGGCCCGTACAACTGAGTCATGACCGCCCCGGGAGCACACACCACGCGTACCGCGTGCTCCTACTGCGGTGTCGGTTGCGGCATTTCGGTCGAGACGCGGGCCGACGCCGGCACCGGGCTGCCCGTCATCGCACGCGTGTCCGGGGACCGCCTGCACCCCACCAACTTCGGGCGGTTGTGCACCAAGGGCGCCACGCACGCCGACCTGATGCATGCCGACGAGGGCCGGCTCACCACCGCGCAGGTGCGGCGCAACGGCGAGATGGTCAGCGTCACCACCGACGACGCCACCGCCGAAGCCGGCCGCCGGCTGCGCGCCATCATCGACGAACACGGCCCCGACGCTGTGGCGCTGTACGTTTCGGGCCAGATGACCCTCGAGGCCCAGTACCTGGCGAACAAACTGGCCAAGGGCTTCATCCGCACCGTGCACATCGAATCCAACTCCCGGCTGTGCATGGCGAGCGCAGGTACCGGTTTCAAGCAGTCGCTCGGCGCCGA
This sequence comes from Mycobacterium sp. SMC-21, assembly GCF_045310825.1. Lineage (NCBI taxonomy): Bacteria > Bacillati > Actinomycetota > Actinomycetes > Mycobacteriales > Mycobacteriaceae > Mycobacterium > Mycobacterium sp. SMC-21. The sequence continues at coordinate 38,508 of NZ_JBJIAO010000023.1, read as the reverse complement.
CGGCCCACCCGGGTCGTACGCCGATTTCGATTCGGCCGACCTGTTTTTCGTGATCGGCGCCAACATGGCCGACTGCCACCCGATCCTGTTCCTGCGCATGGCCGACCGGATTGCCAAGGGCGCCAAGCTGATCGTCGTCGACCCGCGCCGCAACGCCACCGCCGACAAGGCCGATCTGTTCCTGCAGATCAAACCCGGTACCGACCTGGCGCTGCTCAACGGCCTGCTGCACCTGCTGGTCGAAAACGGTGCCATAGACCACGAATTCATCGCCGAGCACACCGAGGGCTGGGAGACCATGCCCGCGTTCCTCGCCGACTATCCGCCGGCGCAGGTCGCCGCGATCACCGGAATCCCCGAAGCCGACATCTGGCGCGCCGCCCAGATGATCGCCGAGGCAGGGGAGTGGATGTCGTGCTGGACCATGGGCCTGAACCAGAGCACGCACGGCACCTGGAACACCAACGCCATCTGCAACCTGCACCTGGCCACCGGCGCCATCTGCCGCACCGGCAGCGGCCCGATGTCCCTGACGGGGCAGCCCAACGCCATGGGCGGCCGCGAAATGGGTTACATGGGACCGGGTCTGCCCGGGCAGCGTGCGGTGACGTCGGCCGACGACCGGGCCTTCGTCGAAGAGCAGTGGGAGCTGGAGCCCGGCACCATCCGCACCGACGTCGGCCCCGGCACGATCGAGATGTTCCGGCAGCTGGGCACCGGTGACATCAAGGCCGTCTGGATCATCTGCACCAATCCCGTTGCCTCCGTGGCCAATCGGCAGACCGTCATCGACGGGTTGCAGGCCGCCGAGCTGGTCATCACCCAAGACACCTACCAGGACACCGCGACCAACGCCTACGCCGACATCGTGCTGCCCGCGACGCTGTGGGCCGAAGCCGACGGCGTCATGATCAACTCCGAACGCAACCTGACCCTGCTGCAGCAGAGCATCCCCGCCGCCGGTGACGCGCGGCCCGACTGGGAGCTGATCTGCAATGTCGCCCGGCACATGGGCTTCGGCGACGAATTCGGCTACAAGTCCAGCGAGGACGTATTCGCCGAAATCCGCCAGTTCACCAACCGGCGGACGGGATACGACCTCAGTGGCGTCACCTACGAGCGGCTGCGCGAGACCCCACTGCAGTGGCCGTGCCCGCCGGACAGCGGCGACCGGAACCCGATCCGCTATCTCAACGACGGCGTGAGCCAGGACCGGTTCGTCGGCGCGGACGGGCACCGGCCGCGACTGGCGTTTCCGACGCCCTCGCGCCGGGCGGTGTTCCACGCCCGCCCGCACCTGGACGCCAGGGAACTGCCCGACGACGAATTCCCGTTGGTGCTGAACACCGGTCGGCTGCAACACCAGTGGCACACCATGACCAAGACCGGCAGGGTCGAGAAGCTCAACAAGCTCACCGGGAAACCGTTCATCGAGATTCATCCCGCCGACGCGAGCGACCTCGGAATTGTCGACGGCGCATCCGTCGAAGTTTCGTCGCGTCGCGGCACGGCGGTCCTGCCGGCCGTCCTGACCGACCGCGTGCGGCCGGGGAACTGCTTCGCGCCGTTCCACTGGAACGACCAGCAGGGTGACCGGCTCACGATCAACGCCGTCACCAACGATGCGGTGGACCCCGACTCGCTGCAGCCCGAATTCAAGGTGTGCGCGGTGCGATTGGCGCCGGTCGTGACCGAGCCTGTCGTCGCGCCACTCGGCGCACACACGGGTGCCGGCACCCATCCGCTGGCCGCCGCACTCGGTCTGGCCGGTCCGCCCGCACTCAACGACACCGAAAAGATTTACCTGTCAGGCTTTTTCAGTGGCATCGAGCACACCACCGGGGTCCCCGTCCTGCCGGCAGCGGCGCCCGTCAGCTCCGTGGTGCGACTGTGGGTCGACGGGGCGCTGGCCGGTGCGCACAGCGTCTCGGGTCCCGTTGTCGCCGGCGCTGTGCAGCCGGAGTCCCCGGGGCCGTTGGTCTTGTGGGCGTCGCAGACCGGCACCGCGGAGGAGTTCGCCGCCGGACTGGCCGCCAAGATCGCCGGGTCCCGGCTGCAGGCGCTGGACGACACCGCGCTGGACGACGTCGCTGCCGCGAGCGAAGTCCTGGTCGTGACAAGCACTTTCGGGGACGGCGGGCCACCCGACAACGGGGCGGACTTCTGGGCTCGCCTGAGCGCCGCCGACGCGCCGGACCTTTCCGGGGTGCGGTACTCGGTACTCGGAATCGGTGACCGGGCGTACGAGAACTTCTGTGGCTACGCCAAAGCCCTGGACAGCCGTTTCGCCGAACTCGGGGCCACGGCGCTGCTCGACCGTGCCGACTGTGAGGCGTACGACGACGAGCCACTTGCACACTGGTCCGACGCTGTCGTCGAGCTGGCCGCGGCGGCCCCGTTGGCGCCGACGGCGCCCGCAAAACCCGCCGCACCCGCCAAACCTGCGGCACCTGCCAAGCCGTTCACCCGCAACAACCCGCTGCCGGTCCCGTTGTGCCGCAACACCCTGCTGACCAAGGGTGGCGCGAAGGAAGTCCGCCAGATCGGCTTCGACCTGTCCGGGCACGACGTCAGCTACGGCGTCGGCGACGCGCTGGGCGTCGTGGTGGCCAACTGCCCGGAGACCGTCTCGGCATGGCTGGCGGCGGCCGGGCTCTCGGGCGACGAGGTCATCGAGATCGACGGCGGCGAAACCGCTCTGCGCGAGGCCCTGACCACGTCGTACGACATCTGCAAGGTGTCGCCGACCCTGATCAACTTCGTGGCCGAACGCAGCCGCGCCAAGATTCTGCGGGCGCCCCGGGAAGAGCGTGACCGCTGGCTGGACGGCCGCACCGGCCTGGACCTCATCGAAGAGTTCAGAGTCCGCGCCGAACCCGAGGAGTGGCGAGATGCGTTGGTGCGCCTGGCGCCACGCTCGTACTCGATCTCGTCCAGCCCGTTGGTGAGCCCCGACGAGGTGCAACTGACGGTGTCGGTGGTCCGATACGAGGGTGCCCGTGGCGGCATTCGGCACGGCGTCGCGTCCACCTACCTCGCGGACCGGGCGGAGACGGTGCCGGTGTTCCTGCAGTCGGCGCCGCATTTCCGGCCTCCCGAGGATGCGCTGACCCCGATGATCATGGTTGGGCCCGGCACCGGCATCGCGCCGTTCCGCGGCTTCCTGCACGAGCGCCGGGCACTGGGGCACACCGGCCGCAACTGGCTGTTCTTCGGCGACCAGCATCGGGCCGAAAACTATTACTACCAAGACGAATTGGAGGCCTTCGCCGCTGACGGTCTGCTGACCCGGCTGGACACCGCGTTCTCGCGGGACCAGGCGCGCCGGGTGTACGTGCAGCACCGGATGCGCGAGCACGGCGAGATTCTGTGGCGCTGGCTCGAGGACGGCGCCCACTTCTACGTGTGCGGCGACGCCGCGCGCATGGCCAAGGACGTCGACGTGACGCTCACCAACATCATCAAGACCCACGGCGGCATGTCCGAGTCGGCAGCACACGACTACAAACGTGAGCTGATCGCCGACAAGCGTTACGTCCGCGACGTCTACTGATCTGCCCGCCGGGCCAGGCGGTCCGGCGGTACCGCTGCACGCCCGGCCGTTTCAGGGTTGACTGGAGCTTGCCGGGAAGGAGCGATGTCGATGGTCATCGAGTCAGACGCAGGGTCAGGGTCGCCCGTTGCGGTCCCGCCCCGGGGTTCCGCCCGTCACATCAGGTTGACGTCCCACAGCGGCGCCGCCGACGCCCTGCCGATCCACTGGGGCGCCGCGACCGCCGCCGAGCGCGGCCCGGTGATCGGGACCACGACCACGCGCGCACACCGCAACGTGATCGGCACCCACAGCGGGTCTTACAGCGTCTACCGGGCATTGGCGGTCGCGGCGGGGGCGCTGTCGCCCGCGCACCGCGCCGATCTGACCAACACCGCACCCACCGACGTGATCGGCCCGTACCCCCAATGGTCCGATCCCGGCGCGATCGTGAGTCTGGACCCCTGGGGTGCCATGGTCGCGGACGCCTTCACCGCCGAACTGGCGAGCGGCTACGACATCCGGCCGACCATCGCCATCACCAAGGCCCACGTGATCCTCCCGGAGGTCGCCGAGGCGATCGGCAAGGGCCGGCTCCGCCCCGACGGCCGGGTGCTGCTGGACAACGGCGCCGCGCTGGTGACCAAGGCGGCCATCGAGCCGGTCTGGTTCCTGCCCGGGGTCGCGGCCCGATTCGGTTGCAGCGAAACGGAACTGCGCCGCGTGCTGTTCGAGGAGACCGGCGGCATGTATCCCGAACTCGTCACACGCGGCGACCTCGAGGTCTTCCTGCCGCCCATCGGCGGGCAGACCCTCTACATCTTCGGCCAGGCCCGCGACCTCGCCGACCCGAGCGTGGAGTTGACCGCCCGTGTCCACGACGAGTGCAACGGATCGGATGTGTTCGGCTCCGACATCTGTACCTGCCGGCCCTATCTCACGCACGCGATCGAAGAGTGCATCCAGGGTGCGCAGCGCGGTGGGGTGGGGCTCGTGGCCTACTCCCGCAAAGAAGGTCGCGCGCTGGGTGAGGTCACCAAGTTCCTGGTGTACAACGCGCGTAAGCGGCAGGTCGGCGGCGACACCGCCGACCAGTACTTCGCCCGCACGGAATGCGTTGCCGGCGTGCAGGATATGCGTTTCCAGGAACTCATGCCCGACGTGCTGCACTGGCTGGGCATCCGCACGATCCATCGGCTGGTCTCGATGAGCAACATGAAGTACGACGCCATCACCGGCTCGGGAATCGAGGTCGTCGAACGCGTGAACATCCCCGACGACCTGATCCCGGCCGATGCCCGCGTCGAGATCGACGCCAAGACGGCCGCCGGTTACTTCACCCCAGGACCGGTGCCCGACGCCGACGAGCTCAAGATCGCCAAGGGCCGCGGACTCACGTCATGACGATCGGCACCGGCACTGGCACCGACAGCGCCGTCGCGGTCGGCATTCTGCGCAGTACCGCGGCCATCCGCGAACGCGCCGAGTTCCTGCTGCAGCAGGCACGCGCGGGGGAATCGCGCTGGTTCGTCGTCGACGATGTCGCGCTGACGCCGGCCGCCGACCTCGTCGGCGGCGTCACCCGCACGCGTTATCCCGATCTGGCGATCCCGTATCACAGCCGCTGGCGCCATTTCGAGGCCGGCGGCATCGACCGCACGGCCGACCTGCGCGCCAAGCTGGCCGGGTTGGAACCCACCGCCCGGGCCCGCGCGATGATCGACCTGGCCGTGGTCAGCGTGCTGCTCGACGCCGGCGCCGGTCCCAACTGGGCCTATGCGGAACCGATTACCGGGCAACGCTTCACGCGGTCCGAGGGACTCGGGGTGGCCAGTTGGCATGCCTTCGCCGACGGGCTGTTCTCCAGTGACCCGGCTCAGCCCTGGCAGGTCGACGCCGCGGCACTGCGCGCCATCGACGACGCCGCCCTCGGCCGGGCATTTCAGGCCGCGCCGGACAATCCGCTGGTCGGGCTCAGCGGCCGGGTGCAGCTGCTGCGGCGGCTCGGTGCTGCGCTCGAGGTTCGTCCCGAGGTCTTCGGCCCGCAGGGGCGTCCCGGCGGCCTGTTCGACGTGCTGGCCGGCCCGGAAGTCCACGCGCACGACATCCTGGTGCGGCTCCTGGACACCCTGTCCGGGGTCTGGCTGGCCGACAACGACATCGGCGGTATCCCGCTCGGTGACTGCTGGCCGCATCCGGCGGTGCCGGGAATCGGCTTGTCGCGTGGGTGGATGCCGTTCCACAAGCTGTCGCAGTGGCTGACCTACTCGCTGCTGGAGCCGTTCGAGTGGGCGGGCGTGCCGGTCACCGGGCTGGATGCGCTCACCGGCCTGCCCGAATACCGCAACGGCGGCCTGCTGCTCGATACCGGGGTACTGCGCCTGCGGGATCCGGCGGCCGCGGACCGAACCTGGTCGGTGGCCGACGAATTGGTCGTCGAGTGGCGCGCACTGACCGTCGCACTGCTGGACGAGCTTGCGCCGCTGGTACGCACCGCGCTCGGCCTCGACTCCGCGACACTGCCGCTGGCGTGCGTCCTCGAAGGCGGCACCTGGGCAGCCGGGCGCACCCTCGCGCAGCAGTTGCGGGCCGGGAACCCGCCGCTGTCCATCAGCAGTGACGGCACGGTTTTCTAGGAGGGCGCCATGGGTAACCTGCATCTCGTCGACCATCCGCTGGTTCAGCACAAGCTGACACTGATGCGGCAGAAAGATGTGTCCACCAAAGGCTTTCGCGCGCTGCTGAACGAGATTTCCGCGCTGATGACCTACGAGGTGCTGCGCGACATCCCCATGCACGAGATCGAGATCGAGACGCCGCTGGAATCCACCACCGGCATGGTCATCGACGGCAAGAAGCTCGTCTTCGCCTCCATCCTGCGGGCGGGCAGCGGCATTCTGGACGGCATGCTCAGCGTCGTTCCCGGCGCGCGCATCGGCCATATCGGTCTGTATCGCGACCCGAAAACCCACGTCGCCGTGGAGTATTACTTCAAGATGCCGAGTGAGTTGCACGAGCGCGACATCGTGGTGTGCGATCCGATGCTCGCCACCGGAAACTCGGCCGTGGCCGCGATCGACCGGCTCAAGGAGTATCGGCCGCGCTCCATCAAGTTCGTCTGTCTGCTGACCTGTCCGGAAGGCGTCGCGGCGATGCAAGCGGCCCACCCCGAGGTCCCGATCTACGCCGCGGCGCTGGACCGCGAACTCGACGAGCACGGCTACATCGTGCCGGGCCTCGGCGACGCCGGCGACCGCATCTTCGGCACCAAGTAGCCATGCCGAACCCGAACAGGCGGACCGTGCTGCGCGGCGCCGGGCTGGTCCTCGGCGCGTCGGTGGCGGGCGTCGGCGCGGTGGGCCCGGCCCACGCCGAGCCCGATCCCGGCGAGCAAGACCTGGCCCACCTCCGGCGCACGTTCGTGCTGGCCGAGCAAGCGCGCGAGGCGGGCGGCGCCCCCTACGGTGCCCTGGTGGCCGATGCCGCCGGCAACGTGGTGGCCGCGCACGGCAACACGTCGTCCGTCGGCGGCGGTGATCCGACCGACCACGCCGAGATGGTCACCGTCCGCAGCGCCTGGCGCGTCCTCGGCGACGACGGCATGCGGTCGGCGACGCTGTACGCCAGCACCGAGCCGTGCACGATGTGTGCGGGCGGTGCCTACTGGAGCGGCATCGGGCGGGTGGTGTACGGCATGTCCAACACCCGGCTCTTCCAGTTCACCGGCGACGACCCGAAGAACGCGGGCTACGCACTACCGTGCCGCGACATCCTGCTGCACGGCTACCGCCCGATCACCGTCATCGGGCCATTATTGGAAGACGAAGCGGCACAGGCGCATCAGGGCTACTGGCGCTGACGTGCCGGGCCGCCGCGGCTCACGACGACAGCGCGTCGAAAAGAGCCGACATCTGCGCCGGTGAGACCGACATGCCACCGCACTGACCGCGCAGCGTCGTCAGGGGCCGCGCGATGTTCTTCAGGTCGAAGAACTCGCCGGGGTGAGCGGTGAAGTACGCCCGGACGGCGCCTTCCGCGTCGCCCGACGAGCTCGCGTTGGTCAGGGCTTCGTTGGCGCCCGGGTGGGCGTCGAGGTAGGCACCGGCCTGGGCCAGGACCGAGCCCGCGGTGCTGGCCAGTCCGCTGGCGGTACACGGCGCTGCGGTCGCGTTGGGGATGGCGATCGTGAGCGAGGCGAACCCGGCGAGCGCGAGCATGGCAGTCAGTTTCATACTGCTGATCCTGCTGGAAACCTGGCGATCTCGGGTGCATTGCGTGGAATTCGGCCCGCGTGTTGGGACCGAACTCAGCGCAGCGCGACCGTCGGGCCGTTCACGTCGAGCGGGGCGCAGCTGTCCTTGCCGACGGTCGTCGAGCACTTCGCCGCGGGTATCACGGGCCGGTAGGCCGGCGGCGTGCCGCCGTCGCGGGTGATCTGCGTGTAGGTCTGGACGGCGTCGGTGGGTACCCGCCGCAGTGTCGGATCATTGAGTGCGTCAACCGAATACAGGCCGAAGCGAGGACGGTAGCTGCCCCACTCGTAGTTGTCGACCAGCGACCAGTAGTTGTAGCCGATGATCGGGATGCCGTCGGCCTTGGCGCGCTGCAGCCAGAACACGGTGTCGCTGAGGTACTGCGATCGCGTCACGCCGTCGGTGCGCGGTTTCGCATTGTCGGTGACCATGCCGTTCTCGACGACATAGATGGGTAGGCCGGGATACCGCTGGGCGTAGTGACGTGCCACGTAGTAGATGTCCTCGGGCTGCAATTTGATGTTCCACCGCGCCGCCATGCTCTGTGCCGACGCCGGGTTGTCCGCTGCCGTCCCGGTGTAGTAGTCGAAGCCGAGGTAGTCGAGGCTGTCCCGCACGCGGTCGAAGAACGAGCCTTCGATGCCCGTGACGCCGAATCCGGTGAACTGTGCCAACACTTCCGGCGGAATGTAGGCCTCGTTGGTGGTGACCTTGGCCTTGGGGTCGGCGTCGTGGGCGGCGCGGTAGACGGCGCGGTGGGCGTCGGCGACGCGGTCGAGGAACGTGCCGAACTGGTCAGGTTTGATGGCGCCGGTGCGCAGTTCCATCGCGCCGAAGGCCAGTGGCTCGTTGATGCTCACCCACAGCACGCCCTGCCCCGCGTAGCGTTTGGTGATCGCCGTGGCGAAGTCGTCGAACGCGGCGACGTTGTTGAGGAAGCCGCCGCGGTCCGCGATCCAGCCGGGGTAGACCCAGTGCATCAGCGTGATCATCGGCGTCATGCCGTTGGCGAGCAGCGTCGCGACCACGTCGTCGTAGTAGGCCAGTTCCTTCTCGTCCCACACGCCGGGCTGCGGCATCACCCGCGCCCATTCGACGCCGAAGCGAAAAGTGTTGACGCCCATGGCATGCGCGTTGGCGATGTCCTCCTTGTAGCGGTGCCGGAAGTCGTCGGCCTGCTTGTAGGGCTCCACCGGAGCTGCGCTCAAGGCGTCGGCGCCGGGCGGGACGGGCTTGCCCGCCGTGCGGTCGACGTAGCGGCGCCAGTTGCTGTCGGGAGCGTCGCCTTCCACCTGGTAGCCGGCGGTCGCGGTGCCCCAGTAGAAGTTGCGATTCCAGGACGAACTGGTGTCCGTCCGCTCCTGCTTTGCGTCCTGCTTTGCGCCGCAGGCGGACAGGCCCAGGGAGAGGGCAACGGCTGACGCCACGACAACCCGGTTCCACTTCATACCAAAAACCATACACTGCACTGTTTTGGTCAGGACAGTAATGCGCCCCACACCGCGCGCACGTGCGCGCCCATGTCGATCGATCGATCGGACATCCACTGGATCTGAATCCCGTCCGCCGCCGCGATCAGCGCGGTGGCGGCGAACTCGGCGTCGACGTGCGCGGGGACCGTGCCGGCAGCCTGCCGGCGGCGGACGTAGTCGCTGATGGTCGCGCGCATGCTCTCGTATCGTTGGCGCAGGTAATCCGCGGCCGGATGGGACGGGTCGACGGCGGCGGCCGCAGCCAGGGACAGATAGACCGTTCCCGATCCGGGCTTGGCGGCCTTGTCCACCATCGCCTGTGCCATGGCCTCACCTGGGTCGATGTCGACGTCCGAATTGCGGTACCGCTCTTCGAATTTCGCATCGGCGTCGCGATGCAACTCGGTCAGGAGAACGTCACGGGTGGGGAAGTAGTGCATCAGGCCCGCCAGGCTGATGTTCGCCTCATTGGCGATCACCCGCATCGACGCACCGGCCTCACCGTCGCGTTCCAGCACCGCGAGCGCGACGGCCTTGATCTCCGCGCGCTTGGCCTCACCCTTGGCGTATCGCCCCACAGTTGGCATGTCGTGAGGCTAGCGATACCCGCGGCAGGAAGTGCCCGAAGCCGGCCGCCTACCGCCGGCCGGCGCTGATCATGTCGGCGCGGGGCACGACCTTGACCCGCTCGCGGCCCTGCTGCGCGCCGAGGGCCATCTCGTGGGCGTCGAGGCGTTCCCATTCCGCCCACGTGGTGTAGTCGATGCCGCTGCCGGCCAGGTGTTCCAGGATGGCATCGGGCTCGCCGATCTCCGGTGCGCGCAGTCCCGGCAGGTCGGCCAACAGGCTGGTAATCGTCTCGGACGCATCGGATTTGGTGTGCCCGATGAGACCGATCGGCCCGCGCTTGATCCAGCCGGTGACGTAGGTGCCCTCGATCAGTTCGCCGTCGAGGTCCAGGACCCGCCCGGCGTCGTGGGGAACCACACCGGCGTGGTGGTCGAACGGCAGATCGGCCAGGTGTGACGGCAGATAGCCGACGGCGCGGTAGACCGCCTGCACCGGCCAATCGGTGAATTCGCCGGTGCCCCGGGCGGTTCCGTCGCCGATCAGTTCGGTGCGTTCGGTCCGCAGTCCTTCGACGCGGTCGGTGCCGAGCACGGCGACGGGGGATTGGCACAGGTGAATGTGGATGCGGTGCGGGGCGCCGGTGGGCTCGACGTCGAGGTAACGCATCATGGTGTTGACGACGAGCTTGGTGGACTTGCTGGTGTTGATGGCCTGCTGGCTGGCCTCGTCGATCTCGAAGCCCTCCGGGTGCACGATCACGTCGACGCTGGGGGAGTGCGACAGCTCGCGGAATTCCATCGGCGAGAACTTGATCTGGGCCGGACCGCGCCGGGCGAACACATGCACGTCGGTGGCTTGATTCAGGGAAAGACCTTGGTACACATTGCCGGCGATCTCGGTGCTCAACTGCTCATCGGCGGGCTTGGCCAGCATCCGGGCGATGTCGAGTGCCACGTTGCCCGCGCCGAGCACCGCAACGCTCTTGGCCTCCAGCGGCCAGGTTCGTGGCACGTCGGGGTGGCCGTCGTACCAGGACACGAAGTCGGCGGCGCCGTAGCTGCCGGGCAGTTCGATGCCGGGGATGTCCAGCGGGCGGTCCGCGCGTGCCCCGGTGGCGAAGATAACGGCGTCGTAGTGGCGACGCAGATCGGACAGTTTCAGATCGGTGCCATAGTGCACGTTGCCGATGAAGCGGATCTCGTCGCGCGAGAGGACTCGCCGCAGCGCCTTGATGATCTCCTTGATCCGGGGATGATCGGGTGCCACGCCGTACCGGACCAGCCCGTACGGGGCCGGCAGGCGATCGAACAGATCGACCCTGGCCTGCGGGTATTCGTCGACCAAGATGTCGGACGCATAGATTCCGGCCGGACCTGCCCCGATCACCGCCACGCGGACGTCACGCATTCAGCACTCCCTTAAATTAGGTAAGGCAAGCCTAAATTGGTACGCAGGTACCGCAAGGCCTACGTCACGGCGACGTCGGAGACTCTCGTCACACAGCAGCGGATCGGAGGTAGCGCTTGCGCACCAAGAAATCACCAAGGCATCGGCCGCAGCCTTGGGCGTGACCACGACAACCGCGAATCCCGAACGGCACCACCATGACCCACCCAACTGAGCAGAGGCAGGCCACGACGATGACGAGGCTGGCCGTGATCGCTGTGACCGCCATCGCGACCACCATGGCCGTGGCCGCTTGCTCGACGGCCGGCACGCCCGCTGTCCGGGCCGACCCACAACCGACGCTCGGCCGTGCCTGGAACCCGAGTGCGCGCGGCTACGGCACGGTGCAGCCCGCCCGGGTCTTCAACGGCGGCGACCCGACGGGCGATATCTGGGGCATCACGTGGTCGTCCTGGGGCGGCGAACGCGCTACAGGGACGGGCACGTCGTACGGCATGCCGCCGGGCGTCGTCAGTGTCTCGCAGTCGGTCAAGGAATCGGCGACGATCGTGGCCTACAACCTCGGCTACTGCGACGGCCAGCTGATGTACCAGGCGGCGAAGTGGTACTTCCCCGGTTACGGAGAGTCGTTCAACCCGGCGGGGCACTACAACATCTGCACGGGCGATTACGTCGACGGCATCTGACGTACAACCCTGAGCGGCAACAGGTTCCGTCACATCGCGAAACCATGCCAAGCGAGTCAAACTGATCCAATCGATTGACGGCGCCGGGCGCGGACGATTGTGTCGGAGCCATGAAGAGTTTCCTTGCCGCCGACGCATTCGCGGATCGGACGGTCGTCCTCATCGGCGGCGGCACCGGAATCGGTCTCGCGGTCGCCAGATTGGTGGTGTCCGGCGGGGGTGCGGTGGTGCTGGGCGGGCGCCGTGCCGGTGTGCTCGAGAAGGCCGCCGCCGATCTGGGCCCGGCGGCGACATGGCAGGTCGTCGACACCGCCGACGAGCGCACCATAGACGCCCTGTTCGCCCGGTTCGACGCCGTCGATGCCCTCTTCACCACCGCGGCCACCTACGTCACCGGATCGATGCGCGAACTCTCACTGACCGACGCCGCGTCGCCGTTCGACTCGAAGTTCTGGGGTCAGTACCGCGTCGTCAAGGCCGCGCTGCCGGTGCTGACCGCCGATGCGTCCGTCGTCCTGATGGCCGGGGCGGCCAGTGTGCGGCCGGCCGGGGCGGCGCCCGCCTACGTCGCGGCCAACGCCGCCATCGAGGGACTGGCCCGCGGGCTGGCCGTTGAACTCGCGCCGGTACGGGTGAACGCGATCTCGCCCGGCACCGTGGACGGCAACTTGTGGAATCAGCGGCCGCAGGCCGTCCGGGACGCGGCGTTCGCCCATTTCGTCGAGGCCTCGACCACCGGGAAACTGGCGCGGGAGGACGAGGTCGCGGCCGCCGTCGTTCATCTGTTCCTCAACGGCGCGACGACGGGGTCCACGATCTATCCCGACGGCGGGTACAGCTTGCGTTGACACAGCTCGCCACCCCGGCCGGCGCCGCGAAAAATGTTCGTGCTGAGTGCAATCGGTGTCTGATGCGCGAGATGTGGGCACGGTGGAGTAGTGACCCGACAAATTCGCTTCAACGCTTTCGACATGAACTGTGTCGCTCATCAGTCGCCCGGACTGTGGCGGCATCCAGAGGATCAGTCCTGGCGCTACAAGGACCTGGAGTACTGGACCGAACTGGCGAAGTTGTTGGAGCGCGGCAGGTTTGACGGCCTGTTCATCGCCGATGTGCTCGGTACCTACGACGTCTACGGAGCCAGCGACGAGGCCGCCATCCGGCAGGCCGCGCAGATCCCGGTGGGCGACCCGCTGCTGTTGGTATCGGCGATGGCGTTGGTCACCGAGCATCTGGGCTTCGGCATCACCACCGGCACCGGGTTCGAGCACCCGTATCCCTTCGCTCGCCGGATATCGACCCTCGATCACCTGACCAAGGGCCGCATCGGCTGGAATGTGGTCACCGGGTATCTGCCCGCGGCGGCACGCAACATGGGGCAGACCGACCAGCCGGCCCACGACGCCCGTTACGACCACGCCGACGAATATCTCGAGGTGCTCTACAAGCTGTGGGAGGGCTCCTGGGAGGACGACGCGGTGGTCCGCGACCGCGAGCGCGGGGTCTTCACCGACCCGGACAAGGTGCACCACATCGGGCACTCCGGAACGCATTTCAGCGTGCCGGGTGTGCACCTCGCCGAGCCGTCGCCGCAGCGGACCCCGGTGATCTACCAGGCCGGCTCATCCCCGCGCGGGGTCCGGTTCGCCGCCGAGAACGCCGAGGCCATCTTCACCGCGGCGCCGACCAAAGCCATTCTGGCCGAGACGGTTTCGACGATTCGCCGGGAGCTGGAACTGGCCGGCCGGGATCCGTACTCGGCCAAGATCTTCAATCTGTCGACGGTGATCACCGCGGCCACCGACGACGAAGCGCACGCCAAACACCGCGAGTTGCTCTCCTACGGCGACCCGGAAGGCGCGCTGGTGTTCATGTCCGGGTGGATGGGTGTGGACCTGGCCCGGTACGGGTTGGACGAGCCGATCGGCAACGTCGACTCGAATGCCATCCTGTCCGCCGTCAAGGCGTTCCAGTCGGCCGACCCCGATGGCCGGGAGTGGACGGTCCGCGACATCGCCGAGTGGGGCGAGATCGGCGGCATGGGTCCACGGATCGTCGGCTCGGGCGCCACGGTGGCCGACACCTTGCAGGAGTGGGTCGCCGAGACCGACGTCGACGGTTTCAACCTCGCCTACGCCATCACCCCCGGTTCCTTCGCCGACGTGATCGAGCACGTGGTTCCGGTGCTGACCGAACGGGGTGCCTACCAGGCGGACTATCAGCCGGGGTCGTTGCGGCACAAGCTGCTCGGCAACGGCGACCGGCTGCCGCAGGAGCACCGCGGCGCGCGATACCGGGTCGGTGGCTCGTCGTCGACGATCATCGATCGTCCGTCCACGCTGCCGTCGTCGTCGGGATCGACCGCGGCGCAACCGGCGCGCGGCCGCTGAGTGGTCACCAGCGTCGCGGGAGCTGCGCCGGCTCCGGTTGAATCCTGAGCAGCCTGCTCCGGAACGACCTGCTCACTTTTCAACCGGAGCCGACAAGGAGGTGAGCGTTTCCTGGAGAGTCGTCAGGGAATAACCCGTCATCGTCGCTTCAATCGGGCGTTGTTGGCGCTGAGAATGCAGCTGGGGAGGATCGGCAAAGATGCTCGGCCTGCGGCCGACTGCCGTGGCGCCTAGCGTTCGGGATGCTGCACTGGTATCGCACAACGACGACGCCCCGATAGTCTCAGGCATCTGTCCTGTTAGTCGTAGTCGTTGTTATAGCGGGCCGCGATTTCTGCGATCTCTCGGCGAAACTCGTCAGCGGAGAACCTGTAGATGGCGCGTAATTCGGTGTCCAAGAATTCTGCATTCGAAAGCTTCGTCGCGAGGTCGAACAGAAGCTCGAGCTCTTCGGAACGGCCGTTCACCCAACTAATCAGCCGCATTTCACACGAAGTGCGGGTCGCCGCCAGAACGTCCGCGACATGAGAGGAATCGACTTCCCTTGTCCGAGTGATCAACTTGTCCGCCAGCAATGGAGCGTAAAGAGGCCAGTAGTCAAGCGGTTCGAATACCTCAAGGACGCCCCGGATCTCGTCGATGTCGCAATGTTCGATCTCCACAGCGAGCGCTTCCCCAACTTCGTTGTATAGCGTTTCGCCCACCGCAGTCTTTAGAACATCGCCGATCCCATCTGTCTCGCAGGCTATTTGATCGAATACCCAGCTCACCACTGCTTCGGCCTGCCCGCTGAACGCTTGTGGATAGTCGCCGCACAGGTCCACTATGGCTGCGCGATCTTCGCGGTAACAGGACAGTAGGAAAGTCAGTACTTCACGTGGGAAGCCTCGCGCGATGCGTGCGAGGGCACCCTGCACGCCGTAGGCGCTGATGTCTGAACGCCTTGCGAGAGCGAGGATCGCCGCCACGTCGGATTCGTCCAGCTCCTGTATCCAGTCCGCTCTACCAAATGTGCAGGCGCACTCGATCAGGCGTGTTGACGTTGACTGATCAATACCTGTCGCGATGAGAGACTCCGCAGTGCTTACCGGGTCTCGTGCGAGCAAGCGATGCGCGCCGGCGTGAAACTTCGCGCGCACTGCCGGAACAGCGTCTAGCACACCTCTGGAATACGCGGCGAGATGAGGGCCGCCAAGGTCGGTCCAGGAGTTTGTGTTGATCGCGTCACCGATTGCTGATCGGACCGCGTTGCGTTGGTGTGGACTGTCGTCCAGCCAGCTACCAAACTCGTTCGTGTCGAATGCGTTCCAGCCAGCTAGAGCGTAGACGAGAAGATCGTCGAGAGGCCCGGGAGGCCGCGCGGCGATGTCCTTAACGACTGCGGAACACTGGTATGTGTAGTTGTTTGCGAGGTACTTTCCCAGAAAGAGGAACGGCAGAGACTGACTGCTGTCCGCCAGCAATACTTCAAATGCCGTGCACTCAAGGCGATCTAGGACGTCGCTGATGTCTCCGACCCGCCACAGGCTGTCCCAGCAGCGAGCCAGCAAAGCATCGCGCTCACGGTCCATGTAATCGACGATGTCCTCGTCATCAGGCCGTGACGTGCCCACGTCGAGACCGCTTTCAAGATCTGCGATGCTCGGTGCAGTGTACCCATACCGATTCGGTAGGCCGAAGTGATGTGAGCCCATCAATGCGTCTGCGAGTTCGTCGCCATGGTTGTCGAGAATCGTTGCTATTTCGATTGCTAAACAACGGATTTGAAGGCAACGTGCATGCTGCGCTTGCCAAGATACGGATTCGCGAACCAGACGGCGGATCACAGGCGAGGTGGCTTTGGCCGCAATTGTTGCCAAGGTGGTGACTGTCGCTAGGTCATCTGAGTCCCATGCTTCGAGGTCTTCCGCGGTCGGGTTGAAACCGTATAGGGCTTGAGGCGGTCTCAATGCGGACTTGAGTATCCGCACGGCCTCAGCGGCTAGTCCGACGTGTTCAGTTGTCGCGCTTTCCAGGAGGACCTCGCGGATTGCGTCTCGCGTCGGGCGCGCCCAATCGGCATTGATCAGATAGGTATTGAAGCTGACAACGCGTGGCGCCGTTTGGCCGGCGATCTCGCCTTGTTTGGTGAGGAGCGGCTTCAATGCGAACAGTGGATATGCCTTCGGAGTCGGTGCGTAGGTCGAGAGCCAAATTCTGACGCGGTCTATGATTCGTTGTGGCACAGTCTCGTCGGGGAGCCTGCCGAGTTCGGCTAGGGTTTCTAGGGCTTTTGTTGCGGCGTCGGGGTGCATGGCCGGCATAGGTGCGAGTTCGCGGTGAAGTGCCCATAGCCCATCGAGCGCCTGCTCGAGTAGTTCGGGTGCTGTACGTGCGCACTGAGCGAGCAGGGGTGCCATCTCGATCTTCACATCCGCGGCGCTCAGTTCGTGCAAGCGCCATGTCCTTCTCTCCTCCCGCTCGAAATGGGTCGCGGTCAGCGGGCCCCTTTTAGGAGGCGGCACTTCATCCAAATTGGCGAGGTCGGCGAGGCGGTTGCGAACCTCCGCTAGTAGGGGCATGAGCCCGTGTGGCTGGGTGTAGCTCAGGGCGGCAAGGCGTTGCACTGCTTCGTGTAGGCCGATCACGTCGGTGGAATCAATTTCGTCTCGAAGTGTCTGCCAGATGCCGTCGACAACCCCTGGAAGGTCTTGCCGGCGGAGTCGCCAGTCCAGATCAGTAAGGCGTCTGAGTAGTTGTGCGCCGAAGAATGGGTATAGGGATCGCCATACCTCGGGGACGAAATTGGTTCTCTGACCTAGTGATTCAGTGACGCTCTCGGTCTCCAGCATCATGTCTGCGAGTAGGTCGGGGACCAGCCTCAAAATCGATTCGGTCTTCGTCATGACGTCAGCTCGGATCAGCGCACTCAAGAGTCGATTCGACTCGTCGTCAGATAACCCGCAGAACCCGTTGACGGCAGCGCGCGCTTCGGCGTTATTCAGGTCTATCACGCCACCGGTAGCGGCACACGTTGCGAGGAAGCGTTCGACAAGCGCCGGGTCGAATTCGTTGACCGTGGCGGTGATGGACTGGCGATAACTCGACCGCACAGCCGAACGAAGGTCGGTACTAAGTGTGAGGCTGCCGGTTAGAGTGCCGTTTCGGATTGCGTCGATTGCCAGCACCCCTAGGTAGGGCGCTTCTTCTGCCAGACGTGCGATATTTACTTTCGTTCCGTACGCGAGCTGGATGTCGAGCCCGTCCGCGAGGGAATCGATCAATTCGTACGCGTGGCGATGACTGAGTGGTGACAGCTCGATCGTGGCGACACCGCTGATCGGGAAGCCGGCCTTCATGAACGTATCGAGAAGGGGGGTGACGCCGTTCTTTCGCGCTGCGACAACGAGTTTGGTGTGCTCATTCCTCAGCATGTATTCAAGCAACCGATGCACGGCTTCGGGTCGCTCATGTCCATCATCCACAAAAAGGACCACAGAGGAGTGGGGCAGCTCGTCGAGACTATCGGCACTTAGCGGGTGCGCCGGGATGAGGCTCAGGACGGGAACGGTTGGATTCTCGTTCTGCAGGTCACGAAGCACCTCGACGGCGAGCCGAGTCTTGCCCATCCCGCCGGGTGCCGATATCAGGATGATCCGTGTGTCTCCCCGTACCGCTGTATGAAGAGCCTGCAATTCGGCCGTCCGATTGACCATGGCGCCGGCGTCATTCAGTACAGGAAGACAGATACGTGTGTCACCGAGCGCGTCCACCGATTCAAAGGCATCGGCTCCCGGCACGCGGAGGAGCCGTTTACGTGTGGCGCGGTCCCATGTTGAGTCGAGGATCTCGCGTCGACGGTGAAGAGGCACGTCTGCAAGTAGCTGATTGAGGTCGCGTCGGTCGATCAATGTCCAGTCGGCGTGCTTCTGGATCTCCTGCCTCACAGCTGGCGAGGCGAATCCGGAGTACACGAGGTGATGGGTATCGGCGTGAAAGCTACATGTCTGAACTGCGTTTCGAACGTCCGCCGGTTGGAGCTTTTCGTATGCCTTGCACTGCCAGGAGGAGGTGGTCCCGTCACTCCATTCGCCCTCAAAGTCGATTCCGTCTTGCTTGTCGCCGCGGCGCCCCCATCGCGAGACGCGTGCTATGCGTCGCCCTGACTTGTTCGCGAACCGGTGTGCGCTCAGCACGGCCTCGGTGAAGTCCTCGAATTGCTCCCACGTCAGCTCGTTGGTCGGCGGCAAAGACAAGTCTCTTGCGCCGGTGTCTTCTGAAACTGGCATGCGAAAACTCACCTCACTGATGTCCGCGATCAGTTTGCCTGACGCCACCGACAGAGCTCGTAGATCGCCGCTTGGTGGGTCGAGGCCGTTGGTGAGTTGATACTGACGGACCCCGGGGGCGCAGACTTGTCGGCGGCTGCTGGCACGCTACGTGCATGGTCAAGAGTCGCGAGCCGCTGTTCGATGATGCTCACCGCGACGACACGTCGGTGGCTGGCTTCCAAGAGTCCACCTTTGCGTTCATGAACAGGATCGCGGGCGACTATTGGGACCAGCCGCGGTTGATGATGCAGCAGTGGATGGACCGCATCAACGATGACATCACCTGCAATGACTTGCTCCAACGTTTGCGATCAGGAGACGACGAGCAGTTCCGCAGTGCCTACTTGGAGCTCTATCTTCACGAGTCGCTTTTGCGCGCTGGCTACGAAATAGTGGTTCACCCGGAGGTGCCGGGTACGACCCGTCACCCCGACTTCTTGGCTGTCCGCGGCGACGAGCGGCTCTACGTTGAGGCGGTTGCTCCTGGTTCGACCGCGGCGGCTAAGGCTGCGGCAGGTCGTCGGGCGGTTCTATTCGATACGGTGAATCGGCTCCAAGACCCGAATTTCATTCTTTGGCTTGACCATCTTGTGGACGGGCCGCGGCCACCCAAGGCGGCGCGCCTTCGAGGCAAACTGAGCCAGTGGTTGCGCCTGCTCGATCCTGACGCACCATGGACGGCCGACGCTGCGCCGAAGTATGTCTGGCGCGAGGATGGCTGGGAGGCTGGGCTCAAGGCATTCCCGAAGAAGCTCGAAGCCCGAGGCCTGAGACCCGATAGCCGGGCGATCGGGATCTACGGCCAGTCGGAGGCGAGCTTCGTCGATGATGCGCCCGCTATCCAAGCCGCCCTCGCTGCGAAACATCATGAGTACGGCAATCTGGAAGCGCCATTCGTTATCGCGATCGGTACGTACATCGTGGATGGCGACCGGTGGCACGCCAGTAATGCGATGTACGGGCCGCTTGCTTTCGAATTTGACCCGAATTCAGATGGGGAGCCGCCCGCCCGCGCGATTCGGCAAGCCGGTGGCTACTTCGGGACGCCGCCCGATTGGCAGAACCGCAATGTGTCGGGGGTTCTAGTCGTTAACCAACTCATGCCGTATTACTTTCAGCGCGCCGAGGTCACGCTGTGGCGGCACCCGAGTCCCATTCATGCGCTACCCGACGAGCTGGGAATCCCCGCCCATACCATCACCCTTCGTAACGGCGAGCTTGCAGTCACCCCTCCAGATCCGTCTGCTGGAGAGTTCTTCGGCCTCCCGGCCTCTTGGCCCCCAGGCGAGGCATGGCCGAAAGGCGACTGACCTCCACACTGCCCATCGAGTCTGCTCGCCGTGGTGGCAGGTAGTTGTCCTCGACAATCGGCGGTGTGGTGCACTCGATCGACCAGCGCCGAGGCCGGGGATGGGTATCACGACCGGTGGCGATCACCGCGAAGACACATTGAGGAACAGCCAGTCAGTATGTCGGCGAGGACGGTGTTCGTGGCGGGATAACCAAAAATCCGCAGTCGTGTGTCGGTGAATGCGACTGCCCCTGGGCATCAGCAAGTACGGAAATCCGCTCCGATGCAGTTGGGAGCCGATTCTCCATCCGCACATGTAAAAAAACTGTGTCCGAGGGGGGACTTGGCCACCTGCGACAAGGGTTGAGGTCTTTGATTTGAGTTGTTGACCAGCAGTTTTCCTGCGGTTGGCGACGGCACGCGCTAGACAGTCCTGGTGGTAGTCATGACGTGGCTAAGGGTAGTTGCGAGAATCGTCGACGCGATGCAACGGGCGCGGGCAAGCGCAGAAGAACGGGCTCCGTCGGGGAACGCTGCGGCGCTTTTCCCCTTCTGCAAACGTCCGTCAGCTGCGGGTCCGCGGGTTTGGGAATCCCATCGTGATATAGCCGGGCGCTCGTTTCTTCAGTGATGAGGCGATGACCGGGGTGAGCTCGTGGTGGTAATCGTGCACGGTCGCGGTGGTCTTGCCGGGGTACGGCCGTGTCACGCGGCCGACGTACTGGACGAGACGATTCTTGAACGTGATCGGTGCTGCCAGAAATAGCGTGTCGAGGGCTGGGCAGTCGAAGCCTTCGCCTATGAACGAACTGGTGCCGACGATCAGGAGCGGTTCCGTATTCGGTGTCCTTGTGGCAAGCATTTCGGTGATGCCGCGCCGTTCGGCGGCTTTCATGCCTCCGCTCAATACGGTGACTGATCGTCCTGCAGCGGTGAGCCGTTCAGCGATGGCGTTGAGGTGGTCGACCCATGTGGTGAGGACGAGGATGTTGGCGCCTTTATCGGCAGCGGTCAGGACGTCGCCGACGACTTGGTCGAGCCGTTGCTCATCGGCGACCAGCGTCCGGTAGATGTCGGCCATCCCGCCTGGTTCTCGTGGGTCAGCGTCGCCGAGGTAGCGGAATTGTGTCGGATGGAGGTGCAGTACCGGGTGCGGTGTTGACAGTTCGGCGCTGTCGGTGGGCAGTTGGCCTGCGGTGGGTCTTTCAATCTGTACGTGGTGTGAACCGAGTTGGTGGTAGATCAGGTCTTCGAGTCCATCTCGCCGTTCCGGAGTCGCGGTCAGGCCCAGCCAGAATCGGGCGGGAATCTGGCCGAGGACTTTGAAGAAGGCGCTTGCTGCGACGTGGTGGCATTCGTCGACGATGATGAAGCCGTATCCGGCCGCTAATTCGGAGATGTTGTTGCGACGCGCCAGGGTTGGCAGTAGTGCGATGTCGAGAACTCCGGTGGTCTTGGATCGTCCGCCGCCGATCTGGCCGCATTTGAAGTCGAGGTGTTGGTGGATTCGGTCTCGCCATTGGTCAGCGAGTGCTTTGCGGTCGACAAGAACGAGCGTTGAGGTGGCACGTGCTTCGATTGTCGCGCAGGCGATGACCGTCTTTCCGGTTCCTGGGGGTGCGATCAGTACGCCTGTGTCGTGGTTGAGGAGCTTCTTCAGAGCATCTGACTGGGTCTCGCGCAGTGTTGTGGCGCAGGTGAATTCGTGGTGCTCACCGATGACGCGGTGGTCCTCGATCTTGAGGGTGCTCTCGGCTGAGCTGACGAGGTCGCTGAGCAGTTGGTGCAGGCCGCGTGGCAGGGTTAGGTTGCCGTCGGCGGTTTCGTCGTAGCTATATAGATAGCGCGGGGTATCCCACGTGCTTCGCCGTGCTCGCTGCCGTACGTCGAATTCGGGGTTGCGGATGGAGGCGGCGTGTTTGACAGCCGAAATCATGGCTGGGCCGAGGTCGGTGGACGTCAGGGTGATTCGTGAATCGAACGCGGCTCGCACGATCGCCGCGGGGCGGGGGACGATTTTCGATGAGGTGGGCAGTTGCAGCCGCCGAACGTTGTGCCCGATCTGGGGGCTGGGCAGCTGGCGGGCAAGGGAAGCAGTCTCTTTGGCGGACAGTCGCGCGATGCTCGACAGATATGCCCACTGGTCCTCGTACGGTTCAAGGGTTGCCGGATCAAGGAAGACGGTGGTGCCGTGCTGGCGGCGTTTGCCGTTGAGTGGTGCCGCGATCAGGTTGCCGACTCCGCGGCCGGTGTGCACGTCCTGGGAAGGAAACAAGCGGTCGTAGCTGCTCAGGCGCATGCTGCCGCGCAGCCGGAAGGCTTCGGCGAGCAGGCTGGTGGCGATCCCGCGCGCGACGGAGGCTGATGTCGCGTGCGCGAAAAAGATCCACACGTGGGCGCCGCGGCCGGACTGGGATACTTCCAGCGCTGCCGGAATATTATGGGAGCGAGCGGCTTTCGTGTACGCGAGGGCGTCGAGCATCGCCGCTTCTTTGTCGAAGTCTGCTGCTACCCACCAGCATGTGTCGTCATCGCCCAGCGGATATAAACCGATGTGGACATCACCGCGGAGATGTGAGCTCACGACCTCAGGGGTCAATGTCAGGTACGGGGCATCGGCACGGTTCATGCCTTTGCGCCAATAGCCTTCGATCGCCGGCATCCAGCCTGATCGGCCGTCTTTGCGGTTTTCCCATCGCTGGGCGTAAACATCGGTGCGGCAACGGAATAGGTCGAAATAGAACCTGACCTTGTCAGCGGGGCTGGACTCCATGCAGACAGGTGGCGTCGGGGCACCAGTTAGGGTGGCCTGGTCGCTGCGTGCGGCGCGGGCCTGTTCCTCGGTCAATTCAAGTAAGTGCCGTAGGCGCGCGTTGTCAGCTCGCAGTTCATCCAACTCGCCGGGAAATCGCTCACGGCCGCCAGTGATCGTCATTGATATCCCTCCGCTAGGTACGGACCCGGTCCCGCGCCGGTAGATGCCGGTAGTTCACTCGGGTCCGTGGCGAAAGACTGGATCGAGGTGGGCGGCAACGAGAGCGATTTGGTCGTCGAGGTTTTGTTCGCAAGCTGATTCGAGGTGTTCCTTGCGGCGCCATGCCGCCCATTTCGCTTGTGCGGCAGCGCCGTAACCGGCTAGTCGCGGTGCGACGGGTCCCAGATTTACTCCGCGATGGACGGCGACCGCCCGCGCTGAGCGGAGCAGTTCGTGCGAATCGATGCCGGCGCGAGCGAGTTGCACGATGTCGACGTAATCACGCCAGCGGGTACTGGTGATTCCGCGTTCGAGGATGGTCACGCCCTTTTCGGCGATCGTCGTTTCCGGTGCATATCCCAGGAGGGTGATCGGTTCGCCGAGGATCCGATCGATGGTCACGTGCCGTGGTGGCGGGACGATCGGATCACCAGTGGACACGTCCCACGCCGCTACCCCTTTCCACGGCCCAACGGTTGCGGCGATTCGTACGCGCAGACCGGGATACTCTGACTGTTCACGGATCTCCTGGACGGCGATCGTGGCGAGATCGAACTGCAGTCCGTCATCTATGGTGACTGCGGCGATGTCACGAACCACCTGTATGAGGTGCTCGGCATCGACATCGGCACTGATCGCATTGGCGTCGGCGTCTTTGGTGGGACGCCGAACTCCATAGGCGGCCAACAAGATTCCGCCTTTGAGTACAAAGTCCTTGGCGTGAGGTGTTCGGGTGAGGCGGTCCAGAAACGATTCGAGTACGTGCCGTATCAGGTATTCCTGTGTCGGTGCACCGGCTCCGCTCTGTGCTGCGGCGGACCGTGCGGTGCCCTGGATGTGGCGGAACACCTCGTCGCCGCGGCTCACGTCAACATCTCTAGTGCTTGCAGGACCGGGGTTTTCGCGCGCGGCAGGCGCGCGGCGATGTCCATGAGTAGTGCCGGTTTGCCGCCTGCGCGCAGCCACTGCCGCAGCGCATCACGAGCGAGCTCGTAGCCGACCGAGCCACGCAGGCGGAAGGCATCGGCGATGCAACGTTCGGGGGAGTAGATCCCGATCGTTTGATTCGAGCCGGGGATCGTCATCTGGTCGCGTCCGATGTCGAATGTGGCCGCATCGAAGTGATGCCAGGTGATGGCAGCGCGGCCAGCCGGTGTGCGGGAGCCGCGCGGGATCGCGACGTCCACGGTGGCGGGTATCTCGTCGGTGAGGTCGTAGTGGGCCAGCGCGGAGGTCAAGCAGATGGTCGCGTCAGGTCGGCGCGTTGAGGCTTCGATCAGATCCCAGTCCATCGCTGGGGCCTCGGCGGGAAGATATATGCCTCGTGCGATGCGGTCGAGGCGGCCTTCGCGTGCGTCCCGGTAGAAGGCGCCGCGCGACAATCCGACCTTCTGTGCGGTGCGTGGGGTTAGTGCTTCCATGGCCGGCGACACCTCCAATCGCATACAAACTGTTTACAGTTAATAGTACGTGTATGCGGATTGTTTCGCTTTGTGACCGTGCGTCGCGGCGGGCGTCATCACCGGTGAGGGTACGTTTCGCTATAAGGCCAGGTCGACACGAGTGTCAACGAGGCGCCCATGATGACCTTGCGGGGGTAATCGGGTCGCAGCGACCGCTGGATTCAGCCGTGTCGCCGGACGTGTCCGAGGGGGTGTCCAGAAGGCGACTCGGCCATCTGCGACACGGATTCGAGGACATTCGTCGCCAGCGTTAACCATGCGGCAAATGCATAAAACGAACTGTAGAGCGTATTTGCTGTATGTAGCTAAGAAAACTGTGTCCGAGGGGGGACTTGGCCACTTGCGACACGAGTTGCGGTCTTTGAGTTGAGTCGTTTACCAGGTAGCTCGGAGGCTTGGGCGCGCAGTCGGCACCAGTGATGTCCTATGTTTAGCTAGCAGCTCTCGATCGGTTCCTATTCGCCGTAGCAGCAGATGGTCTGGCCGGTTCCTCGGTGGATGTCGTCAGCAAAAGTCAAGCAAACTGACTGCACGAACCCCCGGGCCTGGGCTTGACCCCTTTCGATGGACACGGGATCAGGCGGCTTGTGCCGTCTGATTGATCCGGTTTTCGCATTCCACCGGGGTGATCATGCCGATCGCGGAATGGCGTCGGCGGCGGTTGTAGACCCGTTCGATCCAGTTACCGACGGCGAGCTTAGCGGCCGCTTTGGTCGGCCACAAGTACCGGTCATAGAACTCGACTTTCAATGTGGCCCAAAAAGATTCAGCCGCGGCGTTGTCCCAACACACCCCGGTCCTCCCTACTGAACGAGCGAGATCGTGGGTTCGGGCCAGGTGGGCCATCTGTGCGCTGGTGTATTGGCAGCCACGGTCAGCGTGAAATACCACCTGCCGGGTAACTGCCCACGGGCCACGGCCATCGCGACCGCGGCCTGCACTAGATCGGTGTGCAGATGGTCCTCGATGGCCCAGCCGATGATCCTCCGCGAATGCCCATCGCGCACAGATACAGCCAGCCCTCGCCGGTTCGCAGGTAAGTGATGTCACTGGTCCACACCCGGTTGATCGCACCGGCATCGAAGCGACGTTTGACCAGGTCCGGGATCGGTGGTGCATCCAGATCCGCGACCGTGGTCGCCGGCGCGAACGACCGTGGGCTGATCACGGCCAGGCCCTGGCGCGCCAGCGAGGCGGCCACGGTCTTGCGGGACACCGCGCGGCCTTTTTCACGTAGGTCAGCCAGTATCCGCGGTGCCCCGTACACCCCGTCAGAGGCTTCGTGAGCGGCCGCTACCGCGGCATCCAGACCGGCACGGCGCACCGCAGCCGCACCAGGTGCGGCGGCCGCGTTGGTGCGCCATTTGTAGAACCCCGAGCGGGACACCTCCAAGGGTCGGCACATCCGTACGATGCTGTAGTTGGCCTTCTCGGCGGCAATACCCTGGTAGGCCTCTACCGGTTCTGTTCGGAGGCGAAGAAGGCCGCGGCTTTTTTCAAAAACTCACGGTCCAAACGCAATTCAGCATTCTCTCTGCGCAGCCGCTCCAACTCGGCACGCACATCAGCATCGAGCACCGCGTCAGTATCGGTGCCGCTCGCGCGTTGCTGGGCCAGGCGCACCCAGCGCTCCAGCAGTTGTTCACCGACGCCGATCTCCACGGCCACGTGCGCAATCGGGCTGCCCGTCTCGATCACCAGGCGGGCAGCCTGCTCCCGAAACTCCGGGGTGTACTTCTTGCGCTTGCCCGACATACCGGACATCCTTCGCGCGGGACCAGCAGTCCCACCAGTTAGGTGTCCACCATCAGGGGTCAACCCCAGGCCCATCAGTCTCTAGAATTACCGGGAGCGTGCGTTTCGACGACATCGTCCTCATTTGTATCAGTCCAAGCTCGAACATTAGGGGTGGTGATCCCAGGATGTCCAAAGCGCTCGCGCGCAAGGCTTCGTCGGTCAAGAATCGTTGTGCGCGGTAGCGGTCGATTCTGAAATGGTCGGCGACCAGGTAAAGGTACTCGACGACGATTCCACGTGCGATCGCTCGAGGTAGGTGTATTCGGTAGTGATCGTTCAGGTACTTCACGACGAACGTCGTGCGATTGCCCATCCAGGGTGAGCGCCAGGTCACGGGTTGATGGGCTAGTTCTACGCGCTCTAGGTGCGTCGCTGGCTGGGGGCACTCCCGGGGCGGGGTTTCGTGTCTCAGATGCGGACCACCATATTTGCGGTGGGAGGGGTAGCGGTCGGTCCGTGATCGAGGCTGAATTCTGCAACAGCGATTCCAGCCATGGAAATCTTCGGTCTGAGCGAAGTCATCCGTAGTCATCCGTCACCATCTATCTGTTTCATCGGTTCGGGCGGTGCTGAACTCTGACTAGGAGCTGTCATTCTTCAGCAGGACGTCAGTGGAATTGACCGTTCAGAAACTCTGCCCGCGCGGCGGTGCGGGCCAGCTTTCCCGACGTCGTACGGGGGATGCGGCCGGCCGCAACCAGTCGCACCTCGGCGACGCGCACCTGGTGATGACGCGACACCGCAGCCCGCACCGCCTCGGCCACAGGCCCCAGTTCGGCACGCCCGGCACCCACCGCACGCTCGGCCACCACGACCAGTTGTTCACCCGAATCACCAGGCACAGCAAAGGCTGTCACGTAGCCGGACCGCACCGCCGACGAGGCGCGGCTGACCGTCGCCTCGATGTCCTGCGGGTAATGGTTGCGTCCGTCGACGATGACGAGATCCTTGATGCGGCCGGTGACGAACAGCTCGCCGCCGACGTAAACGCCCAGATCGCCTGTGGCCAACCACAATGCGTTGTCCTCAGCGCCATCGGCGTGGCTGACGGTCTGACGGGTCTGCAGCTTGTTGCCGAAGACCCGCTCGGACTCCTCGGGCCGGCCGAAGTAGCCCCGGCCGATGTTGTTGCCGTGCAACCAGATTTCGCCGACGGTGCCGTCGGCGGCCTCATCGCCGTCGGGCGTCACGATCGTCACCCACTGGTCCGGGATGGCCTGCCCGCACGACACGTGGGGCACCGCGCCGTCCGCGTGCCGGCCCACGACGACGGCCCGGCCCGCCGCGAGCTCCTCGCGGTCCAGATATGTGGCGCACGGCTTTTCGTCCGCGCCGATGCTGGCGACCGACAGCGTCGCCTCGGCCATGCCGTACGACGGCTTCACCACGGTCTCGGGCAGCCCGTAGGGCTTGAAGGCCTCCATGAACTGCTCGATGGACGGCAGCGTCACGGGCTCGGAACCGTTGAGCAGCGTCACCACATTGCTGAGGTCGAGCGGTTCATCGGCCGGCGGCAGGCCACGCTGCGCACACAACTCGAAGGCGAAATTGGGTGCGGCCGCGAACGTGCGGCCGTGGGCGGCCTCGTCGGCGAGGCGCCGGATCCACCGGTAGGGCCGGCGGACGAACGCCATGGGGTCCATCAGACTGATCTGGCCGCCGCACAGCGCGGGGAACATGATCATGATCAAGCCCATGTCGTGATACAGCGGCAACCAGCTCACGCTGCGGATGTCGGTGTCCAGGCCGCCGGCCAGGATCATCTGAATGACGTTGGTGCACACGTTCCGATGCGTGATCTCCACGCCGGCAGGCGTGCGCGTCGAGCCCGAGGTGTACTGCAGGTAGGCGACGTCGTCGGTGCGGGACTCTGGGGCCACGTACATCTCGGCGAGGGTGTCCGGCACGGCGTCGACGGCGATCACCCGCGGGCGCTCGGCGGCGGGCAGCGTCTTGATGAACGTGCGGACCGCTTCGGCGGCCGCGGTGGTGGTGAGCACCGCGGCCGGCTTGGCGTCGGCCAGCACCGCGGCCAGGCGCTCGGTGTGCCCGGCGAGGGCCGGCGCGAACAACGGCACGGCGATGTTCCCGGCGTGCACGGCCGCGAAGAACGCCGCGACATAGTCGACGCCCTGCGGCGCGAGGATCGCCACCCGGTCGCGGGGAGCGGTGACCTGCTGGAGCCGGGCCGCAACGGCGTTGACCTGAGCCCACAGGCCGTTCCAGCTGAGTTCGATGATCTCGCCGTCAGGGTTCTGCGCGTAGTCGATGAACCGGTACGACGGACTCTCGCCCATCGCCGCGCGGTTGCGCTCCAGGAACGACGTCAGCGTGATGCCGTCCGGTATGACAATGCTGCCATCGGAGTGAAGGAAACTTTCGGCTGACGCTGCATCTCCAGCAGTATTGTTGCTCAACGCTTTGCGTGTCATCGAAGTCATTTTGACGTCACTTTGACCCATGAACTTTCTCATCGTCGGCCCCAAGCAAACAGTGCCACAGTGTTCTGCGCTCCTACTGTCTAGACGTGGCGTGATGCAGACTGATCAGCTGCAGGTGCGCGTCCGGTCGACTGCTGGCGTTTGGGCGGTATGCAAACAATGTATGGCCACCGGAAGTACGCCCCGATGATGGCCGCGATCTGCCGCTTTGGGGCGACCAACATGTCGAGCAGACGATGCCGGCGTAACGAAATGGTCTGAATGATGCGCACATCGGCTCCAACGTGACTGATCGCTGCACTATAGCCGCGATGACAAATCTAACTTGCCAACTGGCTGGTTAATTTAGCTTCCATGGCTAACGATGGGCAACCCCAGCCGAAGGTGAGTGACATCACATCCGCCGCTGAGGCATCATTCATCCAGTGCGCACGCAGCCCGCATAAACTCCCCGAAAGGTTGGCAGAGGAAACTTGACGTCATCACGTGGCTTCGTACGCCACCGTATCGTCCAGGCGGCTTTGGAATTATTCGCTGAGTACGGTGTCAAGGGCACGACCTTGCAGATGATTGCCGACCGGCTTGAGGTGACCAAAGCCGCTGTGTACTACCACTTTCACACCAAAGACGAGATCGTGAGGGCCGTCGCACAGCCGTTACTCGAGGACATCGCTCGCGTAATACGTATCGCCGACGCGCTTCCCGACCCCCATTCGCGGCGCGAAGTCGCCGCCAGCGGCTTTGTCGAACTGGCGGTGCGCCATAGGGGCCTCAGCGCAATTGTGCAGAACGACCCGGCCATGAGCACGCTCGCGAAGACGCATGTCGAGTTGGAGAACGCCGTCGTGAAGCTGATCACGCTGCTTGATGGCCCCGACGCGGACGTCGCCCACCATATCGGGACATCGATGATCATCGGCGGAGTTTCCGGCGTTGTAACCGATGCGCGGTTGCGCGACGTGCCCGACGAACTGCTCCATCGTGTGCTTCTCGACTACGCCCAGCATCTGCTACATACCCCCAAGTTGCTGTCGGCGGCCGTGAAGCCGTCGGGAAGTGTGTAGCCGCCCAGGAGCGAGGTGCCGAAACGAGAATTCGTGACGCGGTGGTGCACTTGCGGCGCCGGGCAGATTCGGGAGCTCCTACGGGTATCGAAGATGGTGTGGGGTTTACGAAACCCGTAGTCGCATTGCGGCAGACTAGCTGCGGCAGTGGAGCCCGCGCCTTCGGCGCTAGCGCGGACTGATCCGCTTATCTGTAACTGGGCTTGACCCCGTTTGGTGGACACAGGGTCAGGCGGCTTGTGCCGTCTTAGTGATCCGGTTTTCGTATTCCACCGGTGTGATCATGCCGATCGCGCTGTGTCGTCGGCGGCGGTTGTAGATCCGTTCGATCCAGTCACCGACGGCGAGCTTAGCGGCCGCCTTGGTGGGCCACAAGTACCGGTCGTAGAACTCGACTTTCAGTGTGGCCCAGAATGATTCAGTGGCAGCGTTGTCCCAGCACACACCTGTACGCCCTACCGAACGGGCCAGATTGTGGGTGCGGGCAACCCGAGCCATCTGCGCACTGGTGTACTGACAGCCCCGATCCGCATGGAAGATCACCTGCTCGGGCAGGTCGGCGCGCAGAGCCACCGCCATCGCGACCGCCGACTCGACCAGATCGGTATGCAGGTAGTCCTCGATGGCCCAGCCGATGACCCGCCGGGAATGCCCATCACGGACCGCGCACAGATACAGCCAGCCTTGCCCGGTGCGCAGATAGGTGATGTCGCTGGTCCACACCGCATTGAGCGTCCCGGCATCGAAACGGCGTTTCACCAGATCAGGGATCGGTGGGGCGTCCAGATCCACCACCGTGGTCACCGGAGCGAACGTCCGTGGACTGATCCCGTGAAGGCCCTGGCGCGCCAGCGAAGCGGCCACCGTTTTACGGGACACCGTGCGGCCCTTCCCACGCAGATCGGCCAGGATGCGCGGTGCCCCGTAGACCCCATCAGAGGCGGTGTGCGCGGCCGCGACAGCGGCATCGAGATCGGCACGTCGGACCGCGGCCGTGCTGGGCCCAGACCCCAATCGGATGTGCCGACTCTTGGAGGTGTCCCGCTCGGGGTTCTACAAATGGCGCACCAACGCGGCCGCCGCACCTGGTGCGGCTGCGGTGCGCCGTGCCGGTCTGGATGCCGCGGTAGCGGCCGCTCACGAAGCCTCTGACGGGGTGTACGGGGCACCGCGGATCCTGGCTGACCTACGTGAAAAAGGCCGCACGGTGTCCCGCAAGACCGTGGCCGCCTCGCTGGCGCGCCAGGGCCTGGCCGTGATCAGCCCACGGTCGTTCGCGCCGGCGACCACGGTCGCGGATCTGGATGCACCACCGATCCCGGACCTGGTCAAACGTCGCTTCGATGCCGGTGCGATCAACCGGGTGTGGACCAGTGACATCACTTACCTGCGAACCGGCGAGGGCTGGCTGTATCTGTGCGCGATGGGCATTCGCGGAGGATCATCGGCTGGGCCATCGAGGACCATCTGCACACCGATCTAGTGCAGGCCGCGGTCGCGATGGCCGTGGCCCGTGGGCAGTTACCCGGCAGGTGGTATTTCACGCTGACCGTGGCTGCCAATACACCAGCGCACAGATGGCCCACCTGGCCCGAACCTACGATCTCGCTCGTTCAGTAGGGAGGACCGGGGTGTGTTGGGACAACGCCGCGGCTGAATCTTTTTGGGCTACATTGAAAGTCGAGTTCTATGACCGGTACTTGTGGCCGACCAAAGCGGCCGCTAAGCTCGCCGTCGGTAACTGGATCGAACGGGTCTACAACCGCCGCCGACGCCATTCCGCGATCGGCATGATCACCCCGGTGGAATGCGAAAACCGGATCAATCAGACGGCACAAGCCGCCTGATCCTGTGTCCACCAACTGGGGTCAAGCCCACGCATACGGCGAGTTCGACGTCGAGGTCGCCGAGTTACGGGCGGGCGTCGGGGCTTTGCAGGATGTTGTCGAAGGGTTGCCGGTATTGCTCGACGACGCGGGCGCGCAGGGTGTGGGCAGTGGGGGATGCGTGCCCTCTGCTACGAACCTGGGAGTTTCGGTGGGGCCCAGGGCCGCTCAGGCAAGGGTGGTGACGTGCACCGGCGCTTCGGCGAGAAGGTCAGCTCGCCGGGAGAGCAGTTCGATGAGGCGCTCACGCGGTGTTCCGCTGGTCGGTTCGGGTGGAATGACTTGCGGTAGTAGGCGTTCGAAGGTCGCCGCAAGTAGCTGGGTGGAATGGTTGAAGTGGCGCTAGAGGGAGCGCAGCAGCACAAGCACCCCGAGAACCGGTCGCAACTACGTAAGTCAACGCCGGCCGCGCCCACCCCCAGGTGGTGCGCTCACCGCGGGGCGCACCAAAGCCGGGCCGGTGCGTAACAGGGACGTGGTTGCCCAGCGGTATCCAATTGGCCGTATAGCGGTTCGATCGTTGCTTTCTGAGCGAAGCAGCAGCAGCAGCAGCGTCGTCGTCGATCCCAACTCGTCAACCGCCGTACTGTGGCTTGAGCTTGCCAGCGAGTGCTGCCAGTGGGATGTTTGCGACGACGGTGCCGCCGTCCATGGACCAGACGCGTTGCCCCGGTGGGGTCGGGTCTTCGCGCACCATCGGCTGGTCCGGCATGTAGATCCGCAGGGAGTCACCGGTGAGCGCGAAGGCCCGGTAACTGCCGGAGTACCCGGGGCCGGCGCTGTCCGGCTGGAATTCCGGCACGGTGAACGGGTAGGTGCCCGGTGCGTGCGGCGGAGGTACCGCGTCGAGTATCGGCGGCAGGACCGGTGCGGCGGCGGCCGAAACTGCTTGGTATCCATCGATTCCCGGCCGGAACAAATCCGGCAGATACAACCGCCGCCCCGAGCTCATGTCGAACACGAAGGATCGGAAGGCATTGTTGGGCTGGATGCCGAACGGCTCGAACATCTCGTGCACCACAACCGACTGCACCCCACCGGGACCGGGAATGATCTCGTAATCGGCCTTGGCGCTGCTGTCGCGCGGCGTGGTGTTGCCGGTGTTCCGCCACCCGTTGAACAGGCGGGTGTAGTAGTCACGCAGCACCGGGCCGGCCGTCGGGTTGTCGATGAACTCTGCCGGAACCCGCAGCGACAGCAGCATTTCCGCTTCGCGCTGGGATTTGACCACTGCGGTGCACGCGCCACCGTCCCAGACCGCGCCAAGTTGACTGCAGAATCCGTCGATCGATGCGTGGGCGGTCGGCGTACCGGTCAAAGCGATCGCGGTGACCGCTGCGCCGACCACCGCCCAGGCTCTATTTGCCACGCTTACCGTCCGCTCCGGCCAGCAACACCTCGGTGGCCAGCCATCGATCGCCAACCTTGCGCATCGTCATCGAGACGCTGACGTAGTCGGTCCGCGGGTCCGGCTCCCCGGAACTTGTGACCACCTGCTTCACCGACAACAGCACGTCGACGTCGTCGCCGTGCACCGCCTTGACCGCCGCATCGTTGACAGTGCCGGTGGTGTTGACCTTGCTGTCGATCAACATCTTTCGCATCGACGCCGCAGCCTTGCTGTAGGCGTCCTTGAACTCGCCGGTCGCGCCGTCGATGATGTCGGCAAAGTTCTTGTCGATGACCTTCTGGTCGGTGGTGGTCAGGGTGACCGCATAAGCACGCGCCGCATCGAGTGCCTGCGCAGCCTCGGCATCGCGCTGGTGCTGAGCAAACAGCAGCCATCCCGTCGTGCCGGCGGCTACACCCAGCGCGAGAACCAACACGCCCACTGCCCAGCAGACCGTGCGGCGAACTGTATAGACTTTGGTGGTCTTGGGGATCACGGACTCTGCGCTGACCACGTCAGCGGTTTCGGCCTCGACCTCAGCTTCGGCGACGTCAGATTGCTTGGCCGTCATAGGATTTCGACCTTGCTGGCCAGCCACCGGCGGCCGACCTTCTCCATGGTCATGTCTATCCGGTTGCGGTCGATCCGCGGGCTGGGGTTGGACGCGTTGGTGATCGACTGGTCGACGAACATCAGCACCTCGACCTGGTTCGCCGTCGCCGATTTCACCGCTGCCGCAACGACAATGCCCGTCCCCGAGACCTTGTTGTCGATCAGCACCTGGCGCAACTGAGTGGCACCCTGGCTGTAGGCATCCTTGAACTCACCGGTGGCACCATCGAGTGACTTGCGATAATTGTCGTCAATGTTCTTGGCGTCCAACGTGGTCAGCACCACCGCGTAGTCCTTGGCCGCCTGCAACGCGGCAGCGGTTGCGATCGAGACCTGGTGTTGCTCGTACTGGCGCCAGCCCAGATAACCCAACGCTGACACCAACAGCGCGAAGAGCAACCCGCAGACCATGGCAGCCAGGCCAACCCGCCGCTTGGGCGCGGGTGCAACAAGTTCATCCGTGGCAACGGCGTCGGTGGCATCAACGTCCTCTGAATCGACCGACGACTCGGTCAACTCAGCTGCCTCGGTCTCTGCATCACGCAATTGGTCGAAGACATCGGTACTGCTGGTTCGTTTACTCATGCGTATCTCGTGGCTTGTCAGTTCGGCATCGGTATCGGCAACGACGGTCCACCGTACGGGGTGTCGATGGTGTAGCCCGGATAGTGCGGCGTCTTGTCGGTCACCGCGTGCGGGTCGTATCCCGGTGGCGGGCCGGCAGTGTCGTCGCCCGGCGGACGCGGGGCGTTGCGAGCGCCGCGGACCAGCAGCGAGGGGTCCTGGTTCTCGCAGTAGGTGTATTTGTACGGCTCAGGGAAGCTGGCGTCCGACGGTGAATGCCGGGGCAGGTTGTAGTCGCACCGGTACTTCGGATAGATGTCACCAAGGGCCCAGATAGCGCCGTCATGCACGACGGTGCCGAACCGGTCGATGAACGAATCGCGGTCCGGGCGCCACAGATACTGCAGCGCCGGGATGCGCTGATAGATGATCTGCGACACCGTGGTCAGGTTGCCCAGGATCTGCACGACGTTCTGCCGGTTGTCGCTGATCAGATTGTCCAGCGTCGCCAGTTGCGGCTCGCCCCGATCCACCAGGGTGCGGAAGCCACCGTCCATCTTGTTCACGCCACCCAGCACTTTGGTCAGGTTGTTCGTGGTGGCCGCCAAACCCGGACGCACGTCAGCGATGGTGCCGAACACCACCCGCGTGGTGCGGATCATGCTCGTGGTCTCCGGCAGCACCGAATCCACCGTGTTGGCCAGTAGGCTGGCGCCGTCGAGGATGGCCGACAGTTTGCGGGGTCCGTCCTTGGTGACGTGCAATTCGTTGAACATCTTGCCGAGCTTGTCGGCGTCAAGCTGTGCCAGAGCGCCGCGGCTGTGATCGATGATGTGCGGCAGGGTCAACGGAATGCTCGCCTGCTTGCCCGAAATGACGGCGCCAACCTTCAAATACGGACCATTGGCGTTGTCGGGCCGGAAGTCCAGATACTGCTCCCCTGCCGCCGACAGGCCCGACACCCGCACCGGGCTATCGGCCGGGATGCGGACTGACTTGTCGACAGTGGCGACCGCCTCCACCCCGTGATCGGTGAGGTTGACCGCCTCGACCCGGCCGATCGGGATGCCCCGCAGGGTCACGTCCTGATTGGCCAGCAGCCCACCGGATTCGGGCAATATGATCCGCATCGCAATGGTCCGGTGAAACGGGTTGAACCGCAGGCCGTCGATGGCGATGTAGCCGAAGGCGATCACTGCGGTGAGCAGCAGACCGAACAGAGCCAGCACCACCTTGCGGCTGGCCACCGCCTTGATGATCCGGATGGCCACGGCCAGTACGGAATTCAGCGCGGTGATCATGGGCGGTCCGGTCCGTTGACTCGGCCGAGCAGCATGTTCCACTCGTAGCGCAGGCTGCCGATCAGCAGATGCCAGTCGGTGCCGTCCGGGCCGTGGATACCGGGGTCGCCTGCGTAGTTCTTGTCCGGTAGGGCGCCGATGGCGATCTTGGAAAGGAGCATATCTGCGTGCAGTGCGGTGGAATCGGTGGCCTTGATGAGAATGGACTGCAGCCGGTTGAACGAGTTCAACGACAAGTTGGGGTCCATCACGATCTCGTTGAACACCCGCGATAGGTTGTTGACGTCAGCGGCCACGCTGCGGGTGTCGGTGCCCTTCATCGACGGGAACTTGGCCAGCTGCCGGGTGATCCGGGCGACGTTGTCAACCACATCCATGATCCGCGTGGTGTTGTCGGAGATCACCGACAGCGCCGGCGCACCGGCCGTCAACGCGGTGTCGATACTGTTCTGGTGGCCCGCCACCTCGGCGGCCATGTTCGACGTTGCGCGCAGCGTGGCGTCCAATTGGTCGGTACGCGCGGTCATCTTGGACAGAAATTGGTTGGTCTCCGAAATCAGCCCGGCCAACTTCTCGCCACGCCCACCTACTGCCCGGCCGGCCCCGTTGACATCGGTGGTCAATGCGCGGATGGCGCCACCGTTGACCAGCATGGCCAACGAGTTGAGCAGTTCCTCGACCGTCGGCGCAGCCGACGTGGAGCCCAGTCCGATGGTGTCACCATTGCGCAGCAATGGGCCACCGTCATCATTGCGCGACGGCGGACGAATCTGCAGGAACACGTCGCCCAGCGGTGTGGCAGAACGCAATTCAGCTGTGCTGCCAACCGGGAGCGGCACGTCTTTGCGGATCCGCATGGACACCTTTGCGGTGAAGTCCTCGGCTTCGATCGAGGTGACTTCGCCGATATCCGCGCCGTACAAACGCACTTTCGCCTTCGCCGGCAGGTTCAGCGCGTCGGTGAACACCGCGTTGAGCGTGTATACGGGCCCGCCTGACCCCGGCGACGGCAACGGGACACTGTCCAGTCCCGCGGCGCAACTGGTCATCAGCAACACACCGCTGAGTACTCCGGCGCACCGTGTGCTGCGCCGTACGAAAGTCAGGCTCATCGGGTCGGCCCTCCCTGGGCAGGTACTGCGGGTGCCGGCTGAGCCGGCACCGCCCCGGGTTTGGGCGGCTCGCCTTGACCGGACGGGCCGATGCCATTGGCCATCAGATCCAGCATGGTGGACAGCCCGAAGTCGCTGTTGTAGTCCTGCAATGTTCCTGTTGCACAACCCAGTTGCTTGAGCCCCATCAGGTTGCAGATTTCCTTGTTCAACGAGTTGTTGGCCAGCAGCTTGTCAGTGGGAAGGTGTACGCGTGCGCTGCCTCCGACCGGATCAAGTACGTTGTAAACATTGTCCACCGCCAGCGG
The DNA here is from genome assembly GCF_045310825.1 of Mycobacterium sp. SMC-21. Taxonomy (NCBI): domain Bacteria; kingdom Bacillati; phylum Actinomycetota; class Actinomycetes; order Mycobacteriales; family Mycobacteriaceae; genus Mycobacterium; species Mycobacterium sp. SMC-21. The sequence goes on along the minus strand of NZ_JBJIAO010000023.1, from coordinate 1,685 downwards.
AAGGACATCGATGGTCTCTTCGAGTTCGCGCTTGTTGTCCGACAGCGACCTGACCACAGTGTTGAGATCGCCGAACGAACCCTTCAGTTGGTCCCGGTGCCGATCGAGCAGGCCGCTGACCTCATGGAGGATTTCGTTGGCCTTGGCGCCGGTCCGGCCAGAACCGAGGTTCTGGTCGGCCAGAATGTCGCTCAACTGGTGCAGGTCGCCGCCGAATTTGCGGATCGCACTGTCATTTTCGGCGGCGGACTGGGTCAGGTCGGAGACGCTCCGGACGATCTCCTGCAAGTTCTTCTCAGTCTTGGCACCGCCATCGGGGCCGACCTTGAGCGCCTCGGACAACTTGGTCAGAGTCGACTTGATCTGCTCACTGTTGCCGGAGGAGATCTGCGAGCCCAGATTGACCAGATCGCCCAGCGGCCCACCGCCATTGGCGTCACCGCGCAGCGCGGTGCCCAGCTTGTCCATCATGGTCAGTGTCTTGTCGAATTCAACCGGGGTCTTGGTGTTCCCCAATGCGATCAGGTCACCGTCGCGCAGCTTGGGTCCGCTGGTGTACGGCGGCGTCAGTTCGATGTGCCGGTCGGTGAGGATCGAGGCGGAGACGGTGGCCGCGACGACGTCACTGGGGACCGGGACTTTTCGGTCGATGTCCATGGTGACCTCGACGTAGCCGCCCTTGTTCTCCACGGTATCGACTTTGCCCACGGGCATGCCGAGCACCGACACCGCGTTACCGGGGTACAGCCCGACGGCGTCCTGGAAGTGTGCCCGGACGGTGATGTTGCGGTGCCAGAAGTGCGGCACCGCAACTACCGCGGCAACCACTGCGACGACCGCGGTGGCAACTGCAACCAGGCCGATCATCAAGGCGCGCTTACTCATTTGCAGTCCTTGAAGTACTCGACGATGTTGAACTGCCGGGCCCGACCACTGATCGCACAGACCCACGAATCGACCATCAAACCCGCCGGCAGAGTCAGGTCCGTAGCATTACCGCTACCGGTCGCGTTGGCGATGTTGCGCGCTGCCACCGGCGCAATCTGCAGGATGCTGCGCACGAGCGCGTCGTGCTCGGCGAGCATCTTGGCGAATTCATGCAAGCTGTTGATCAGCGCGTCGAGTTGCGGCTCGTCGGCCAAGATCGTGTGCGCCCGGTCGGCGAGCAGCGTCACCCCGTCGAACAAACGCTGCATCGCCGCCCGCCGCGTAGCGATCTCGCCGAGAATCTGGTTGCCCTGCAACACCAACGCACCAAGGTCGGCCTTCTGCCGGTGCAACAGCGCCGCGATGGTATCGGCGTTGGTGATCAACGTGCCGAGCTGGTCGCGCCGGGACTGAATAACCCCGGCAAGGGAATTCAGATTGGTCAAGGCCTGCGGCAACTCGTCGGGCACTCCCTGCAGGCTGCCGCTCATCACCCGTACCGATTCAGCGATCCGATCGGCGTCCAGCGGACCTAGTGTCTCGGTCGCACCCGCCAAGGTCTTCTGCAGGTCGTAAGGCACGTCGGTATGACTCAATTTGATTGTGTTGCCGGATAATTGGCCGGACCCGGCGGGAGTGATCTCCAGATAGCGAGAACCAAGGATGGTGGTCAGCTTGATGGGAGCAATGATCAATACCTGTGGATGAGGCCCGAGGAGGCGGCCTGAAAGTGGGCGCACCTTCCCGAGGATGATCAT
>NZ_JBJIAO010000022.1:0-90475 GCF_045310825.1 Mycobacterium sp. SMC-21 | reverse complement strand
TCATTTTCGAGAGACCTCGACCTCTATCCCGGCAACGACGCGCCAACCACCTCTACACCCTCATCTGTGAAGAGCCCATTTTCATCGACGCACGCCGCCCCTGCCGCGACGCTCGCTGCATTGCTTCTCTTCTTCGACCCGACGGCAGGGAGTTGATTCCGATGACAGCATCGTGGGGCCTGACCGGACCGCAGTTTCTGGGCGTCTATCTCGTCACGTATCTGCTTGCGCTGGCGTTGATGTACGGCTTCCGGGCCGTGTTGACGCACTCGGGAACGGCGGAAACCGCTGCCGCGAATCCGCGGCCGCTGCTGGACCCTTATGAGACCGCGTATCTGGCCGGCGGGCCGGGCCGTACCGTCAGCACGGCGATCGCGAACCTGGCCTTGAGCGACCGGCTTCTGGTTTCCCGCGGCGGCACGCTCACCGTCGCCGCCGGCGCCACGCTGATCGACGATGTGGACGCTGCCGTGGCCGACGGTGTGTCCGCCACGCACCGCCGGAGGACGGCGATGAAGCGGCTGCGCAAGCATCCCCGGATCGTGGCGATCGGTGAGCGGTTGCGTGCCCGGGGCCTGCTTCTGGACAGCGGGTCGACCACCGTCCTGCGGGCGTGTGCGCTGCTGCCGTGCGCGGTGTGGGTCGTCGGTGTGCTCCGGTTGATCAACGGCATCGAGCTGCACCACAAGGTCATTCTGCTGTTCGTTTTCCTGGTGGCAACCGGTCTGTCGACACTCGTCCTGGTGCGCGCTTTCCTTGCCGATGCGGCACACCGCCCGTCCGCCGAAGGGCAACTCGCCCTGCAGGGCATGCGCAACCGGTATGAGTCCGGGGTGGCCCTGGCCGAGCCTGCGGCGGAGACCGGACGCACCGACGCGGCCCGTCAGGCACAGGTTGTCGGCGTCGCGCTGCTCGGTTTCGTCGCGCTGACCGACGACGATCTGCGTACCTCGTTGCTCGGCAGCGTCGGTGTCACGGGCGGCGGCGGTTGCGGCAGCGGCAGCAGCTGCGGCGGTGGTGGTGGGGGATGTGGCGGCGGTGGCTGTGGCGGCTGCGGCGGGTGCGGCGGATGACCACCGGAGCTCCCGGGCCTGCCGTCGGTATCGGCTGGCGGCCCGAGATCGACCTCACCATCGAGCGACTGCCCGGTGTCGAGTTCATGGAGGTGATCGCCGAAGGCATCCGGCCCGGCGCCCTGCCGGCTTCGCTGGAGGCGGTCCGTAGTCGCGGAATTCCCGTTGTGCCACATGGAATTTCGCTCTCGTTGGGCGGTGCGGAGCGGCCCGACCCCGCCCGGCTCGAGCACCTCGGCGCGTGTGCGGCGGCCCTGGGTGCCCCGTTGGTCAGCGAGCACATCGCCTTCGTGCGTGCCGGAAACCGCGAAGCCGGGCATCTCCTGCCGGTGCCGCGCAGCCGTGCCGCGCTCGACGTCGTCGTGGCCAACGTCCGGATCGCTCAGGACGCGTTGGCCGTCCCGCTGGCCCTCGAACACGTGGCGTCCGTCGTGTCCTGGCCCGACGACGAGTTCACCGAAGCGCAGTTCCTGTGCGAGATCATCGAGCGCACGGGCGCGCTCCTGCTGCTGGACGTGGCCAACCTGTACACGTCCGCCGTCAACTTCGGCGCCGATCCGATCGCTGCGCTCGATACGTTGCCGTTGGATCGGATCGCCTACGTCCACGTCGCCGGGGGAGCCTTGCGCGACGGCATCTGGCACGACACCCACACCGCCGACGTCGCCGAGCCGATCCTGGACCTGCTCGCCGAGCTCGCGAGCCGAACCGTGCTACCCGCCGTCATGCTGGAACGCGACGGCGCCTACCCGGCGCCCAGCGTGCTGGCTCGGGAGTTGGCCGCAATCAGGTCGGCTGTCGGACGAGTCGGCGATGACGTGGTACGGCCCTGGGCCGCGGGACCACAGCGGCGACCCGGTCGAGTGGGGGCCGAGCCGTCGGACCTCACCCGGAGTGCGCTGGCCGATGCCGAGGACACGCTGCTGCAGGCACTGCTGGGGCTGTCCGGCCCGCCGGCGGGATTCGATGCCGACCGTGTTGCGGTGGCCGGCGCTGCATTGGCCCACAAGCGAGCCCATACTCAGCCGAAAATGAGCTTGGGTGCGAAATTCCGGCGGAAGTTCGCACCCAAGCTCAGGTTCGACGCTACGGGGCGAACGCCTCGTCGATGATCGCCTGCTGCTCGATGGCGTGCACCTTCGAGCTGCCCGACGACGGCGCGCTCATGGCCCGGCGGGAGATGCGCTTGATGCCGGTCAGCTTCTCGGGCAGCAATTCGGGCAGGCTCAGGCCGAAGGTCGGCCAGGCGCCCTGGTTGGCCGGCTCTTCTTGCACCCAGAAGTACTGCTGCACGTTCGGGTACTGGTCCAGCGTGGCGTTGAGCCGGCGCTTGGGCAGCGGGTAAAGCTGCTCGATGCGCACGATCGCGATGTCATCGCGCTTGTCCTTGGCCTTGCGGGCCACCAGCTCGTAGTACAGCTTGCCGCTGGTGAGCAGCACCCGGGTGACCTTCGACCGGTCGCCGACGCCGTCTTCGTAGGTCGGCTCCTCGAGCACCGAGCGGAACTTGATCTCGGTGAAGTCCTTGATGTCGCTGACCGCGGCCTTGTTGCGCAGCATGGACTTCGGGGTGAAGACGATGAGCGGGCGGTGGATGCCGTCGAGACCGTGCCGGCGCAGCAGGTGGAAGTAGTTGGCCGGGGTCGACGGCATGGCGACCGTCATCGAACCTTCGGCGCACACCTGCAGGAACCGCTCGATGCGGCCCGACGTGTGGTCCGGGCCCTGGCCCTCGTGGCCGTGCGGCAGCAGCAGCACGACGTCGGACAGCTGGCCCCACTTGGCCTCGCCGGAGCTGATGAACTCGTCGATGATCGACTGCGCGCCGTTGACGAAGTCACCGAACTGGGCTTCCCACAGCACCATGGCGTCAGGGTTGCCCACCGAGTAGCCGTACTCGAAGCCCACCGCGGCGAACTCCGACAGCGCCGAGTTGTAGATCAGCAGCTTGCCGCCGGTCGGGGTGCCGTCGGTGTTGGTGGCCAGCAGTTGCAGCGGGATGAACTCCTCGCCGGTGACGCGGTCGATGAGCACCGCGTGCCGCTGCGTGAAGGTGCCGCGCTGCGTGTCCTGTCCGGAGAACCGGATCAGCCGGCCCTCGGCGACCATCGAGCCCAGGGCGAGCAGCTCGGCGAACGCCCAGTCGATCTTGCCTTCGTAGGCCATCTCGCGGCGCTTCTCCAGCACCGGCTTGACACGCGGGTGCACGTTGAAGCCCTCGGGCACCGCCAGGTGCGCGTCGCCGATGCGGGCGAGCAGCGACTTGTCGACCGCCGTCAGCAGGCGCTGCGGGATGGTCTGGTCGGTTTCCACCGACTCGCTGGGGGCGAGCTCGTGCTTCTCGAGCTCGCGGACCTCGTTGAAGACCCGCTCCAACTGGCCCTGGTAGTCGCGCAGGGCGTCTTCGGCCTCTTTCATGGAGATGTCACCACGGCCGATGAGGGCTTCGGTGTAGGTCTTGCGGACGCCACGCTTGGTGTCGATGACGTCGTACATGTACGGCTGGGTCATCGACGGGTCGTCGCCCTCGTTGTGACCGCGGCGGCGGTAGCACAGCATGTCGATGACGACGTCCTTCTTGAACGCCTCACGGAAGTCGACGGCGAGGCGGGCGACCCAGGCGCAGGCCTCGGGGTCGTCGCCGTTGACGTGGAAGATCGGCGCGCCGATCATCTTCGCCACGTCGGTGCAGTACTCGCTGGAGCGTGAATCCGTTGGCGCCGTGGTGAATCCGATTTGGTTGTTCACGATGATGTGGACGGTGCCGCCGGTGCGGTAGCCCTTGAGCAGCGCCAGGTTGAGGGTCTCGGCGACCACGCCCTGGCCGGCGAACGCGGCGTCGCCGTGCAGCATCATCGGCATGATCGAGAAGCGGCCGTGGGCGTCGCTGTCGTCGTGCTCGTCGCCGACGAGCAGGTCCTGCTTGGCGCGGACCAGGCCCTCCAGAACCGGGTCGACGGCCTCGAGGTGGCTGGGGTTGGCGACCAGCGACACGTCGATCTCGTTGTCGCCGAACATCTGCAGGTAGTGGCCGGTGGCGCCGAGGTGGTACTTGACGTCGCCGGAGCCGTGCGCCAGCGCCGGGTTCAGGTTGCCCTCGAACTCGCTGAAGATCTTCGAGTACGGCTTGCCGACGATGTTGGCCAGCACGTTGAGGCGGCCGCGGTGCGGCATGCCGATGACCACTTCGTCGAGGTTGTGTTCGGCCGCCTGGTCGATGGCGGCGTCCATCATCGGGATGACGGCCTCCGCGCCTTCCAGCGAGAAGCGTTTCTGCCCAACGTATTTGGTGTGCAGGAAGGTCTCGAAGGCCTCGGCGGCGTTGAGCTTGGACAGGATGTACTTCTGCTCACCGACCGTGGGCTTGTCGTGCTTGACCTCGACGCGCTCCTGCAGCCACTTCTGCTGCTCGGGTTCGAGGATGTGGGTGTACTCGACACCGACGTGGCGGCAGTAGGCGTCGCGCAGCACCGACAGCACATCGCGCAGCTTCATGAACTGCTTGCCGGCGAAGCCGTCGACCTTGAACTCGCGGTCCAGGTCCCACAGCGTCAGGCCGTGGGTGTTGACGTCGAGGTCGGGGTGGCTGCGGAAGCGGGTCTTGTCCAGCCGCAGCGGGTCGATGTCGGCCATCAGATGGCCGCGGTTGCGGTAGGCCGCGATCAGCTCGATGATGCGGGCGTTCTTGTGGGCGATCGAGTCCGGGTTGTCGATCCGCCAGCGCACCGGCTCGTAGGGGATGCCCAGCTCGCGGAAGATCTCGTCGTAGAAGTCGTCGTCGAGCAGCAGGTGGTGCACGGTGCGCAGGAAGTCACCGGACTCGGCGCCCTGGATGATGCGGTGGTCGTAGGTCGACGTCAGGGTGATGAGCTTGCCGACGCCGAGCTCGGCGATGCGCTCTTCGCTCGCGCCCTGGAACTCGGCCGGGTACTCCATGGCGCCGGCGCCGATGATGGCGCCCTGGCCGCGCATCAGGCGCGGCACCGAGTGCACGGTGCCGATGGTGCCCGGGTTGGTCAGCGAGATGGTGACGCCGCTGAAGTCCTCGGCGGTCAGCTTGCCGTCGCGGGCGCGCCGGACGATGTCTTCGTACGCGGCGATGAACTGGCCGAATTGCATTGTCTCGCAACGCTTGATGGCCGCGACGACGAGCTGGCGCGAACCGTCCTTGTTCTGCAGGTCGATGGCCAGACCGAGGTTGGTGTGCGCCGGTGTGACGGCCGTCGGCTTGCCGTCGACCTCGGCGAAGTACCGGTTCATGTTCGGGAACTGCTTGACGGCCTGGACGATCGCGTAGCCCAGCAGGTGGGTGAAGCTGATCTTGCCGCCGCGGGTGCGCTTGAGGTGGTTGTTGATGACGACGCGGTTGTCGATCATCAGCTTCGCGGGGATGGCGCGCACGCTCGTGGCGGTCGGCACGTCCAGCGACGCGTTCATGTTCTTGACGACGGCGGCCGCGGCGCCGCGCAGTGTCTGCGTCTCGGAGTCCTCTGCGGGCGCGGGTCCGGCGGCGGCCTTGGCGGGGGCAGCCTTGGCAGGGGCGGCCTTGGCAGGCGCGGCGGCCGGGGCAGCCGGAGCGGCAGGGGCCGCGGCGGGAGCCGGCGCGGCCGCCGGAGCCGCGGGTGCGGCGGCGGGCGCGGGGGTTGCCACGGTTACGGAATCCGTTGTGTCCGTGATGGGTTCGGGGTTGTAGTCACGAAGGAAGTCGTGCCAACTCGGGTCCACCGAGGACGGGTCCTCACGGAATTTGCGATACATCTCTTCGACCAGCCACTCGTTCTGACCGAATGGTGAAGGTGATGTGCTCACGGCCGCTATTCGCCTCGTTTCCTTCTGTCCGACGAGCGCCGGACCTCAGCCCGGCGTACCCGCCCTCTGTTGTGTTGGCGGTCGCCCGCCCCCGTGCCGCCTAAGGCTAACCCGTCGGCCGATTCCGCGGACGGCGGAAGCCCACCTATTGGTGGATCAATCTGCGGAGGGTTTGCTATCCCGCGCCTCGGGCAGCACGAGCAGCGTCTGGCGCCACCGCGCGGGGGCGGGCCCGAACGCCGCGCGGGCGTTCTCGATGATCTTCTTACTCATCAACCGGTTGCCGACGCCGCCGATCACCGCGCCGACGCCCACCGGCAGCAGCTTGCCGAAGGCGATGGCGCCGCGCTTGAGTGTGTACTTCTTCACGAAGAACTTCAGCAGCCGCGAATTCAATTGCGAGACAGCCGGTAGCGGTACGGTCGCCGCGCCGTCGGCCAGCCACGCGCCGCTGGTGCGGCCGGTGCCGAGCAAGTCTCCGATGGCGTGCTTGCCTTCATCACCGACGAGAACGGCGAGCACCAGCGCGCGACGACGCTCCCGCTCGGTGACCGGGATGCCGTGCACTTCGGCCACCGCGAGGGCGAACACCGCGGTCGCTTCGAGGAACACCACGGTCTCACCGGCAACCGCCGACATCGCGACGAGCGTGCCGATGCCGGGGAAGGCCGCGGCCGATCCGACGGCGGCACCGCTGGCCATGGTCGCGGCCATGTAGTGCTTCTCGAGCTTGGTGATGATCTCGGCCGGGGTGGCACCGGGGTTGTGCTCCCGTAGCCGGTTCACGTAGGCGGCCACAGCCGGCGCCTGCACCCGGGCCCCGCCCTCGAGGATGTGCGAGAGCGCCTTGGCGGCAGCGCCAGGGTTCTCGGTGTGGGCGTCATGCTTCACAGGCAACTGCCCCTTCATGCTGGAGCGAGCACTCATCGGCCGGCCTCTCCATCTCCGTACACAGGAATTCAGGCTAACGCGTGGTCAACGATCGGCGTGCCATCTGAGTGCCCGGCACCAGCTGAGCCGGCGATCACATCTGAATGCTGCCGATTTGCCGGGAAGAAAAAACCGGTATGCATTGCTAACCATATTCATGGCAGCATCGCCCCTTGTGGATCTGACAGCGGTAGGCGACGCGACCGACAGTGGCGTGCCCGCCGAGGCCCCGGAAGTACGTCCGGCGCCGAGCCGTACCCGGATGATCGTGGTGCTGGGCCTGTTGGTCGCACTCGGCCCGCTGACCATCGACATGTACCTGCCGGCGCTGCCCCGCATCGCCTCTGAGCTGGGGTTGTCGTCGTCGGTCGCGCAGCTGACGCTGACCGGGACGCTGGGCGGCCTGGCCCTCGGCCAGCTGATCGTCGGTCCGCTGTCGGACGCGCTGGGCCGTCGGCGCCCGCTGGTCGCCGGCATCCTGCTGCACATGGCGGCCTCGCTGCTGTGCCTGTTCGCGCCGAACATCGAGGTGCTGGGCATCGCCCGCGCGCTGCAGGGTGTGGGTGCCGCCGCGGCATCTGTGGTGGCCGTCGCTGTCGTGAGCGACCTGTTCGAAGAGTCGGTCGCGGCCGTCGTGATGTCGCGGTTGATCCTGGTCCTCGGCGTGGCGCCGGTGCTGGCGCCATCGCTGGGTGCGGCCGTGCTGCTGCGCGGTTCGTGGCACTGGGTGTTCGCCGCGCTCGCCGTGCTGGGCGGCGCGATCCTGGCGGTGGCGGTGCTGGCCCTGCCCGAGACCCTCGCGGTCGCCGACAGGCGCCCGCTGCAACTGCGCGCCATCCTGCGGACGTACGTCGAGGTGCTGAGCGATATCCGTTTCGTGGTGCTGGTCCTCGTCGGTGCCCTGGGCATGTCGGGCCTGTTCGCGTACATCGCGGGGGCCGCGTTCGTGCTGCAGGGCCGCTACGGCCTGGATCAGCAGACCTTCGCCCTGGTGTTCGCGGCCGGTGCCATCGCGCTGATCGGTTCCACGCAGTTCAACGTCGTGCTGCTGCGCCGGTTCGAGCCGCAGAAGATCGCTGTGGTCGCCCTGATCGCCGCGTCGGTGTTCGGCCTCGTGTTCGTCGCGCTGGCCGTACTGCATGTGGGCGGGCTGGCCGGTTTCCTGATCCCGGTGTGGGCCATGCTGGCCGCGATGGGGCTCGTGATTCCGAACACACCTGCCGTCGCGCTGGCTCGTCACCCGGATGCCGCCGGCACCGCTGCGGCCGCGCTGGGTGCCGCCCAGTTCGGGCTCGGCGCGGCAGTGGCGCCGCTCGTCGGCGCGCTGGGCAACGGTGAGTTGGCGCTCGCGGGCGTGATGACGACGGGCGTCGTGGTCGCCCTGTTCGCACTGCTGGCCGTCGGCGACAAGGGCGAATCGGGACACGAACGCCACCGCCATTAGGTCTGTGGTCGCGGCGCCGAACTGCTGACTTGTTCGGATCCGCGACTGTCCGTAGCGTCGAAGTCGAGACCGGCACATCGGCCGGCCACCAGACTTGATACCGACTGCATGCATACGTTGATTTCCGCCGGAGTTCGTCGGTGAGTGCTGCGCAAGTGAGTCGGCCGTGGCATGCCCTCTGGGCCATGATGTTCGGCTTCTTCATGATCCTGGTCGATTCCACGATCGTTGCCGTCGCCAACGTCGTCATCATGCAGAAGCTCGGCACCGACTACGACGGTGTCATCTGGGTGACCAGCGCTTACCTGCTGGCGTATGCGGTACCGCTGCTCGTCGCGGGCCGGCTCGGTGACCGCTTCGGGCCCCGCAATTTGTACCTGACGGGCCTGGCGGTGTTCACGCTGGCGTCGTTGTGGTGCGGTTTGTCCGGCAGCATCGGGATGCTGATCGCCGCACGCGTCGTGCAGGGTCTGGGCGCGGCGCTGTTGACGCCGCAGACCCTGTCCACGATCACGCGAATCTTCCCGCCCGAACGCCGGGGCGCGGCCATGAGCGTGTGGGGTGCCACGGCCGGGGTGGCGACGCTGGTCGGCCCGCTGGCCGGTGGCGTCCTGGTCGACCACCTCGGCTGGCAGTGGATCTTCTTCGTCAACGTGCCGATCGGCATCGTCGGCCTGGCTCTGGCCTGGGTGCTGGTCCCGCAGTTGCCGACCGAGCGGCACCGCTTCGACATCCTCGGCGTGGTGCTGTCGGGCGTCGGCATGTTCGGCATCGTGTTCGGCCTGCAGGAGGGGCAGACCCACGACTGGGCCTGGTGGATCTGGCTGGTGATCCTCGCCGGCCTGGGCTTCATGGCCGCCTTCGTGTACTGGCAGTCGGTCAACCCGGACGAGCCGCTGATCCCGCTCACGGTGTTCCACGACAACGACTTCTGCCTGTCCAACGTGGCCGTGGCCACCATCGGCTTCTGCGTCACCGCGATGATCCTGCCGGTGATGTTCCATGCGCAGGCCGTCCTCGGCCTGAGCGCGACGGAGTCGGCTCTGCTCACCGCGCCCATGGCGGTGGTGTCCGGGATGCTGGCGCCGCTCGTGGGCAAGCTCATCGACCGCCATCCGCCGCAGCCGATCGTCGGATCGGGCTTTTCGGCGCTGGCGATCGGGCTGACGTGGCTGTCGTTCGGGCTGACCCCCGATACCCCGCTGTGGCAGCTGGTGCTGCCGTTCATCGCCATGGGCATCGGCATGGCGTTCATCTGGTCGCCCTTGGCGGCCACCGCCACCCGCAACCTGCCGCCGCGGCTGGCCGGCGCCGGATCCGGCGTCTACAACGCGACGCGGCAGGTCGGTTCGGTACTCGGCAGCGCCGGCATGGCCGCCTACATGACGTCCCGGATCAGCGCCGAGATGCCGACCGGCGGACGGCCCGTCGCCGGCGAAGGCACACCGGTGACCCTGCCGCCGTTCCTGCACGAGCCGTTCGCCACCGCGATGTCGCAGTCGCTGCTGCTGCCGGCGTTCGTCGCGTTGTTCGGGGTCGTCGCCGCACTGTTCCTGCGGGGTCAGGCGACGGCGGCGCCGCTGGTGCGGCCCCGGACCTCCGTCCCGGAGCCGCCCGAGCCCAATTACTTTCCCGATGACGACGACTACGTCGAGTACACCGTCGACCGCACCGAGTTCGACGCCGTGGACGATTCCGACCCGTGGGACTGGTACGACGTGCCCGCCGAACCCGACGAGGACTACGCGCATTACGAGTCCGAAGCCGCCGACGAGCCGCGCACCTCACCTATCCCGATGCGCGTCGACCACTGGCACAGCCCGCGTCGGCCGGAGGTCATGAAAGCTGAGGCGCCTTCGGCACCGCGCCGGGGGCGGCATTACCGCGAAGACGACGAGGCCGACGACCCAGGCGTCTACGGTTTGCATTCGATGTGAGTCAAGATCGGTTCGCGAGCGTGCAGTCAGATCGCCGAAATCGCTGAATCGGTGATCTCTTCGCACGCTCGTGCCGCAGGATCGCCGCCAATCCATGCGAGTGTGCAATCAGTGCGCGTGGAACGGCAGATCTGTGATCTGTCCGCACACTCGCGGATGCCTCAGCGGCGGTCTCTGCGCGTGCTCAGTAGACGCGGCTGCCCTGCGCAGACAGCACGAAACCGTGGGTCTTCCGGTCCTGGCCCCAGGCCTCGCCGGGATTCTGGATTTCACAGGTGAGGGCGCCGTCGCCCGCCGTCGCGCACACTTCGTCGTTCTCGTCGACCGAGCCTTTGGCACCGGGGACGACGATCTTCTGGCCGGGGGCCAGCTCCCGGTAACTGGCCGGGTCGACGGGCACGCCACCGTTTTGCGTTTCCTTCTGCTTCACATCGGCCTGGCCGAAACTCGCCACGCTGCCGGCCGCGACTTCCACCTGGGTCACGTCCGCGGGTACGCCCGGCAGCTTCCCCCAGCACGTGATGCTGGAGTAGTACTGCCACGAGTTCGGTCCGTCGTACAGCTCGCAGTGCACGCCGCCGGCGGTCTTGAACCGGTACGACGACCAGCCGTAATGCTTGGGCCCCGCGTAATCGCAGACGTTCACCGCCGCGTAGCCGTCGAACCCGGTGATGACCGCGGGCGCGCGGCTCGGATCGGTGGTGCCGCAGGCCGGGGCGGCGTGGCCGTCGGGTGCTGAGGTGATCGCGAGCAAGGGCAGCCCGAGAGCAACAACCACGGCGAATCGGCGCACCATATTGACGCTACCGGAGCCTCTGGGACCGGATCAGCGGAACAGCACCGCGGGGTTGAGGTACCCGGTCGGGTCGAACGCCACCTTCACCGTGCGCATGGCCGCGACGTCGGCGTCGGTGCGCGACATGGTCAGGTAGTCGCGCTTGCGGGTGCCGACGCCGTGTTCGGAGCTGACGTTGCCACCGCAGTCGGCGATCAGGTTCATCATCGCGGTGTAGAGGGCTCGTTCGGTTTCGCCGGAGACGTTGCAGCGCACCAGGTTCAGATGCAGGTTGCCCTCGCCGATATGGCCGAACAGTACGGGGATGGCCTCGGGCGCGTGCGCTTCGGTGACCGCCACCGCCGCACGGGCAAACCGTGCGACCGAGGAAAGTGGCAGCGACACATCGAATTTCAGTGGCGGGCCATACCAGCCCAGCACCTCGCCGATGGCTTCGCGGACCTGCCACAGCCGCTGCTGTGCGCTGACGTCGACGCCCACCGCGGGTTCTCGGGTCAGCTCCGCATCGCCCAACACGTCGGCCAGAATGTCGGATTGGTCGGTGTCACCGGCCATTTCGACCAGCAGCTGCCAGGCGCCGCCGACGGCGGCGTGCACACCGAGGTGCTCCGCGGTCAGGGCGCTGGCACGCGTGTCGACCAGTTCCAGTGCCGCGATGCCGTCGGTGTCCCGGAGCCTTCGCCCGGTGGTGATCAGGGCGTCGAGGTCGTCGAACCCGGCCACCGCGGTCACCCGATGGGGCGGGACGGGGTGCAGCCGTAGGTCGAGGCCGGTGATGACCCCGAGCGTGCCTTCCGCGCCGACGAACAACGAGGTCAGGTCGTAACCGGTGTTGTCGCTGCGCACCTGGCTGTGCCGGTGCACCAGCGTGCCGTCGGGCAACGCCACCTCGAGGCCCAGAATCTGTTCGCGCATATTGCCGTAGCGCACGGTCCGCAGGCCGCCGGCATTGGTCGACGCCATGCCGCCGACGGTGGCCGAATCGCGGGACGCGAGGTCGACGCCGAACACCAGGCCTGCAGCGGTCGCGGCGCGCTGCACCGCGGCGCAGGTCGCTCCGGCGCCGACCCGGATGCGACGTTCCTCGGTGTCGACAGCTCCGACCGCCGACAACCGTTCGGTGGAGAGCAGAATGTCGTCGTGCTCGGGGACGGTGCCGGCCACGAGTGACGTCCGCCCGCCCTGCACCGTGACGCAGGCGCCCGCATCGCGGCACGCGCGCAGCACTGCGGCAACCTCGTCCTCGCTGCCGGGGCGGACCAGCGCCTGGGCCTGGCCGCGGTAGCGCCCGGTCTGGTCGACGACGCGTCCGGCGAGCACGTCGGGATCGGTCGTGACGTACCCGGTGCCGACGATCGATGCCAGCTGATCCAAGAGCGTCATGGCCGTGACACCGGCCGTCGACGGGCGATCTGGCCGGCGGCGTATGCGACAGCCGGTGGCGGGACGAGCGGCGCGGGGATGCCGATGCGGCCGGTCTTGGTCTGGAGGGTCACCATCGCGGCGGAGGGCCGGATGGCGATGACCGAACCCCAGTCGAGCGTCACCGTTCCGGTCGGGGTGGCCAGCATGAACCCCTGGTCGTTGAACCCGGAGGCCCACTGCGCGCCGGGAAACATGTTGTGGCCCAAGGCCCGATAGCTGCGGAACCAGGTCATCGTCGTGATGAGCCCGAAGAACACCAGCAGCAGGACGACCGCGATGCCGATGGCCGCCGGTATGGACCCGGCGCCGGCTGATACGAAAACGATGCCGACGACGATGATCAACCACAGCTGCCACCGGGTCAGGGCTCGCTGGGTGGAGAGCCACGTGAAGTGCCGGCGATCGGACGGTCCCGCGGTCCAGACGTGGTGAACGGGCGGCACCGGTATGCCCGGCTGCGGCATGGTCATGCGGTCACCGACAGGAACGCGCCGAGTTCGATCATCCCGTCCGGCGTCGAGGGGAGATAGTCGGTCAACAGCGCCGAGCGCACCACGTAGGCAGCGTATTTGGCGCGGCTGATCGCCACGTTGAGCCGGTTGCGGTTCAGCAGAAAGCCCATGCCGCGGGGCACCTCGGCGATGGACGACGCCGTCATCGAGACGAACACCACGGGGGCCTGCCGCCCCTGGAATTTGTCGACGGTACCCACCTGGACGTCACCGTAGCCCGCCGCGTCCATCTGCTCGCGCAGCAGTACCACCTGCGCGTTGTACGGCGCCACGATCAGAACATCTTCGGGGCCAAGGGTTTTCGTGCCATCCTCGTCGGTCCACTGCCTCCCCACGAGGCCGCCGATGGCGGTGATGATCGCCTCGGCCTCCTCGGGACTGTCGGTCGCATTGCCCTCGTGCTCGACGGTCATCAGGTGCACGCCGGGTTCGATACCGGCCAATCGCCGTGCGCCGCTGACACTTTCGGCCGCCAACAACCGGTTGTCGTAGGACAGTGCCGACACCGGGGCGCACACCGCCGGGTGCATCCGGTACGACACGTCGAGGAAATAGCCGCGTTCGGCGGGCAGGGTGTGGCGGCCCTCGACCAGCCAGCTCAGCGCCGACTCGTCGACCGGCTCGGGGTGGGTGCCCTGGCTGACCTGTGGCAGCTGCTGCGGGTCGCCGAGCAGCAGCAGATTGCTCGCCGCGGGTGCGACGGCGATGGTGTTGGCCAGGCTGAACTGGCCGGCCTCTTCGATGACGAGCAGATCCAGGCTGCCGCGCGGGACCCGGCCGTCGTTGGCGAAATCCCAAGCGGTGCCGCCGATCACGCAGCCGTTGTTGTCCTCGATGAAGCGCGCGTACTGGTTGTCCGGCACGTCGCTGAACGGTGCGCCCTCGGGGGCACGCTTCTTGCCGACGACCCGGCCGTCGACCCCGGCCTTGACCACGCTGCTCAGCACGTTCTCCACGACGGCGTGCGCCTGCGCCACGACGCCGATGCGCCAGTGGTCGAGGTTGACCAGGTCGGCGATGACCTTCGAGGCGGTGTAGGTCTTCCCGGTGCCCGGCGGGCCGTGCACGGCAAGGTACGAGGAGTCCAAATCCCGCAGGGCGGCGACGATATCGCGCGCTGCGTCGCCGGTGCGGGGGAGCGGGCCGGTGGACCGGGTGCGCGGGGCGGACCGCAGCAGGATGTCGAGCGGCGCATTGGGCGGCAGCGACGGCAACCCGGCGGCGAGCTCGGCAGCCGTCGTCTCGATCGAGGTCCGCAGCGGTTTGGTGTTCGGCGGCGGACCCGGCGTCAGGGCGAAGGGCAGTTGGCCGAACTCGTCGCCGTCCTTGCCGGTGCGGTGCACGATCAGCACCTCGGTGCCGTCCTCGTTGCAGTCCACCACCGTGGCGGTACCGGCGGCGCGGACGTCGGGATCGTCGGAAAGTCCTGCCGGAGAAGGTGGCTCGTAGAGTGCGAACACCTCGGCGCCGGGCCGGAGCGAGCCGGCGGCGATCTCGCCGCGCAGCAACACCTGGCGCTGCGGCTTGCGGGCCTTGGGCGGGATGTTCCAGTCGACGGCGACGTGCGGGGTTGCCGTGGACACGAAAACGTCTGTGCAGTCGGCCCATTCGTCCACCGGGTTGTTGAGCCGGTCGAAATGCTCCCACCAGAACGGCTTTTCCTCGCGCTGGTGGTATCCGCGGGCGGCCGCGATCATGGCGACGGCCTGCTGCTTGTCCGAGCGAGCCGTGGTGCCGTCGCCCGCGTACTTCGCCAGCGCACGCTGAGTGGCGTCGTCGGCCGGCGCGGCCGCCTCCGGTTGCGCGGGGCCACCGACTGCCGGGCCGCGCGGCGCGATGCCCGCGGCCCATGCCACGCCGAGCAGCCACTCGCGCAGCCGCAACGTGGAGCGGCAGTCGTAGTGGTTGTAGTCCTCGATCTCCTTGAGGACGGTCGCGGCTTCCTCGTGTTCGCCGGCCGCCTCGAGTTCGGTGTAGCGCGCGTACTGCGTGATGGAGTCGGTGGCCTTGGTGACCTCACCGACACGCAGCTCACCGCCCATGTACAGCGGCTCCAGGTACTTGATGCTGTAGCTCTCGGTCCCGACGCGAATACTCTTGCGCACCAACGGCAGCAGGTCGACCAGCACACCGCTGCGCAGCAACTCGTCCACCTCGGCCTCGCCGACGCCGTAGCGCCCGGACAGCCGCAGCAGCGTGCTCTTCTCGTAGGCCGCGTAGTGGTAGATGTGCATGTTCGGGTACCGCTTGCGTTGCTTGCGTACCAGCGCCAGGAAATCGATGAGCGCCTGCCGTTCACTGGTCCGGTCGTGCGCCCACAACGGGTGGAACTGTCCCGTCGCGGTCAGGGTGCCCCACAGGTATTCCAGGCCCCAGTCCCGGCCGTTCTCGGTCCACAGCGGGTCGCCTTCGTAGTCGAAGAACAGGTCGCCGCGGTCGGGTTCGGGCAGCGCGGTGAGTGGCTGTGGGTCGATGACCTCGAACTGCGGCTTGTCGTCGATCGGCGGCGCGACCTGCAGCCGCGCCTGCCCGACGAGATTGGCCACGATGCGCGACGAGAGCCCCGGCACCGCGCCGCTGTGCTCGGCCAGCTGGTGCATGGTGGTGATGCCGGCGTCGAGCAGCCGGGCCCGCTGGCTCACCCGCATCCCGGCCACCAGCAGCAGGTCGTCCCGCTCGCGGACTTGGACTTCGCAGTCCTCGCACTGGTGGCAGGCCCGCAGCGTGGGCGTCTCCCAGGACACCGGTGTGCCACCGGTGCGGTGCTCGTCGAGCAGCCGCTGCAGCGCCGCGCGCCGCGGCAGGTAAACGGGAAGCAGCTCGGCCACCGGATAACTGGCGATGGTGCCGTCGCCGAGCACCAGATCCACCTCGGGGGCCACCGGCACGCCGGCCTGTGTCAGCGCGTCGGCGTAGGCCGCCAACTGCAGCAGCGCCTCGACCTTCACCGACCGGGCCAGTTTCGTGTCCCGCAGGCGGTAGCGGCCGTCCTCCAGGATCAGGAAGTCGGCGAATCCCAGGAAACGGCCGTCGAACATCGCGGCCTGATAGATCACCGGTGCCCGGCGGTCGACGGCGGCCCGGGTGGCTTCGGCCGCGGCCAGCAGCCCGGCGACGGTGTACGGCCGCGGCCGGCCGATCATCGTGACGTTGTCGCCGGACGCCTCCCGCAGCTGCTCCAGATGCCGCTGCTCATGCGCGTCACCCAGTTCGGCGGTGCGGGCCAGCAGGTCGTCGTCCACGACGGCCTTCGGTCCCCAGCCCAGCAGCCCGTCGAACCGGCGCAGCAGCGCGTACTCGCAGCGCGCCGCGGCCGCGAGATCCGACGCGCTGTAGATGACCGGCGCAGCGTGATCGGTCGGACTGAGGAACACGTCGCCACCATATGGCAGCCCGCCGACAGACCGGGGTTACCTTGGCTGGAGTGAGCAGGATTTTCACCACGAGCGTCGCGTCGGTCTATCCCCACTACGTCAACAAGGTGGAGAAGAAGGGGCGCACGACCGCCGAACTCGACCAGGTCATCTGCTGGCTGACCGGATTCGACCAGGCCACCCTGGCCGAGCACCTGAAAGCAGAGACGACGTTCGAGGACTTCTTCGCCGCGGCGACACTGAATCCGAATGCCACCCTGATCACCGGTCTGGTGTGCGGCGTCCGCGTCGAGAACGTCGAGGACCCGTTGATGCAGAAAATCCGCTACCTCGACAAGCTGGTCGACGAACTGGCCAAGGGCAAGGCCATGGAGAAGGTGCTGCGCGGCTAGTGCGTGTTGCCGATCAGCTCGACACCGTTGCCGTTCCAGTGGAACCGCACGATGCTCTTGAGCCCGCTGGCCGGGTTGGTGTAGCTCAGGGCGACGGTGTCGCCGGTGGTCTGGGCGAGGTCGATGCCGTTGAACCCGTAGGTGTCGGGCACCCCGGTCGGGATCAACTGGCCCAGGTGGAACATCACGGCGCGGGTGTTCGGCTGTTCGGCGTTGGTGTTCGCTTTCACAATCACCACCGACAGTGGTGCGCACTGGTTGTAGTTCCCGGCCAGCGGTTCGGGGCTCCAGCCCTGCTTGCTGCGCGGGTCGGCCGGCAGCGTCGACACCGCTTTGGCGATATCCGGCGCCGTGAGGCTGACGGCGCAGGGGTCTGCCGGGGCCGCGCTGGTCTTCGGACCTGCGGCGACGGTCGGCGCGGCGGTTTTCTTGGCGGCGGCCGGCGCGGTCGGCTCGGGGGTCTTGGAGGCGGTGGAGTCACCCGACCCACAGGCGGACAGGCTTGCCGCCGCGAGTGCGGCCACCGCGATCGTCATCAGTTTCGGTTCGGCGCAGCGCACCCGGCCACCCTATAAGGCGGACCAGGGGGAGTCCGGTCAGCCATGCTGGGCGTACCTGGCCTGATAACCCTCTAGACTCCTTGCATAATGACGACGTCTTCGCCCGAGGCCGACCCGGATTCGGGCGGCCCCAACACCACAGCTGATCCCGCTTCAGAAACCTCCGCCGAGACCGGCGCCGAGGTCACTTTCGCCGACCTGAACATCCGTCCGGAGGTGCTGCGGGCACTGACCGACGTCGGCTACGAATCTCCGTCGCCCATCCAGGCCGCGACCATCCCCGCGATCCTGAACGGTTCCGACGTCGTCGGCCTCGCCCAGACCGGTACCGGCAAGACCGCTGCGTTCGCGGTGCCGGTGCTGTCCAAGATCGACCCGGCGAGCCGCAACACCCAGTGTCTGGTGCTGGCCCCGACGCGTGAACTCGCGCTGCAGGTGGCCGAGGCGTTCAGCAAGTACGGCGCGCATCTGAACGTCAACGTACTGGCGATCTACGGCGGCTCGTCCTACACGCCGCAGCTCGCGGGCCTCAAGCGCGGCGCGCAGGTCGTGGTGGGCACGCCGGGCCGCGTCATCGACCACCTGTCGAAGGGCAGCCTGGATCTCTCGCACCTGGACTACCTGGTGCTCGACGAGGCCGACGAGATGTTGCAGATGGGCTTCGCCGAGGACGTCGAGCGCATCCTCGCCGACACCCCCGAGTACAAGCAGGTCGCGCTGTTCTCCGCGACCATGCCGCCGGCCATCAAGAAGATCACCGCCCGGTACCTGCACGACCCGGTCGAAGTGACCATCAAGGCCAAAGCGCAGACCGCCGAGAACATCACGCAGCGCTACATCCAGGTGGCCGGCCCCCGCAAGATGGACGCCATCACCCGGCTGCTCGAGGTCGAGCCGTTCGAGGCGATGATCGTCTTCGTCCGCACCAAGCAGGCCACCGAGGAAGTTGCCGAAAAGCTCAGGGCCCGTGGCTTTTCCGCGGCCGCGATCAACGGTGACATCCCGCAGGCCGTCCGTGAGCGGACCATCAACGGGCTCAAGGACGGCTCGATCGACATCCTGATCGCCACGGACGTCGCGGCGCGCGGCCTGGACGTCGAGCGCATCTCGCACGTGCTGAACTACGACATCCCGCACGACCCCGAGTCCTACGTGCACCGCATCGGGCGCACCGGTCGCGCGGGTCGCTCGGGCACCGCGCTGCTGTTCGTCACCCCGCGCGAGCGGCACCTGCTCAACTCGATCGAGCGCGTCACCCGCAAGAAGCTCATCGAATCCCAGCTGCCGTCGGTCGACGACGTCAATGCCCAGCGCGTGGCGAAGTTCCGCGATGCCATCACCGACTCGCTCAGTGCGCCGGGCATCGAGCTGTTCCGCCGCCTGATCGAGGACTACGAGCGCGACAACAACGTGCCGCTCGCCGAGATCGCGGCGGCGCTGGCGGTGCAGACGCAGGGTGGCGAAGAGTTCCTCATGAAGGAGCCCCCGCCGGAGAAGCGGCGCGAGCGTCCGGACCGTGACGACCGCGGGGACCGTGGCGATCGCGAGCGCAAGCCGCGCTCGACGCGCGACGACCTGGCCACCTACCGCATCGCGGTGGGCAAGCGGCACAAGGTGATTCCGGGTGCCATCGTCGGCGCGATCGCCAACGAGGGCGGTCTGAACCGCAGCGACTTCGGGCACATCAGCATCCGGGTGGATCACTCACTGGTCGAGTTGCCCGCCAAGCTGAGCAAGGACACGCTCAAAAAGCTGGAGAACACCCGCATTTCGGGCCAGTTGATTCACCTGGAGCTCGACAAGGGTGGACGTTCCGGCGGTTACGAGGATCGTGGCGGACGCCCCGACCGGGGTTCGTACTCGGACCGCGGTGGTCGCCAGGACCGCGGCTCGGACCGGGGTTCGTACTCCGACCGTGGTGGCCGTCAGGGCGGACCGCACAAGGGCCGGGGTCGTGATGACGACCGGCGCGGTGGACACGGCGAAGGTCGAGGAGAGGGCAAGCGTAAGTACAAGTGACCCGGGTTGATTCGCTCACCGGGGTTCGTGCTGTCGCCGCTCTGCTGGTGGTCTTGACCCACGCGGCGTTCACGACCGGTAAGTACACCCAGACGTACATCGGACTGATGTACTCGCGCGCGGAGATCGGTGTGCCGATCTTCTTCGTGCTGTCGGGCTTCCTGCTGTTCACCCCGTGGGTGAAGGCGCTGGCTCGGGCCGATGCCGAAAAGCCTTACGACGCACCGTCGGTGCGGCGTTACGCGTGGCACCGGGTGCGACGGATCATGCCCGCCTACGTGGTGACAGTGCTGGCAGCCTACGCGCTGTACCACTTCCGGACCGCCGGCCCCAACCCCGGACACACCTGGCTGGGGCTGCTCCGCAACCTCACGCTGACCCAGATCTACACCGACAACTACCTGTTCTCCTGGCTGCACCAGGGCCTCACCCAGATGTGGAGCCTGGCGGTGGAAGTTGCTTTCTACGTTGCCCTTCCGGTGTTGGCCTACCTGCTGATGGTGGTGCTGTGCCGGCGGCAGTGGCGGCCGGGCCGGCTGCTGGGTGCGCTGGGCGTCTTTGCCGCGTCGAGCCTGGCGTGGCTGACGCTGGTGCACACCACGGATTTCCTGCCCGACGGCGCCCGGCTCTGGTTGCCGACCTACCTGATCTGGTTCGTCGGCGGCATGCTGCTCTCGGTGCTGTCCGTGATGGGGGTGCGGGCCTACGGATTCCTGTGCATCCCACTGGCTTTGGTCTGCTACCTCATCGCGTCGACGCCCATCGCCGGCGCCCCGACGACCTCGCCCGCCACGCTGCCGGAAAGCCTGTGGAAGGCGGTGCTCTACGCCGCCATCGCCACGCTGGTCGTCGCGCCGCTGGGCCTGGGGAACCGCGGTTGGTACGCGTGGCTGCTGGGGAGCCGGCCGATGGTCTTCCTCGGTGAGATCTCCTACGAGATCTTCCTGGTGCACCTGGTCATCATGGAACTGGTCATGGTCGAGGTGATGCGCCAACACATCTGGACGGGGTCGACCTTCGCGTTGTTCACCTGGACGATGCTGTTCACGATCCCGGTGTCGTGGCTGTTGCACCGGTTCACGCGGGTGCGGAACTAGGAACAGTCGCAGCAGTCGCAGCAGCCATCGCAACAGCAGCCGTCGCAGTCACAGCAGCCGTCGCAGTCGCAGCAACAGCCGCTGCAGTCGCACGCGAAGCAGCCGTCGAACCAGCCGGCCTTGCGCTGGACCTTCTCCTCGGGATTCTCTTCGCCCGTTTCGATCCCGACCACGTCGTCCAGCGGAGCTTCGCCGAATGACGCGACCGGTGGCTCGGCGTCGGGCGGTACCTCCGTCGCCCGGTATCCCGCGTCGCTGAAGGTCCGGGACACGGCCCGCCGCAACTCGCGCGTCAGCAGCCGGTGCACCAGCCGCCCGTCGGTGAACTGCACGTCGGCCAGGGCCAGCTCGATGCCGAGCACTGCGTCGTCACACATGGTCCGGACGTCGGCGATCGGTGTCGCGGTGGCGGCCACCGGATTCCATTTTCCGTGCACCTCGTCGTCGTGCAGATCCTCGACCGCGTCGAGCAGGTGCGCGACCCGCCCGAACAACTGGCCGACGTCGTGCAGCGGCGCGACATTCGCCGGCCGGCCGGCCAGGATCGCGGTGTGGCCGAACGCCGCGGCGACGGACGTCTCGGTGGGTTCGGTGACCGCGAGCAACGAACCACCCGGTGCCGCAGCGGCTTCCAGCGCCGCCTGCCGCCCGATCGCTGCCATCAGCACGCCGGTATCGAAGCCCAGCGCGGTACCGACATCCGTGCCTTGGCGCTCCCACCGGTCGGCGATCCGTCGGGCCGCGGGCCGCACTCCTGCCGCGGCGAACACCCCGTCGCCGTCATCGACGTGATCGCGCACCCGTGCCGCCGCGAGCACCAGGGAGACGACGGCCGCCAGCCGAACTGATTCGCCTACCGCGACGTCGGCCTTGCGCATGCCGCGCAGCGGACAGCGGCCGGCCTCCCGGCGGCCGGGCGCCGCGGTGGACTGCGCCTCCACCAACGCCGACACGACGAGGCCGTCGTAGTTGGTGGCGACTCGGCCGCCCTGACCGTAGTCATCGCGAAGCGCGAGACAGAGCCCGCACAACTGGGCGGTCCAGACGGCCGCAAGTTCCTTGCCGAGCCGATGCCGGCAGGGCCGGAGGATGCCGAACACGGCTCGAAGATAGCTTTGGCCAGCACAAACCGCAGGCAATCAACCAACACCATCAATTAGGTTATGCTGCCCTAAGAGTCCAATCGGAGGGTGCAACATGACCGAGTCGAAGCCGTCGCGCGGAATCCAGGGCGCGCTGGTCAAACTGTGGCGGGGCGGCGATTACGAGCTGACCGTCACCGGCCGCACCCAGATCACCCCGCACTACCTGCGGCTGCATTTCACCACCGGCAACCTGCTCGCCGAGCGGCCGGTGCACCCGACCATGTGGGTCCGGGGCTGGTTCCCCGACGGCGACAAGGCGCATCAGCGCGGCTACACGCTGGTCAACCCCGATCCGGTGGCCGGCACCACGGACATCGACTTCGCGCTGCACGACGGCCTCGCCACGCGCTGGGCGCAGGACGCCAAGCCCGGTGACACCCTCGAGGTGACGCTGCTCGGCAGCAGCTTCGAGCTGCCCGAGCCCGCGCCGGCCGGATACGTACTGGTCGGTGACACCGCATCGCTGCCGGCCATCAACTCGCTGCTGCAGGCGATCGGCGAGGCGTCCATCCAGGTGTATCTGGAGGCGGGTCACGACGACGACCGCGATCTTCAGGTGGGCACCGGTGCGCCGGGGCTGACCGTCACGTGGGTCGACCGCAAGAACAACGGCGAGGCTCTGGTCGAGACCGTGCGGGCGTCGGCGTTCGACGCCTCCGATCACTTCGGCTGGGTGGCGTGCGACAACCGGACCACCCGCTCGGTGGTCAAGGTGCTGCGCGAGGACTACCAGATTCCGAAGAAGGCGATCAAGGCACGCGCCTACTGGGAAGCCTGATCGATCGGAACCAGCTGGGACACCACGAATTCGTCGATCATCGCGCGTTCGTCGTCTTCGTCGGCGCCGGGGAACATCAACAGCGATACCAGGATCCGGACGAGCCAGCCGGCCCGGCGGTGCGCGGCTTCGGTCTCCAGTTCGGGCCACGACGCCGACAGGAACGCCGCCACCAGTCCGGTGATGACGTCGGACTGCGCGGCGACCTCGCCACCGATCGGTCGCTGGGTGGCGACGAACCACGATGACAGCGCCGGACTTTCCCGCACACTGCGCAGCGCGATCGCGACGCCGTCGAGCAGCCGGGTGCGCGGATCGGTGATGTCGGCGATCTGCTCACCGACATGGGCGAACACCCGGAACGCCTCGCGGTGCACGTAGGCCAGGTGGAGCACGTCGCGGTTCTCGTAGTACCGGTACAACGTGGCACGGGAACACCCTGCCGCCCTGGCGATTTCGAGCATCCCGACGGTCGCCGCGTCCTGCTCGGCGAACAGGCGGTCGGCGGCGTCCAGGATGGCCTCCGCCGCGACCTCGGTGCGGCGGCCGGCCAGCCAGTCGTTTGCCATCAGCCGATCGTAAACGGCACCGATAGCGGGCGTCGCACGTAGCTGCCCCCGGCCCACTCGATGTTGTCCTCATCGACAGTGAATTCCGGTATCCGGGAGAGCAGTTCGGTCAGTGCGACGCGGGACTGCATCCGTGCGGCCGCCGCGCCCAGGCAGTGGTGCGCACCGTGGCTGAACGTCAGGATGTTGCGCGGGGCGCGCGTCACGTCCAATTCGCCTGCGTTGGCGCCGTATTGGCGTTCGTCGCGGTTACCGGAACCGTAGAGCAGCAGAGCCTTGCGGCCGGCGGGGATGGTGGTGTCGCCGATGGTGACATCGCGGGTGGTGGTGCGGGCCAGACCCTGGACCGGCGAGGTGAGCCGGAGCAGTTCGTCGACGGATTCGGTGATGAGGTCCGGGTTCTCCACGAGCAGCCGGCGCTGATCGGGGCGCCGGTGCAGCAGTTGGACCGAGCCGCCCAGCATCCCGGTGGTGGTGTCGTTGCCGCCGGTGACCATGGTGAACGTGAACGCGAGGATCGACAGCACGCCGCTGATGTCGCCGTCGGCGCCGATGCCCGCGGCGACCAGGTGCGACACGGTGTCGTCTTCGGGCTCCTTGCGGCGGCGCTCGATCAGCGCGGTGAAGTACCCCATCATGTCGCCGAGCGCGCTGCCCAGCGTCTCGAGCGCACCGCCGAGGCCGCCCTCGGCGGTGTTGGCCGCGACGATGGCCTCGGTCCAGCCGTCGAACTGGTCGCGGTCGGCTTCAGGAACACCCAGGTAGTGCGCGACGACCATCGACGGCAACGGCTTGAACAGCTCGGTCACGATGTCACCGCCACCGGCGGCCTTGAGCTTCTCCAGTCGCTGCACCACGAACTCGCGCACCTTGGGCTCGACGGCCTCCACCTGGCGCGGTGTGAAGCCGCGCGACACCAGCTTGCGGAATTCGGTGTGTACGGGCGGGTCCGTCATCACCATCGGCGGGTTGTCTTGCAGGCCAATGAGTTCCAGCTCGCCGTAGTTGACGGTCAAGCCCTGCGCCGAGGAGTACGTCTGGTGATCGCGCGCCGCGGTCCAGATGTCGGCGTGCCGGGACAGCACGTAGTAGTCGGCGCCGGGATTGTCGGTGGGTACGACATGGTGGACGGGATCGTGGTCGCGCAGCGCGCGGTACATCGGCCAGGGATCGACCCACCCGGCGGAATCGGCAAGCTGGAACGCCACGGGGGAGCCGGACGTCTCGTGAGACAAAATCGCCGTCATGTCTTATGTGTACGGCGGCGGGGCTGATGTGTCAAGGGTCCATCGGCACGCGCCATGAACACCGCCGAGGTGTTGTGGCGCTGCTGTCCGGCTAGATGCCCGCCCCCGGATTCAAGATGTTGTCGGGATCCAGTGCCGCTTTGATCCGGCGGTTCAGTTCCATGACCTCCGGGCCGAGTTGACCGGCCAGCCAGGGCCGCTTGAGCCGGCCGACGCCGTGCTCGCCGGTGATGGTGCCGCCGAGCGACACGGCCAGGTCCATGATCTCGCCGAACGCGATGTTGGCCCGCCGGGTGTTCTCGGCGTCGTTCGGGTCGTGGACGATCAGCGGGTGGGTGTTGCCGTCCCCGGCGTGCGCAATCACCGAGATCAGCAGGTCGTGCTTGCGGGCGATCTCACCCACGCCGTCGACCAGGTCCGCCAGCGCGGGCAGCGGCACCCCGACGTCTTCCAGGAGCAGTGGGCCCTTGGCCTCCACGGCCGGGATCGCGAACCGCCGAGCGGCCACGAAGGCCTCGCCCTCGTCGGGGTCGTCGGTCAAAAACACCTCTGTCGCACCGGCTTCGGTGAACACGCGGGCCATGAACTCGGTGTCCTCGACGCCCGCCGGGCCGCGGTCGTCGGAGGCCGCCACCAGCATGGCCTTGGCGCCGCGATCCAGGCCCATCTTGAGCTTGTCCTCGACGGCGTTGATGGCGACGTCGTCCATGAACTCCAGCATCGACGGGCGAATCCGGCCGGTGACGGTCACGACGGCGTCGGCGGCCGCGCGCACCGAGTCGAAGCTCGCCACCACGGTGCACCCGCGGTGCTGTGGTGGCAGCAGGCGCAGGGTCGCCTCGGTGACGATGCCGAGGGTGCCCTCGCTGCCGACGAAGAGTTTGGTGAGGCTCAGTCCCGCAACGTCTTTCAGCCGCGGGCCGCCGAGCCGCACCGCCGTGCCGTCGGCCAGCACCACCTGCAGGCCCAGGATGTAGTCGGTGGTGACGCCGTACTTCACGCAGCACAGGCCGCCGGCATTGGTGGCGACGTTGCCGCCGATGCTGCAGATTTCGAACGACGACGGATCCGGCGGATACCAGAGGCCATGGGCCGCAACGGCTTTCTTGACCTCGGCGTTGAGCAGGCCGGGCTGCACCACGGCGGTGCGGGTCGCCGTGTCGACGACGATGTCGCGCATCCTTTCGGTGGTGAGGACGATGCCGCCGTCGACGGCGGTCGCCCCGCCGGACAGGCTGGTGCCGGCGCCGCGCGGCACCACCGCGATCTTGTGCGCGCTGGCCCACCGCAGGACCGTCTGCACCTCCTCGGTGCTGCGCGGCCGTACCACCGCGATGGGGGTGCCGGCGTCGGGATCGAGCGCGCGGTCCTGTCGGTAGGACGCGACGATGTCGGGATCGGTGACGACGGCGTCGGCGGGCAGGTCGGCGATGAGGCTGGGCAGCGCGGTATGCACGCGGGCAAGTCTAGGAGCCCGGTGGTGACCAGCGAAGACTCGCGTCATGTGCCGGGGGCATTAATCCCATGTAACGCCCGTGTTACGGGTATCGTCAGCTATGTGTACAGCAAGGCCTTGTTGGCCGAGATGGGAGCGCTGCGCGACAGCCGTCGCGGAGCGCATGTGTCTGCGACCGCGATCGAGCTCCACGTGCGCGCCGTGAGTCATAGCGTGCGCACGCGCCGGCCGGCTTTCGTGGCCGACGAGGCGCTCGATCTGATCGCGTCAGGGTCGGTGACAACCGTTGCGGCACTCGAGCTTTGGATGGCTGGCCTCTGGCAGCGGGTGCCCGGCGGCTACCTGATCGACGACCGTGAACTGATCGCCCACCTGTCATCTGGTCCGGTGCGGCGCTGGGTGCGCCGGGTGTGGCTCAAGCTCAACAGTGAGTCGGTCATCCCGTTCTGACGGCACCTGCAGTTGCGCGGACGCCGCGTAATGCGGCAAACAACAGGTCGTTCAGCATGTCGATGAGGTGGTCGCGGTCGACGGAGATCGCCCCGACGAGGACCGCGGTGAGCGTCTCGGCGACCCCACCGATGACAAATTGCGCCGCCAGTTGCAGATCGATCGGCCGCGGGTCTGTCGCGGAGCCGCTGAGCCCGGCGACGATGCCCGCGAATCGCTGAGCTTCCGAGAGGCGACGCGGGCCGAGGACGGGTGAGGACGCGGACTCGATCAGGACGATGCGGCCCTTGCGCCGATCGGTCAGTGCGACGTCGACAAGTGCGCTGAGCGCCGCGCGCGACCGTGCGCGGGGGCCGCCCTTGGTGTCGGCGATCGCGGCGAGTCCACGCTCTTCCACTTCGGCGGTGATCTCGTCGAAAACCGCGATGTGCAGGTCCTCGATGCGTGGAAACGACTCGGCGAAGTAGCGCGCCGCCAGGCCGGCCTGCTCCGCTACGCCACGCAGGGTGGTCGCGGGGATGCCCTTGGTGCCCATCAGCTCCAGGCCTGCCGCGA
Source organism: Mycobacterium sp. SMC-21 (assembly GCF_045310825.1). Classification (NCBI taxonomy): domain Bacteria; kingdom Bacillati; phylum Actinomycetota; class Actinomycetes; order Mycobacteriales; family Mycobacteriaceae; genus Mycobacterium; species Mycobacterium sp. SMC-21. Next base: position 63,907 of record NZ_JBJIAO010000022.1, on the reverse strand, counting down.
TGAAGCGACGCCGCCGATCGGCGATGCGGTCGGCGCCACTCATGCCGCCGTACTGCCGCGCCTCACTCACGTCACCAATCTTGACACACGCGTTGACAGATGGTTGCCTCATCTCATCTATCAACGCTTGATGACAGATTGGATGCGCGCATGACCATGACTGCATCGCCCGTGGGGGCCGGCGTGGAGCCGTGGCACCCGAGCCAGCCGCATGCCGAGCTGGCGGCCGACGTCCGGTGGTGGTTGGGCTCGCCGCTGAGCCTCGGGCTCTTCGGGCGCCTGGCACTCGACCAGGTGGCATACCGCCCGATCGCGGCAGCGGTCGATTGGTCGGGACGATTTCAGGAGAACTTCACCGACCGGGGTATCCGGTCGCTCGCCTTCGGCATGCTGATGCTGTTCGGCGACGAGGCCGACCGGCGCGGGGACACCGAGGAACTCAAACGGCTGCATGCCGGCGTGCGGGGAACCGGCAACGGTGAGTTCGCCGACACGCGGTTCAGTGCACTCGACCCCGAACTCTGGAATTGGATCGCCGTCAGCTCGCTGAATCTGTTCTACCGGGGCTACGTCGCGGTCCGCGGCGAGAACCTCGATGCCGAGCAGCGCGAGGCGGTGTATCGGACCCTGCGGTGGATGATGAGCTATCTGGAGCTGCCCAGCGCGCGGGCCAAACTGCCCGAGACCCTGGCCGACATGGAGGCGTACTACGACCGCGTCGCCGAACAGCACCTGGCGGACAACGCATTTCTGCAGTATGCCGACGAAAGCTTCGACACGCTGCCCGTGCCGGCCTTGCTGCCGAAGCAACTGCGGGTGCTCCTGCTGCCGCTGTGGAACGTGCTGACACCGATCGCGTTGCGGGTGCCGAAGGTGTTGGGCCGGCGCCATGCCCACCCGAAGATGCGGGAGCTGCTCGATATTCGGTCGACGCCCTTGAACCGGCTCGAATACGCCCTGTATCTGAAGGCCTCTCAGGTGGCCTGGCGGTACCTACCGCGGGCCGTCGTCCTCGATCCGCTGGCATACAACCGCTACCGCTACGAACGGCTGCGGTCGGCCTACCACCGCGTGCAATTGGACAGCTTCGCCGCTTAGCCGCGCCGCCAAGAGGGCAGAATCTTGGGGTGCTGCCACATCCCCGAACCGGAGTGTTGTTCCCGTCCCCGGTCCCGGCCGGCGCGGGCTGGCCCGGGGACCCGGCCGACGCCGACACCCCCGTCGCCCGCACGGCGGCGCAGGTCCGGGCCAGGGCCCGTCGCTGTGCCAGTCTGGCCGACCTCGACGCCCAGGTGTCGGTGTGCCGGGGCTGTCCTCGTCTGGTCACCTGGCGTGAGGACGTCGCCATGCGCACGGTGGCCAAGCGCAAGGCCTATGCCGCCGAACCGTACTGGGGCCGGCCGGCACCGGGGCTCGGCGTGGACCGGCCGCGCATCTGGGTGCTGGGTCTGGCGCCTGCCGCCCACGGTGCCAACCGGACCGGCCGGGTGTTCACGGGCGACCGGTCGGGCGACTTTCTCTTCGCTTCGCTGCACCGCGTCGGCCTGGCCAGCAGCGCCGACAGTATCGATGCGGCAGATGGCTTGACCCTCAACGACATTCGGGTGGTGGCCGCCGTCCGGTGCGCCCCGCCGGACAACGCGCCGACGCCGGAGGAACGTCTCACGTGCGAGCCGTGGCTCAGCGCGGAGTGGCGGCTGACGGGTCAGGACGTCCGGGTCGTCGTCGCACTCGGTGGCTTCGCCTGGAAGGCCGCGCTGGAGTTGACGGGAGCAGGACGGCCGTATCCGAAGTTCGGGCACGGCGCGCTTGCCGTGCTGCCCGACGGGCGGCGGCTCCTCGGCTGCTACCACCCGAGCCAGCAGAACACCTTCACCGGCCGGCTCACCCCGGCCATGCTGGACGACGTGTTCAGCACGGCCAAGGGAATCGCATCCCGCCCCGAAGGGTTGGAATAGATCGTGCAGTTGTCTGTCCTCGATCTCGTCCCGGTCCGTAGCGACCAGTCCACCGGCGATGCCTTCGCCGCCACCGTTCGCCTCGCCAAGGTCGCTGATGAGCTGGGCTACACCCGCTACTGGGTGGCCGAGCACCACAACATGCCCGCGGTCGCCGCCACCAGCCCGCCCGTCGTCCTTGGCTACCTGGCCGCGCAGACCACTCAGATCCGACTCGGCTCGGGCGGCGTGATGCTGCCCAACCACGCGCCGCTGGCCGTCGCCGAGCAGTTCGCGCTCTTGGAGGCGGCAGCGCCGGGCCGCATCGACCTCGGCGTCGGCCGGGCGCCGGGTACCGACCCCGTCACCTCGATCGCGCTGCGCGGCCCGGCCGGGCGCACCGACGAGGACATTCAGCGCTTTCCCGAGTACCTCGACGACGTCGTCGCGCTGATGAGCCCCGGCGGCGTCAAAGTGTCCCTCGAGGGACGAAACCTGTTGGACAAGAACTACATCCTGAAGGCCACCCCGTCGGCGGTGAGCCCGCCGAAACTGTGGCTGCTGGGCTCGTCGATGTATTCGGCGCACCTCGCCGCGGCCAAGGGGCTGCCGTACGTGTTCGCCCACCACTTCTCCGGGCAGGGCACCGAGGAAGCCCTGGCCACGTACCGCGAAGAGTTCCGGCCCAGCGAATTCGCGGACAAGCCAACCACGTTCATGACCGTCAACGCCTGCGTGGCCGAGACGCGCGACGAGGCCGAACAGCTGATCCGCCCCAACCTGCAGATGATGGCATGGCTGCGCACCGGCGAGCCGCTGCGTGCGCTGGATCTGGTCGAAGACTCGGAGCACAACCAGCTCACCGCCACGCAGCAGGCCATCGTCGCCGCGGGAATGGAGCGGGCCGTCGTCGGCGCACCCGCGGAGGCCGCGGACCAAATCCGCGACCTGGCATCGCATTTCGGTGTCGACGAGGTGATGGTCAGCCCCGTCGCCGCCGCTCGCCGGGGCTGCGATCCAGCCACCGCCCCGGCTCGCGAGACGACGCTACGGCTGCTCGCCGAGCAGCTGCTCTAGCGGGGCGTCAGCGCGACCACCGGGATCGGCCGGGTGGTGCGCTTCTGATATCCCGCGTACCGGTTGGCGTTGTTCTTGTTCACGATCTGCCACAGCCGCGCGTAGTCGGGGTCGTCCTTGCCGACCACGCGCGCGGTCACCGGGATCCGCTTCGTCCCGACGTTGATCTCGATGTCGGGCTTGGCCTTCAGGTTGAAGTACCAGCCGGGCGCCGTCGGCTCGCCGCCCTTGGACGCGACCACAAGGTAGGCGTCGCCGTCCTTCGCGTAGGTCAGCGATGTGGTGCGTGCCAGGCCCGTCTTGGCGCCGACGGTGTGCAGCAGCAGGCTCGGCGGGACGCCGGGGAACTGGTGCCCGATCCGGCCTTCGGTCTTCTGGTAGATCCGGTCGTGCATTTTCAGCAACGGGAGACCGAGGTATTTCTCCCACAGGGGCATGCTCATGGCTGCAAGTCTGCCTGCGGATCAGACAGCCGCGCCACCGCCTCCAGTAGGATCTTTCCGCTGGTCTCCCGGTCCGGATCACGGCGCAGCAGCATCCCTTTGGCAAACGCCAGCTTGTCGCCCAGCTTGCGCGGGACGACGTGCAGGTGGATGTGGAACACCGTCTGAAATGCGGCTTTGCCGTCGTTGATCGCGACGTTGTTACCGTCGGCGTGGAGGCCGGACTCGCGCGACGCCTGGGCGATGCGCTGACCGAGCTTGGCCATACCGGCCACCACGTCCGGCGGGGTGTCGACGAGGTTCTCGTAGTGCTGCTTGGGGACCACCAGGGTGTGGCCGCGGGAGAACGGGCGAATGTCCAGGAACGCCACGTAGTCGGCGTCTTCGTAGACGCGCACCGCGGGCGCCTTCCCGGCGACGATGTCGCAGAACACACAGGCCATCAGTTCACGGTAGGCCAACCGGGGTCAGACGTTGGAGGCCGCCCACTCCGACAACCGGCGGTCGCGTTCGGCGGCGTCGACCTCTTCGACGCGCGTCATCACCGCCCAGCGCTGGCCGAATGGATCGATGATCGACGCGAACCGGTCACCGGTGACGAAAGTCTGTGTCGCTTCCCGGATCGTCGCGCCGGCCCGCTCGGCGCGGTCGACCACCGCGTCGACATCGGGGCAGTACAGCACCACCGAATGCGTGACCGGACCGCTGCGGGGCGGCGCCACCAGTTCGTAATCGGGGTTGGGATCGGACAGTTGCAGCCGGCCGGTACCGAAGTCCAGCTCGGCGTGGGCCACCTTGCCGTCGCTCGCGTCCATCTTCTCGATCAGCCGCGCGCCGAACACCTCGACGTAGAAGTCGATCGCGGCGGCGGCCCCATCGATCACCAGGAACGGGGTGAGGCTGGTGTAGCCCTGGGGAATTGGTTGCACGCTCATGGCACCCAGTTTCGTAGGGTCAATGGTGTGGCGGCTTGGAAAAACCCGACAACAGCTCCCAAGCTGGGTGTGGTCGGCCGTGCCAATACCGGCTCGGTGTTCGATCTGCAGCAGTGGCAGCCGTCCGCCGCGGCAGCGGTCTGGGTCGAGAACTTCTGGTCCGTCACTTGGGATTTACGGGACGTCGAGCCGTTCGACAGCACCGTCATCACCTTTCCCGCGGTGCACCTGACGCACGAGTGGGGCACCGACGAGGTCCGGCACGGTCACCGGTTGCCGGCGACGCTGGTGCACGGCGTGGTCGAGCGGGTGTTCACGACCACGCTGTCGGGGGCAGGTTCGGTGGTGGGCGCCAGGTTCCGGCCCGGCGGCTTCGCGGCCCGTTTCGGCCGGGACGCCGGCGCGCTGACGGGCCGCGTGCTGCCGGTGGGTGCGGAATTACTGGGCGCCGCAGTCCCTTTCGCCGACGATATCGACCGGGCCGCAGCGGCTCTCGACGCCGCGATCGGCAACCACACCGATGTGGACGCCACGTATCGGGACCTGACGCGATTGCTCGACCGGGTTCGCGCCGATTCACAGCTGCACCGGGTCGAACAGGTGATGGCGCTGTCTCCCTGGAGTGAGCGGACAACGCAGCGGGTGTTTCGCCGGTACGTCGGGGTGCCGGTGAAATGGGTGCTGTGCCGCTACCGTCTGCAGCACGCGGCACTGCAGATCGAGACGGTGCCGGACCTCGACTTCGCCGACCTGGCAGTGCGATTGGGTTGGTACGACCAAGCGCACTTCATCAACGACTTCCACGCCATGCTCGGCTGCACGCCGGGGGAGTACGCCACAAAACACCGCCGATGATGGGTAATCTGCGCCGCATGGACCCTCGTGACCTGGCGTTCGCCGGCGCCGCCGAACAGGCCAGGATGCTCGCCGCCGGTACGGTGACCGCACCTGAACTCGTCGAGCTGTACCTGGACCGGATCGCGCGCATCGATCCCGAATTGCGTTGTTATCGAACGGTTCTGGCCGAGAGTGCCAGGGCCCAGGCGCAGGCCGCGCAGGCCCGGCTGGACGCAGGGGAACGGCTACCGCTGCTCGGCGTGCCGATCGCCATCAAGGATGACACCGATGTGGCGGGCGAACTGACCACGTTCGGCAGCAGCGCGCACGGACCGGCCGCCACCACGGACGCCGAGGTGATTCGGCGGCTACGCGATGCCGGCGCGGTGATCCTGGGCAAGACCACGGTGCCCGAGCTGATGATCTGGCCCTTCACCGAGACACTGACCTACGGCACCACGCGAAACCCCTGGAATCCGGAGTATGCGCCGGGCGGCAGCAGCGGGGGCAGTGGCACCGCGGTCGCCGCCGGGCTGGCGGCAATGGCGCTGGGATCGGACGGGATGGGCTCGATCCGGATTCCCGCCACCTGGTGCGGGTTGTTCGGCATCAAACCGCAGCGCGACCGCGTGCCGCTGAGCCCGCACGACGATTCGTGGTGCGGCCTGGTCGCCTACGGGCCGTTGGCCCGCACCGTCGAAGACGCGGCCCTGTTCCTCGACGCCACCACCGACGGCGGCTTCGTGGCGGCCGCACGACAGGCACCCGGACGCTTGCGGATTGCGTTGAGCACCAAGGTGCCACCGCTGGTGACGGCACGGGTGGGCGCCAAGCAGCGCGCCGCGGTGGAGCAGGCGGGCGAGCTGTTGCGCGAATTGGGCCACGACGTCGTCCAACGAGATCCGGACTATCCGCGGTCGGCGGTGTACGGCCACGCCCTGCCGCGCTACTTCCGCGGTGTCTACGACGACGTGTCCGCGCTGCCGCATCCGGAGCGACTGGACCGCCGCACCCGGTCCTTCGCCCGGATCGGTGGGTTGATCTCGCAGCGGCGCATCGACGCGATCCGCGCCGCCGAACCCGCGCTCGCCGCTCGGGTGCAATCCGTTTTCGACAGTGTCGACGTGGTGATCACCCCGGGCGCGGCGACCGGACCGTCGCGGGTCGGGCAGTACCAGCGCCGCGGCGCCGTCTCGACGCTGGCGTCGGTCGCTGCGCGCGTGCCCTTCCAGGCCATGTTCAATGTCACCGGTCAACCGGCGGCCGTGGTGCCGTGGGGGCTGGACAATAACGGTGTCCCGACGTCGATTCAGTTGGTGGGCAGGCCCTTTGACGAGGCGACGCTGCTGTCGCTGAGTGCGCAGATAGAAGGTGCGCGGCCCTGGGCGGGCCGGCGGCCTCCGGTCGGTTAGCGCGCGCCGAGCGCGGCCTGGATGTCGGGCTTCATCTGCAGGAGTTGCTGACCCCAGTAGGCCCAGGTGTGCGTGCCCGTCGGCGGGAAGTTGAACGTGGCGTTGTGCCCGCCCGCGGCCTGGTACGCGCCCTGGAACTTGGTGTTCGACGCGAGCGTGAAACTCTCCAGGAACTGCTGTGGCACACCGCTTGTCGCGCCCGCCAGGTCGTCCGGCGTGCCGGTGCCGCAGTACACCCACAGCCTGGCGCCAGACGAGGCGATCCTGCCGACGTTGACCGTCGGGTCGTTGCGCGCCCATGCCGGATCACCGGGAGGCCCCCACATGGCGCCGGGGTTGAAGCCGCCGGAATCGTTCATCGCCAGCCCGACCAGCGACGGCCAGAACGAGTCGGACAAGTTCAGGAATCCGGACAGTGAACCGGCGTACCGGAATTTGTCCGGGTGGTCCGCCACGTACATGAGTGCGGTCGATCCGCTCATCGACAGCCCGACCACCGCGTTACCGCCGGTTGAGATGTGCTTGTTGGCGGCCAACCACGCCGGCAATTCCCTGGTCAGGAAGGTTTCCCACTTATAGGTCTGGGTGGTGCCGTTGCCGACGGCCGGCTGATACCAGTCGGTGTAGAAGCTCGACATGCCGCCGACCGGCATCACGACGGACAGGCCCGAGCCGTTGTACCACTCGAACGCCGGGGTGTTGATGTCCCAGCCGTTGTTGTCGTCTTGCGCGCGCAGGCCGTCCAACAGGTAGAGGGCGTGCGGACCGCCGGCCTGGAATTCGACTTTTATGTCGCGGCCCATGGCCGCCGATGGGACGTTGAGGTATTCGACGGGCAATCCGGGTCGGGAGAACGCGCCGACCGGCGTCGGTGCGATCAGACCACCGATCGTCAGCGCCGTCAGCGCCGCACCCAGATACTTCGTGAATCCCGGCAGGTTCTTGGCGATGCGTGACATGGGTAAACCCCCTGGGTCCGGATGCGGATACACACCACATTCGCGCGGCATACCCCCATCGGCCGAGGTGAAACGTTCAGCGGATCATTTGCCACGCCGCGAGTTTGTCGGCGAACGACATGGTCAGCGCTCCGCTGCTCGACGGCAGGCGGGCGGCGGGCAGCGCGATGTCGGCGCGCTGAAACAGCGTGTACGCCGTCAGCCCGTTGACGAAGCCCCGCTCGATCGTCGGGTGTTGCGTCAGGAACGCGTCGAAATCATTGAGCACCAACGTCTTTCGGTCGATATTGGCGTCCAGGCTGCCGACTCGACGGCAACTGTGCACGACGTCCCACAGCGCCACCCCGGCGGCGGTGACGGCGTCGAGGCGCTCGGCATAGGGCAGCTCCGCGTCGAACCCGATGAGCGCACCCAGCAGCCGCCAGAACTGGTTCCGCGTGTTGGCGTAGTACTCGCCGGTGTCCAGCGACTTCTCGCTGGGAAACGAGCCGAGGATCAGCACCCGTGGGTCGGCGCCGACAATCGCCGGCAGCCCCGTGCGTAGCGGCATCTCTGGCTCGGTCATGTGCCCATTCTGCGGGGCTGCCAGGCGCGATAGGTTGGCCGGGTGAGTGAACAAGCTGCCGAGCCGGTCGACCGTGCCGAGCTGACCGACTGGCTGCTGTCCGAGGGGTTCACCGAGGACCAGATCAACGAGTCGTTCGCGCCGATGCTGCTGCCTTCGCGGCGGGCGTTGGGTGATGACGGCACCAGGTTGTCGGCCCGGCAGATCAGCGAGCGGTGGGGCGTGAATCTGGACCTGCTGCAACGAATTCTGCATGCAGCCGGCCGGCCCCGGTCCGAAGACCTGGACGCCGAGCTGTTCCTGCCGGTCGACAGCGACCTGGTCGGCTACGCCCAGCGGTTCCTCCGGCTCGGCCTGCCGGAGGATCAGGTCGTCGCGGTCGTCCAGGTCATGGCCGAAGGTCTGTCCCGCACCGTCGAGGTCATGCGTTTTGCCGCGTTGTCCGCGATTCTGCAACCGGGTGTCAGCGAACTCGACGGCGCGAAAGCCACCGCGGCGCTGATCGGCGAGGCCGCGCCGCTGCTCGGGCCGATGATCCAGGACATGCTCCGGACCCAGTTGTTGCACGCCATGCTGGAAGAGGAGGTCAGCGCCACCGAACGGATGGCCGGACGGCCGCTGCCCGGGTCCGGGCAGGTGTCGGTGGCCTTCGCCGATCTCGTCGGGTTCACCAGTCTGGGGGAGGAACTGCCGCCGGAGGATTTGGAGCAGTTGTCGCAGCGGCTGGCCGATCTTGCGCGCGATCTAGCCGAGCCGCCGGTGCGGTTCGTCAAGACCATCGGGGACGAGGTCATGCTGGTCAGCGCTGAGCCGGTCCCGCTGCTGAACATGGTGCTGCAGCTCGTCGACGCGGCCGAGAAAGACGAATTCCTGCCGCGCCTCAAGGCGGGCATGGCGACGGGGCCAGCGGTGAGCCGGGCCGGGGACTGGTTCGGCCGGCCGGTCAACCAGGCCAGCCGGGTCACGGGAGTGGCCCGGCCCGGGTCGGTTCTGCTGGCTGAATCCGCACGTGAGGCAGTCGGCGACGCGCCGGATTTCGAGTGGTCTTTCGCCGGTGCACGACGGCTCAAAGGCATCCGTGACGAGGTGAAACTGTTCCGCGCCCGCCGCGGCGTGGAGTAACCGCGGCACCGATGCCCCTCGTATACCGGCTTGCACGAAGGCCGAGACGCGGCTTACATGGGTAGGCATGCCAGACATTGATCGTCGCAGCATGCTGTCGATGGCGGGGCTGGGCCTGCTGGCCGCCACGCTTCCCAGGGCCGAGGCCCACGCTGATACGCCCGGAAAACTCATCTTCGAGGACAACTTCGACGGCCCTGCCGGATCGTCGCCCGACACCTCGAAATGGGAGATCGCGACGGCCCGTGAGTCGATGGAGAACCCGACGTATTGGGAGATGCCCGAACGCGTCGGCCAGTACCGGAACGACCGCAAGAACCTGTTCCTGGACGGTAAGTCCAACCTGGTGATCCGGGCGGCCAAGGACGGGAACACGTACTACAGCGGCAAGATTTTCGGCACCTTCAAGGCCGGCATCGGCCATACCTTCGAGGCCCGGATCAAGCTCAACTGCCTGACGCCGGGCTGCTGGCCGGCCTGGTATCTGGCCAACAACTCGCCCGGAATCGGCGGCGAGGTCGACATCATGGAGTGGTACGGCAACGGGAGCTGGGCCCACGGTACGACCGTGCACGTCAACCTCAATGGCGGCGAACATGTTTCGCACAACATCACGCCGGACAGTGCCTGGCACAACTGGCGCTGCCAGTGGGACGACGCCGGGATGCGGTTCTGGCTGGACTACACCGACGGCGCGCAACCGTACTTCAATGTCCCGGCAAAGTCGTTGCCCAACTGGCACTTCAACGACCCCGGCTACACGCTGTTCCCGATCCTGGGCCTCGCCGTCGCCGGGTCCGGTGGCGGCGACCCGTCAGGGGGAACGTACCCGGCCGAGATGCTGGTCGACTGGGTGAAGATCTGGTAGTTACCTGCTCGGTTTGAAACTGCGGAGCCGCAGGCTGTTGCTCACGACGAACAGTGAGCTGAAAGCCATTGCCGCACTGGCGATCATCGGGTTCAGCATGCCCGCGGCCGCCAGCGGAATCGCCGCGACGTTGTAGGCGAACGCCCAGAACAGGTTGCCCTTGATGGTCTTGAGGGTGGCGCGGGACAGCCGGATCGCGTCGCCCGCTGCCCGCAGGTCGCCACTGACCAGGGTCAGGTCCGAGGCCTCGATCGCCACATCGGTGCCGGTACCCATGGCCAGTCCCAGGTCGGCCTGGGCAAGGGCGGCAGCATCATTCACGCCGTCGCCGACCATCGCCACGACCCGGCCCTGATCCTGCAGGCGCTTGATCTCGTCGACCTTGTCCGCGGGCAGCACCTCGGCGATCACCGTCGCGATGCCGACTTCGGCGGCCACCGCGCCGGCCGCGCGGGCGTTGTCCCCGGACAGCAGGACCGGGGTCAGTCCCAGCTTCTCGAGGTCGGCAATGGCTTCGGCGGCAGTGTCTTTCACCTTGTCGGACACCACGATGACGCCGGCTGTGGCGCCGTCGATCGCGACCCACACCGGGGTACGGCCTTCCGCCTCAGCCGTGTGCGCAACGTTCTCCAACTCCGGGGTGGCCGCCGTGGCCAGCCAGCTGTACCGCCCGACGGCGACCTCGTGACCGTCGACTACGCCAGTGACGCCGCGGCCGTCGTGGTTGACGAAGTCGGTGACCGCCGGCAGCGGCCCGTCGGCGGCGGCCCGGGTCGCGATGGCCTGGGCGATGGGGTGTTCGGACGCGTGCTCCAAGGCTCCGGCGAGCCGTAACACGTTGTCGGACTGGGCATGTACTGCCGCCACCGTCATCTTCCCGGTCGTCACCGTTCCAGTCTTGTCCAGCACGACGGTGTCGACCTTGCGGGTCGATTCGAGTACTTGCGGGCCCTTGATCAGGATGCCCAGCTGCGCGCCGCGGCCGGTGCCGACCAGCAGGGCCGTCGGTGTGGCCAGGCCCAGGGCACAGGGGCACGCGATGATCAGCACCGAAACGGCGGCGGTCAGCGCGGCACTCACCGTGCCGCCGGCGACCAGCCAGCCGATTAACGTCAGCAGCGCCAGCCCGATCACCACCGGCACGAACACCGCCGACACCCGGTCGGCGAGGCGCTGCACGTCGGCCTTGCCGCTCTGCGCATCGGCCACCAGGCGCGCCATCTGCGCCAGCTGTGTGTCGGCGCCGACACGGGTGGCCTTGACCTCAAGGCGCCCACCGGCATTCACCGTTGCGCCGGCCAGCTGATCGCCGGGGCCGACCTCGACAGGCACCGATTCGCCGGTCAACATCGACGCGTCGACGGCAGACGTTCCCGTCACCACCACGCCGTCCGTGGCGATCTTCTCGCCCGGGCGGACGACAAAGACATCTCCGACAGCCAGTTCCTCGATGGGCACCCGGGTTTCGTAGCCGTCACGGAGCACCGCGACGTCCTTGGCGCCGAGATCGAGCAGCGCGCGCAGCGCGGCCCCGGACTGCCGCTTGGCGCGGGTCTCGAAGAACTTGCCGGCCAGGATCAAGGTCGTGACGGTGGCGGCGACCTCGAGGTAGAGGTGGTCGCTGCCCATGGCCAGCATCCATACCGACCACAGGTACGACGTGAGCACACCCAGCGACACCAGGGTGTCCATCGTCGCCGCGCCGTGCCGCAGGTTGGTCCACGCGGCGTGATGCAGCGGCCAGGCGCCCCAGAACACCACGGGGGTGGCGAGGGCCAGCGCCCACAGCGCCCAGTGCGGGAATTGCAAGGCCGGAATCATGGACAGCGCGATGACGGGGATCGTGAGGGCCAGTGACGCCAGCAGGCGCGGCAGGTAGGCCGGTTCGGCGGGGGTATCGGCCTTGTCGACGCTCGCGGTGTAGCCGGTGGCCTCGACGGCCGCGACAAGATCGTCGGTGGTCACGCTGTCCGGGTAGGTGATGGCCGCCTGCTCGGTCGCGAAGTTCACGCTGGCGTGAACACCGTCGATCCGGTTGAGCCGCTTCTCGATTCGGGCCGCACACGACGCACACGTCATGCCGCCCACGGACAGGGTGACCGACGTGGTCATGCTGGTTGGACGACGTCGTATCCGGCGTCTTCGATGGCGGCGGCAACGGCGGCCCGATCGGCCTCGCCGTCCACTCGTACGGTCCCGGCCTTGAGGTCCACCTCGACGCCGGTTACGCCGGGCAGCGGCTCGACAGCTGAGGTGATGGACGCGACGCAGTGTCCGCACGACATTCCCTGAACTTCAAGTACCTGACTCATGCCTGGAGTATATACCCATAGGGGGTATAGGTAGGGCTGTGATTCGGGTCTCGGATTCGGGTGTCGGCTGAATCTCTTCCTTTAGTCGCCTCGGGTGGCATCCTGGTTCCATGGCGCGCAGAGAAATTGACCCGGTCCGGGCGAAGAGTGCCCTCGCGGTAGCGAAGGAACACCCGGGCATGCTGCTGTTCCTGGCGTCGCCGGTGATTGCCGCCATCGTCCTGGTCGGTGTCTTCGTCAGTCCGGGCTGGGCGGTGTTCCTGGCGTTGGTGGCGCTCGGGGCGGCCGTCTTCGGCGGTTCCGCGCTGCTGCGTAAGCGCTGATAGCCCCTTTTTGCGGCGTACGTTCACTTGGGGTGAAAGGCCGTTTCGTTACAGCTGTAACGGTGTAATCATGTAAGCATGAGGCAACGTCATTCAGGCCAGGACCGCCGTGGCGGCTGGCAACAAGCGCAGCAGCCTGACGCGGGCGACGCCGCCGACTGGTTCGCCGGCCGGCTCCCGGAAGAGTGGTTCGCCGGCGACCCGGAGGTCACGGTGGACCGCGAGGAGATCGTGGTGATCGGGCGACTGCCCGAGCCGGAGAATCCGGAAACGGCCGCCCGGGCCTCCGGGCGCGTGGCGCGGTTCCGGGAAGAGACCCGGGCCGAGCGCATGCGGATCGCCGACGAGGCCGAGGCCCGCTACGGCCGCAAAGTGGCCTGGGGTGTGTCGGTCGGGGAGTCGGAGCGAATCCTGTTCACCCACTTGGCTGTTCCGGTGATGACCCGACTGAAGCAGCCCGAGCGTCAGGTTCTCGACACCCTGGTCGACGCCGGCGTGGCCCGGTCGCGGTCCGATGCGCTGGCGTGGTCGGTCCGGTTGGTCGGCGAACATGCCGAGGAGTGGCTCGCCAAACTGCGTGACGCCATGACGGCGGTCGACGATCTTCGCGCGGAGGGTCCGCAACTCTGATCAACCATTGACGTTCGCCGCCGCTCGGGTGCAGGCTCAAGGTACTGGCCCGATGGGAGCGCGTCATGAGCGATCGGTTGTTCAATTACATCGGCGAGATGCTGTGCGGCAGCCTGAATGCCGACCTCGCGTCGGCCCGGGTGCTCGCGCCGGGTGACTTCACGAAATTCCTCACGGATGACGTGCGACTACACGCCATCCAGGGACGGTTGGCGGCCGAGGAATGGGGCACCGCGGAGCGGCATGGGCCGGTGCGGGTCCTGGCCACGCACATCATCATCACCGAGCACGGGCTGCTGTACGCGGCCGAGGTCGGCGGTCCGAATCCCGGTTACTACCTGGCGGCGCCGCGGACCCTGCTGGAACCCGTTGCCGACCACATCGCGGACAGCCCGCCGCCGTCGGGCACGGCCGCAGCCGTGGACTGCCGGATGGACCACGACCTCGCGTCCATCTGGCAGTTCGAGAGTGCGCTGCGGCATCGCCTCGAATCCGATCCGGTCATCCGGGTCCAGCTGACGGCAGCGTTCGCGGCCTGAGTCATGGGCTCGACGGCGTCCCTGCGCCGCCAAAGCCTGGTGCGCAGTGCGGTTTTCACCGTCGTCGTACCCGGCACCATGGCCGGCCTGATCCCATATTCGCTGACCGGTTGGCGGCGGATCGGTGACCTGTTCGGCGTGCCCGGCACATGGATCGGCGGCGTGGTGCTGATTGCTCTGGGCCTCCCGGTGCTGCTCGCGGCGATCTACAAATTCGCCAGTGATGGGCTCGGCACGCCCTTGCCGGCCGCGCCGACGCAGAACTTGGTCGTGACGGGGCCGCACCGGTACGTCCGCAACCCGATGTACCTCGCGGTCGCGGCCGTCATCGTTGGTCAGGCGCTGGTCCTCGGCCAGCCGGTACTGCTTTGGTATGCAGTCTTTTTCGTGCTTGGCACGGCCGCGTTCGTCTACTTCTATGAGCAACCCGCGCTGCTGAGGCAATTCGGCGACGAGTACCGGCGCTACTGCGAGTCGGTACCTGCCTGGCTGCCGAGGGTCACGCCATATCGGCCGTAGGTCTGTGGGTGGCGACGCGGTCTCTAGGCGAGTGAAATTCCCTGCTGTGCCTGCGTATTCGACACCTCGCGCCCGCGCGTCTTCCCGCGCCGCCCGCCTGCGCATCCTGCCGTCGGCATCGGCGCATTCGGTGCCGGATCGACGGCACGCCCGGGCCACGGGACCCCGCAGCCCAAGTTCGGCGGTCGCAACTGCCCTTCCGGGATCGCTCGAACCGTCACCGATGTCCTGATGTAGGCCGAAAACTCCTTGCTGTTCGAACAGATGTTCGATACAATTGGGCATGGGAATCGCACCGGATTTCAACGCTCTTCTCGATCACCTGCGTGGCGTGGCCGTCACCGACGACATGTCCAGGGACGACGCGGTGGCGGCGATGACGTGCGTGATGAAGCTGCGCAATGTGATCGATCATGTGGCGGCGATGCTGACCGGGGTGTTGGATCGCCGCGGGGTGGCGGCGGCGCAGGGGCGGACGCCGAGGGAGTTGTTGATGGCGTTGGGATGTGCCCCGTCGGTGGCCGAGCGCTTTATCCGGGTATCGGGCGCGTTGCCGGCATTGCCCACGCTCGCGGCGCATGCTGCCGACGGGGCGATCTCGGGGGAGCATGTGGATGCGATTGTCAAAGGCGTCAACCACATCCGCGCCCGCGCACCCGGTGAGGTGAGCGAGGAAGACCGGTTCGGGCAGGTGACCGATCTGTTGGGGCAGTTCTTCTCCGGGGCGACGCCCGCCGACATCGGGGCCCGCGCCCGCCGTTTGGGGAACCGGCATGCGGCCGCCGAAGGTGGGTTGCCGGCCGCGGAGGACCGGTCGGTCAACACCGTCGAGCACCGCGTCACCTCCGATGGTCGGGTGCAGGTGCGCGCGGACTTGGACGTGGAGGTGGGCGCCAAGCTGGTCGCAGCGATCGAGGAACACTCGGCACCGCGGCCCGAACCCGACGGCAGCCCCGACACCCGCACGGCGGGCAGGCGGCGGGCCGACGCGCTGGAAGCGGTGCTGGACATCGCCGCCCGCGGCGGCGACACCGCCTCGGCCCCGCGCACGCAGCTACTGGTGACCGTCCCGGCGGATGCCCCGGATTTGGCCACGCTGGAATTCATCGGGTCGATCAGCACCATGACCCTGGAACGAATCTGCTGCGACACCACCGTCACCACCATGATCGTCGACGGCGAACACGTACCCCTCGATATGGGCCGAGAGAAACGCCTGTTCCCGGCGCACCTGCGCAAAGCGCTGTATCTGCGGGATCAGTGCTGCATCAAATGCGGCGCCCCACCCGGACGCACCCACGCCCACCACATCATCCACTGGACCCACCACGGTGAGACATCACTAGCCAACGGCTGCCTGCTGTGCCCGGCCTGCCACGCCAACGTCCACCACGACGGCTGGGACGTCGTCGTGGGCCTGGACAAACACCCCTGGCTCGTCCCACCCGCGGCCGTCGACCCGCAACGAAAACCGATCCCCGCATACAACCGCCGCACCATGCGCCTCGACACAGCCGCATAACACCTAAAGCATTGCGCACCTTGACAACTCAACAGTGACAACACATCGCGGGCCTGCCTCTTCAGCGGCGGAGTGGCAGGCCCGCGCACCGGCTGAACACAGGGAACCTTCGGTGGGAGGGATGCCCGGTGGGTGGACCTAGCCCGCGACCGTCAGGCCTGCGTCATCTTCCAGTAGGCCCCGCGTCGCTGGAGCAACTCGTCGTGGGACCCACGCTCGACGATGCGCCCGGCCTGCACCACGAGGATCAGATCGGCATCTCGGATGGTGGAAAGCCGGTGCGCGATAATGAAACTGGTCCGATTACGGCGCAGCTCCGCGGTGGCTTGGGCGATCAGCAGCTCGGTGCGGCTGTCGACGGAACTGGTGGCCTCGTCGAGGATCAACAGCTGGGGTTGCCGGACCAGCGCGCGGGCAATGGTGATCAGCTGCTTCTCGCCGGCGCTGATGTTCACGCCGTTCTCGTTGAGCCGCGTCTGGTACCCGTTCGGCAGCGTGTGCACGAAGTGGTCGACGCGCGCGGTACGAGCAGCCTCGATCACCTCGGCCTCGGTGGCGTCCGGACGTCCGTAGGCGATGTTGTCGTAGATGGTGCCGGCAATCAGCCACGTGTCCTGCAGCACCATGCCGATGCGCGACCGCAGCTCGGCGCGGCTCATCGTCGCGATGTCGCGGCCGCCCAGGAGGATTCGGCCGGAATCCGGCTCGTAGAACCGCATCAGCAGATTTACCAGCGTGGTCTTTCCGGCTCCGGTCGGCCCGACGATGGCCACGGTGGTGCCCGGTTCGGCGACGAACGACAGGTCCTCGATGACAGGGGTCCCGGGTACGTAGGAGAAGTTGACCCGCTCGAACTCGACGAGGTCCGGCGGAGCCGCGGAACTGCCGGCCGCGGCTCCGCCAGGGCCGGGTGCAACCGAACCGCGGTCGGCCGCAGCCGAGCCCCGGTCCGCCGCAACCGAGCCCCGGTCCGGCACGGCCGAAACACGGCCAAGTGCCGGTCCAGCTCCGGCCTCTTCGTCAGCATCCAGGAACTCGAAAACCCGCTCGGCGCTGGCCATCCCGGACTGCATGGTGTTGTACATCGACGCGATCTGGGTCAAGGGCTGGTTGAACTGCCGCACGTACTGGATGAATGCCTGGATGCTGCCCAGGCTGATCTGCCCGGTCGCCACCTGGATACCGCCGACCACCGCGACGCCGACATAGCTGACGTTGCCGATGAACGTCGTGATCGGGGAGACCAGTCCGGACAGTGACTGCGCCCCGAAACTCGACTGGTACACATCGTCATTCAGTTCGCGGAACTTCTCCTCGGCGAGTGCCCGGTGGCCATATGTCTTGACGACGGTGAAGCCGCTGTAGGTCTCTTCGATGTGGGCGTTGAGCCGGCCGGTGTTGCGCCACTGCGCCATGAACTGTTGTCGCGATCGCTTGGTGATGATGCGCGTCGCCAGCAAGGTGAACGGCACCGTCAGCACGGTGATCAACGCCAGCAGCGGCGAAATCCAGATCATCGCCGCCAGCACCGCCACCACGGTCAGCGCCGAGGTCAGCAGTTGGCTGACGGTGATCGTCAACGACGTCTGGACGTTGTCGATGTCGTTGGTGACGCGGCTGAGAATCTCCCCACGGGGCCGGGAATCGAAGTAGGACAACGGCAGCCGGTGAATCTTGTCCTCGACGTGGGAGCGCAGCGTGAACATGGTGCGCTGCACGATGGTGTTGAGCAGTCGTGCCTCGGTCCACACCATCACCGCAGAAACCAGATACAGGAGCAGCGCGAGCGTCAGCACGTGGCCGATCGCAGTGAAGTCCACGCCCTGTCCCGGAACGACGTCGGACCCGGCGAGCAGGTCGGCAAAGGTGTTGTCGCCCCGGGCCCGCGCCGCTGCCACCGCCTGCTCACGGCTGATGCCCGCTGGCAGCCCGCGGCCCAGAACCCCGTTGAACAACAGGTCGGTGGCATGGCCCAGGATGCGCGGTCCGATCACGCCCGCGGCGATCCCGGCGATGCCCAACAGCATCACCACGATCACCCGACCGCGTTGCGGTGCCAGCTGTTTCACCAACCGCAGCGCCGTACCGCGGAAGTTCTCGGACCGCTGACCCGAAGCCAGCATGGCGGCCGACGGCGGCCGGGTCACGCCAGGCCTCCGGCCACAACCGCTTGCGAGTCGGCGAATTCGCGGTACACCGGGCACGACTCGATCAGTTCGGAATGCGTGCCGACGCCCACCACGTGGCCGTTGTCGAGTACGACGATCTGATCGGCGGCGGCGACCGTCGAAAGGCGCTGGGCGACAATGATCACCGTGGCCTCGGCAGCCACCGCGGACAACGCGTCCCGCACCCGGGCGTCGGTGTGGACGTCCAGCGCGGAGAAGGCGTCGTCGAACAGGTACACCGCGGGCCGCCGTACGACTGCGCGGGCGATGGCGAGGCGCTGGCGCTGTCCACCGGAGAAGTTCGTGCCGCCCTGTGCGACGGGCATGCCCAGCCCCTCGGGGTGGTCCGCCACGAAATCGGCCGACGCGACACCGAGCGCCGCCCACATCTCGTCTTCGGTCGCATCGGCCTTGCCGAACCGCAGGTTGTCGGCGACCGTGCCGGAGAACGCGTGCCCGCGCTGCGGCACCACCCCGATCATCGACCACAGCTGTTCGGGGTCGTAGTCCCGGACGTCGACGCCGTCGACCATCACGGAGCCGGACGTGACGTCGTACATCCGGCACAGCAGCGCCATCAGTGTCGACTTTCCGGAGCCGGTCGATCCCACGATGGCCGTCACCGTCCCGGGCGAAGCGGTCAGTGAAACGCCGTGCAGCACAGGGTCGTCGGCGCCGGGGTACCCGAAGGTGGCTGCTTCCACCCGTACCTCCCCGCGCCGGACCTCCGGCACCACGGGCACAGCGGGCGACACGATCGTCGGCTCGGTGACGAGCACGTCGGTGATCCGCTCGGCGCACACCGACGCCCGCGGCAGGATCACGAGCACGATGGTCACCATCAGCACGGCCATGAGGATCTGCATGAAGTACGAGAGGAATGCGATCAGCGAGCCGACCTGCATCTGGCCGTGGTCGATGCGGATGCCTCCGAACCAGATCACCGCAACGCTGGACAGATTCACCACGAGAGTGGTGGCGGGCAGCATCAGTGCCTGCCACCGCCCGACGGTCAGCGTGGTGTCGGTCAGGTCGTAATTGGCGTCCGCGAACCGGGCGCGTTCGGCGTCGTCGCGCGAGAAGGCCCGAACCACGCGAATGCCGGTGAGCTGTTCGCGCAGCACCCGATTGATGTTGTCGATCAACCGCTGCATGCGGCGGAACAGCGGCAGCAGCCGGGAGATGATCAGGTAGTTGCACCCCGCCATCACCGGCACGCTGACGAGCAGCAGCCACGACAGGCCGGCGTTCTGGTGCACGGCCATCGCGATGCCGCCGATGCACATGATCGGCGCGGTGATCAGCATGGTGCAGGTCATCTGCACCAGTACCTGGATCTGCTGGACGTCATTGGTGGTGCGCGTCATCAGCGTCGGCGCCCCGAACCGCACGGCTTCGGCATTGGACCAGCCGAGCACCTGGCGGAACACGGCCCAGCGCAGGTCGCGGCCGAAGCCCATGCCGGCGCGGGAACCGAAGTAGACCGCGCCGATGGCGCACAGGACCTGCATCGCACTGACGGCGAGCATGACGGCGCCGAGCCGCCCGATCACACCGGTGTCGCCGCGCGCCACGCCGTGGTCGATGATGCGGGCGTTGAGCGTCGGCAGATACAGCGAGGCCAGCGTGCTGATCAGTTGCAGCGTCGCCACCACCGTCAGCTGCCGCCGATACGGCCTCGTGTACTGCCGCAGCAGTGCCCAGAGCATGCGGTTACTGTGGCACACCCGGGAATGCTTATAGAAAGACCAGGTCAGTCGGCATGTCGGTGGTTGACCTCAGAACCTGCCGCTACAGTGCATGGCGTGACCCGCAGACAGGTGAAGACTGCCGCCGCGACCGTGCTTGCCGCGGCGATGATTCCGGCGATGTCCGCCTGCTCGGACGACGGCAACGGCGGCACCGCTCAGGCGGGCGGCCAGTCGGGCCCCGCTGCCTCGGGCCCGGCCAAGCACGGCCCGATGTTCCCGGTGTGCGGCGGCGTCAGCGATCAGACCGTCAGCCAGCTGACCCAGGTCACCGGCCTTGTGAACACCGCGAAGAACTCCGTGGGGTGCCAGTGGCTGGTCAACGGTGGCATCCTCGGCCCGCACTTCTCCTTCACCTGGTACCGCGGCAGCCCGATCGGCCGCGAACGCAAGACCGAGGAACGGACACGGGCCGACGTCAGCGACATCAACATCAACGGCCACTCCGGTTTCGTCGCGCTCGGTGAGGACCCGATGATCGGCAAGAGCCTGTGTGAGGTCGGCATCCAGTTCGACGACGACTTCATCGAATGGTCCATCAGCTTCTCCCAGAAGCCGTTCCCCGAACCGTGCGACATCGCCAAGGAACTGGCCCGGCAATCGATTGCGAACGCGAAATGACACGACGGAAACTGGCTGGAGCGGTCGCCGTGATGTCGGCGCTGGCGCTGGTGGGTTGCGCCCGCTCGGTCGAGGGCACCGCGATGAAAGAAGGCGCCGGCGGCGGCAGCGAGCACTCGGCGGATTCGTACCCGAACCTGCTCAAAGAGTGCGACGTGCTGACCAATGACGTGCTGGCCAAGACGGTCGGTGCGGATCCGCTGGACATCCAGAGCACCTTCGTGGGTGCGGTGTGCCGGTGGCAGGCGCTGAACCAGTCGGCGGGCCTCATCGACATCACCCGGTTCTGGTACGAGCAGGGCAGCCTCGATGAGGAGACCAAGGTCGCCCAGCATCTGAACTACAAGTACGAGTCCAAAGCGATCGCCGGCGTGAAGTCGATCATCATGCATCCGAACGATCCCAACGGCTCGTGCGGCGTGGCCAGTGACGCTGCCGGCGTCGTGGGCTGGTGGGTGAATCCGCAGGGGCCGGGCGCCGACACCTGCGGTATGGCCACCAAGCTGATGGAGCTGACGCTCGCCACCAACTCCTAACGGGGGATGTGGAACTGGTCCAACGTGGCGCTGCGCAGCTCCAGCTGCGACCAGTGCCGGTCGGTATGCAGAACCGCGATCGCTGACGTCGGGTACTTCATCGCGATCTGGCCGGCGGCGTCAGGGTCGCTCGTGTCGAGCGACGCCAAACTCAGCGCGAGCGACGACATGACCGGTTCGTGGCCGATCACCAGCACCGTGTTCGCCGCCTCCGGCGCGCCGTTGATGACTTCGATGGCGATGCCGGCCGTCGCGTCGTAGAGGCGTTCGACATAGGTCACGGGTGCGGTGATGCCGGTGCGTTCGAGCGTCTGCCGGGTTCGGGTGGCGGTCGAGCAGAGGACGGCGTCGACGGCCGGGAGATGTTCCCGAATCCAGTCGCCCGCCAGTGCCGCTTCGCGGACACCGCGCTTGGCGAGCGGCCGGTCGTGGTCGGCGACCCCGTCGGGGTAGTCGGATTTCGCGTGCCGCAGCAGGATCAATGTTCGGGTTCCCGTCACCCGCCCACCGTAGATCCCCGGAGTTGTCAGTGCCGGGTTTTACACTCGCCGCATGCGTTTCGTCCACACCGCCGACTGGCAGCTCGGTATGACCCGGCATTTCCTGGGCGGTGAGGCGCAGCCGCGCTACTCGGCCGCACGTCGTGACGCCGTGGCGCGCCTCGGGGCGCTGTGCACCGAGGTGGGTGCCGAGTTCGTCGTCGTGGCGGGGGATGTCTTCGAGCACAACCAGCTCGATCCGCGTGAGGTCAGCCTGTCGCTGGAGGCCATGCGCGCCATCAAGATTCCGGTGTTCCTGCTGCCGGGCAACCACGATCCGCTGGATCCGGCGTCGGTGTACACCAGCACGCTGTTCCTGGCCGAATGCCCGCCCAACGTCACGGTGCTCGACGGGGTACACGATCTGCGGCCCGGGGTGCAGATCGTCGGCGCGCCGTGGCGCTCCAAGGCGCCCACCACGGACCTGACGGGCGACGCGGTGGCCGACCTGCCGGCTGACGGCGTCACCCGAATCGTGGTGGGGCACGGCGGGGTCGACGTCCTCGATCCCGATCCCACGAAACCGGCACTGATCCGGCTGGACACCGTCGAGGCCGCGGTACGGCGGGGCGCGGTCCACTATGTGGCGTTGGGGGACAAGCACTCTCGCACCGAGGTCGGCAGCACCGGCCGGGTGTGGTACTCCGGTGCACCCGAAGTCACCAATTACGATGACATCGAAGCGGATTCGGGCCACGTCCTGGTGGTCGACGTCGACGACACGGATCAGTCGGTCACGGTCGAGTCCCGCCGGGTGGGTCAGTGGCGGTTCGTCACGCTGCGCCGGATCGTCGACACGGATCGCGATATCGCCGATCTGGACCTGAACCTCGACGGCCTGCCGGACAAGGAACGCACCGTCGTCCGGTTGGCGCTGACGGGCTCACTGACCATCTCCGACAAGGCCACCCTCGACGCCTGCCTCGACCGCTACGCGCGCCTGTTCGCCGCGCTGACGACGTGGGAACGACACACCGACCTCGTCGTGGTCCCGGCGGACGGCGAATTCTCGGACCTGGGCATCGGTGGGTTCGCCGCGGCGGCGGTCGACGAATTGGTCGGCACCGCAAGCACTTCGGGCGACGACGCCGACGACGCACGCGCGGCGCTCGCGCTGCTGCTGCGCCTGGTCGATCGGGGGAGTGCCGCATGAAGTTGCATCGGCTGGTCCTGACCAATTACCGCGGCATCACCCACCGCGAGATCGAATTTCCCGAGCGCGGCGTGGTGGTGGTCGCTGGCGCCAACGAGATCGGCAAGTCCTCCATGATCGAGGCGCTCGATCTGCTGCTGGAGTCCAAGGACCGCTCGACCAAGAAAGAGGTCAAGCAGGTCAAGCCGACTCATGCTGACGTCGGTGCCGAGGTGACGGCCGAAATCTCCACCGGCCCTTACCGGTTCGAGTATTACAAGCGGTTCCACAAGAAGGCCGAAACCCGGCTGACCATCCTCGCGCCGCGCCGCGAGCAGCTCACCGGCGACGAGGCGCACGACCGGGTGCGCGCGATGCTGGAGGAGACGGTCGACACCGAATTGTGGCGGGCCCAGCGCATTCTGCAATCTGCCGCCATGGTGCCGGTCGACCTCGCCGGATGCGACGCGCTGGCGCGGGCACTCGATGTCGCGGCCGGTCAGGCCGGTGCACTCGAGGGTGCGCTGTCGGGCAACGAGCCGCTGCTGGTCGACCGGATCGACGCCGAGTTCTTGAAGTACTTCACGCAGACCGGCCGTCCCACCGGTGTGTGGGCCGAGGCAACAAAAAGCCTGAAGGCTGCGCAGGCGGAGGTCGCGGCGCGTGCCGCCGCGGTGGCCGAGGTCGACGAGGCGGTCCGCCGCCACGGCGAGCTGACGAAGGAATTGGCCACGGCCACTGAGCAACTGGCGGCCGCTGAGGTGCGGCTGGCGGCGGCTCGGGAAGCGGCGACCGCGGTGGCTCGAGTCCGCGACGAGCTTGCCCAGGCACGCGTGCAGGCGCAGGCGGCGGTGGCGACCGCGACGGCAGCACGCAGTGCTCTCGACGAGCGGCAGCGGCTGCAGGCCGACGTCGAACAGCGGACCGCCGGCATCGGTGAACTGACCGCCGCCGCCGAGCACGCCGCGCAACAGCACGTGACCGCGGCGCAGCTGCAGCAGGCCGCCGACACCGCCGTGGCGGTGGCGCGGTCCGTGGTGGAGGCCGGTCGGGTCCGCCTGGATGCGGCGCGGCAGGTGGTGGACCAACTGTCCCAGCGCGCTGAGGCGGTTCGGCTGTCCGGCCTGCTGGAGCGGGTGCAGGTCGCCGCCGACGAACTGGCGGCGGTCGCCGATCAGCTGGGCAAGATCACGCTGACCGCGGCGGGCATGCGGGCCATCGAAACCGCCGCCGCCGCGGTGGACCGTGCGGCCGCGGCTGCTGAACTCGCCTCGGCGCGAATCGAATTGGTGGCTCACGGCGACGTCGAGCTGCGCGTGGGTGACCAGGACGTGACGCTGTCCGCCGGGTCGGAGTGGGTCACGAGCGCGGGCGGCCGGACCGATGTCGAACTCCCCGGGCTGCTGACGGTGCGGGTGCTGCCCGGTACCCCGGCCGCGGACACCAGCGCCGTTCTCGACGCGGCGCGCACTGCGCTGGCGGCTGCGCTCCAGCCACACGGGGTCGCTGACGTCGAGGCCGCGCGGGTCCTGGACGCGCGGCGGCGCGAACTCGAAGCCGAGCGTGATCGGCTGACCGTCACCCGGCAGACGCTGCTGGGCGCCGACACGGTCGAGGCGCTCGCGGCTCGGCTGGCGGGGCTGCGGGAGCAGCTGGGCGATACCGACGCCATCGACGTCGGGGCGGCACGAGCCGAGCTGGAAGCCGCCGACGCCGAACAGCGCCGGGCGACAACCGAGTACGAGCAATGCCGCGACACGGCCACCGCCGCGGCGGCCGCGGTGGCGGCCGCGTTGACCGCGGCGACGGTCGCCCGCGAGAAGGTGACGGCGGCGACGGCCGCGCTCACCGAGGCCACCGAGCGACTGACACGGCAGCGCGAACTGGAGGACGATGCGGCCTTGACCCAGCGCGTCGCGGCGCTGGGGGAGCAGGCTGCCGCGGCCACCGCGCGTGAACAGGAACTCGCCGCGGCGCTGGCTGCCGCCGCGCCCGACACTGTCGATGCGGAACTGGCGGCGGCCACCGCGGATTCGGCCCGGCTCGGTACCCGGCGCCGCGAACTCGATGACCAATTGCGGGATGTGGCAGCGCAATTGAAGGTGTACGGGACACAGGGCCGCCAGAGCCAGCTCGATGCCGCCGAGATCGCGCTGCGGCATGCGGAGTCCGAACACGCCGCAGTGGGTCGTCGGGCCCGGGCCGCTGAACTGCTGCGGACGGTGATGGGCCGGCACCGCGAACAGGCCCGGCAGCGGTACGTGGCACCGTTCCGCACCGAGGTGGAACGGCTGGGGCGCATCGTGTTCGGGGACAGCTTCGCCGTCGAGGTCGACAGTGATCTGCGGATTTGCAGTCGCACCGTCGCGGGCACCACCGTGCCGTACGAGAGCCTCTCCGGTGGGGCCAAGGAACAGCTGGGGATCGTCGCCCGGCTGGCCGGCGCGGCGCTGGTGGCCAAGGAGGACACCGTCCCGGTGATCATCGATGACGCACTGGGGTTCACCGATGCGGGCCGGTTGACCCGCATGGGTGAGGTGTTCGACGCGGTCGGCGGCGACGGCCAGGTGATCGTGCTGACCTGCAGCCCCGAGCGTTATGCCAGCGTCGGCGACGCGACGCGCATCGAGCTCACCGCTTAGGCCCCTGGTAGGCCGCGTTTCGTGACAGACTGCGGCGGTGATCGCTGACTTCGTCGTCGTGGGGACCGGCTCGGCCGGTGCTGTGCTGGCTGATCGACTGAGCGCCGACGGCACCGCGCAGGTGGTGGTGCTGGAGGCCGGGGCCGTCGACAAGAACCAGTTCATCCGTATCCCGGCGGCTTTCGCGAAGCTGTTCCGCGGCGAGTTCGATTGGGATTACTCGACCGAACCGCAGCCCGAGCTCGCCGGCCGCCGCATCTACTGGCCGCGCGGCAAGACCCTCGGCGGCTCGTCGTCGATGAACGCCATGATGTGGGTGCGCGGCCTGCCCGCGGACTACGACGAGTGGGGTGAGCTCGCCGGCGAAGAGTGGTCGTACGCGGCCGTGAAGAAGTATTTCGACCGGATCGAGGCCGGGCCGCTGGTGCTCAGCCCGCAGCGCAGCCCCCGCGGTGTCACGGCCGCGTGGCTGGAGGCCGCCGAGCAGTCCGGTTACGAGGGGTTCGTCGAGACCCGGGTGTGTCAGCGCCGCGGCGCGCGGTGGAGCACCGCCGACGCCTATCTGCGGCCCGCGCTGCGCAGGTCGAACCTGCATCTGCGCACCGGCGCCACGGCAACCCGCGTGCTGATCGAGGACGGGCGGGCGGTCGGCGTCGAGTACGAGGCGGACGGCCGTCGTCAGATCGTCCGGGCGCGCCGTGAGGTGATCCTGTCCGGAGGCGCGATCAACAGCCCGCAGCTGCTGATGCTGTCCGGCATCGGTCCGCGCGAGCATCTGGCCGAGCACGGCATCGATGTGGTCCACGACGCGCCGGGCGTCGGGTCGAACCTGCTGGACCACCTGGTCGTGCTGCTCGGGTTCGACGCCAAGTGCGAGACCCTGATCAGCGCGGAAAAACCGGTGCAGCTGCTCAACTACCTGACCCGCCGCCGCGGCATGCTGACCTCGAATGTCGGTGAGGCGTATGGCTTCGTCCGCAGTGATCCTGAACTTGCGCAGCCCGACATCGAGCTGATCTTCGCCCCGGCGCCGTTCTTCGACGAGGGCATCGGCGACGCCTACCCGCGCGACGCGGTGGCGATGGGGCCGATCCTGGTGAAGCCCAAGAGCACCGGCACCATCCGGCTGGCCTCGGCCGATCCGTTGGCCAAGCCGATCATCGACCCGCGCTACCTGTCCGACCCTGAGGGCGCGGACCGCAAGGCACTACTGGCGGGCCTGCGGATGCTGGCGGACATGACCCAGGCCCCGGCGCTGAAGGGACTGCTCGGCGACATCGCCCGCCCGGTGGGTGCGCACGATCTCGACGACCGCACGCTGGAGCTGGCATTGGCCACCACGTCGCACACGCTGTATCACCCGACCACCACGTGCCGGATGGGCAGCGACGAGGCCAGCGTGGTCGACCCGCAGCTCCGCGTCCGTGGGGTCGCGGGGCTGCGGGTCGCCGACGCTTCGGTGATGCCGACCATCATCCGGGGCCACACTCACGCCCCGAGCGTGCTGATCGGTGAGAAGGCCGCCGACCTCATCGCCGCCTGAGGTCAGAAGTAGGCGTTGGCGGGAATCGCGGTGCCGTGCAACAGGTTCTGCCCGACCACCCGGGCCTTGTAACCGACGGGGTTGTGCAGCGTGATGGTGCGGATGTTGCGCCAGTGCCGGTCGAGGTTGCGTTGCCGGCTGGCCGCGCTGGCACCGCCGAGCTCCAGGAGCTTGGTGGCGGCACGCGGCGCGATGTCGTCCAGGTGCACCTTCACCTTGGCCGCCTGCAGCTGGGCCTTCGCGACCAGCGCCGCGTCGGGCACACCGTCCGGGCCGGTCGAATCGATGGCCGCCCCGATCGCCGCCGCCGCATCCAGCACTGCGGCCCGGGCGATGTAGGCGGAGCTGGCCAGTTCGCCGAGCTGGCGCTGCAGCAGCGGGTCGTCGGTCGGTGACGCGGCAGAGGCATGGCTGAAGCTGCGCTCGCGGGACCGCAGGAGCGCGATCCCGTCGTCCACGATGTTCTCCAGGATTCCGGCCACCACGGCGTGGATGTACAGCTGCAACAGGGTGTACTGCACCGACGGCACGGGCTCGGCGTCGTACCGCGTGTCCGTGAGCACCTCGTCGGGCAGCACCGTCACGTCCTGGAACCGCGTGGTGCCGGTGCCGGTACGGCGCTGACCGAAACCGTCCCAGTCGTCGATGATCGTCACGCCGGCACGATCGGCCGGGACGATGACGGTCGCCACCGAATCATGATCGGTGGTCGCTGTCACGGTCAGGTAGTCCGAGAACAGGGTTCCGGTGCTGTAGAACTTCTCGCCGGTCAAGATGAATCCGCCGTCGTGGCCCGGCGTCAAGCGGGTGTTGAACACCAGGCTGCCCACCGCGTGGGAGCCCTTCTCACTGAACGCATTGCCGAACACCTTGCCGTTGGCCACCTTGTCCAGCCAGGCCCGGGACCCGGGCTGGTCCAGGGTGCGCAGCCGCTCCTCGACGAACCAGAAATGCGTACGGAAGATGTGCGCCACCACCGGATCGGCGCGGGCGACGTCGATGACGGCGGAAAACAGTTGCGGCACCGTGAGTCCGGCTCCGCCCAGCTCCGTGGGCAGGCGCAGGGTGCCGAATCCGGCCCGCTTGAGCGCGGCCACCTGGTCGAATGGATTCACGTCGTCCAGATCGCGGTCTTTGGCGCCCGCTGCGATGTCGGCCAGCAGGTCGGTCCACGTTGTCGTGTCGGGGAGGTCGAGGATGGTCATGTCCCAGTTCTACGTACCAGCACAGTCACAGGCACGGCTTACGCTCGCGCCGAACCAAACGCGGCAGAATGAGTGTCGATGACCATGAACGCCAAGCGCCGCAAGGCGCACGACAAGCTCGCGGCGCTGCCGGGGGTACGGTCGGTGCGGCGGCCGGTCCGGCCAAGTGGCGCAGAGGAATTCGATCTGTTCTACGTGCGGACCGGGCCGCTCAGCGAGCATCCGCTGGTGATCATTCCGGGCGGGCCGGGTGCGGCGTCCATCGGGCACTACCGCAATTTGCGCCGCCGGGCGACGGCCGCCGGTCTGGACGTCATCATGGTCGAGCACCGCGGCGTCGGCATGTCCCGACACGATGACGCCGGCGCCGACCTGCCCACTGAGGCGCTGACCATCGAGGCCGCGGTCGACGACATCGCGGCGGTCCTGGACGACGCCGGCGTCGAGTCCGCGGTGATCTACGGCACGTCGTACGGCAGCTACCTGGCCGCCGGCGTCGGCGTGCGCCATCACGCCCGCGTGCATGCCATGGTGCTGGACTCACCGCTGCTGTGCGCCGACGACATCGACGCGGTGCGCGAGGCCACCCGGGCCGTGCTGTGGGACGGCACCGACCCGGCGACGGAGGGGCTCGCCAAGAGGGTGCGGGACCTGGCCGCCGACGGGCAGCTGACGCCCTGGGTGGTGCAACTGGCGACGGGTCTGTACGGCCTGGTCGGCCCGGAAGTGCTGGAGCAGCAGCTCGAGTTGCTGCTCACCGGACGCGGGCTGCTCTGGGGCGCCATCGGGCACAGCACCAAGCTGCTGTTCGAGAGCAAGACGCCGTACCGGCATGAGCCCGACCTGGTCGAGCACATCGGCTACCAGGAGCTCAACTATGCCCCCGAGCCCGACGGTCTGCCGCTCGACCCGGCGCTGGCGTACCGCGAATCGGCCACCGGCGACCCGGATTTCGTCGCCGAACCTTTCGACCTGGTGGCCGCGATGCCGGGATTCGACTGGCCCACCGTGGTGATCTCCGGCGGCCGGGACTTGATCACGCCGCCGGCCATCGCCCAGCGGGTCGCCGAACTGATTCCGGACGCTGTGCTGCTGGAACTGCCCAGCGCCGGACATAGCGTGCTCGACATGCGTGAGGGTGCGGCACTGACCATCGCCACTGCGGTGTGTGCCGGCGAATATGCGGAATTGCCGGACCGGGCAACGGAATTGGACAATATGCCGCCGGACTTCACGGTGCGCCTGATGGTCAAGGGCATCGCGACGGCCGCGGCCGCCGAGTCGCTGGTGCCGGCCGGGCTGCCGCGGGCCATCAGGCAGCTCAGGACTTGGTGAAGCCGATCGTCATGTAGTTCAGGTCGCCCAGGCCCGCAGGGCCGTAGTTGGCCAAAGTGCTTCGGACCGCCGCATTTCCGGGCGACTGGGCGAGCGGCAGACTGAACGTTTCGGCCCACAGCATGCGGTCCAGCTGGTTGGCCAGGGCCTGCGCCTTGACGGGATCGAGTTCGTCGAGCGTCTGCTCGATCTTGGCGTCGATCTCGGGCGTGCCGATCTTGCCGAAGTTGCTCTCGCCGCCCGAGGCATAGATCTGGGTCAGACCGCTCAAGGGGAAGGCGTCGCCCTGCCAGGCGAAGGCGGCGATATCGAAGTTACTCGGAATGATGTACTGGCTGAAGAAGTCTGCGCCGGAGGACACCACGAGTTCCAGCTTGACGCCGATATCGGCGAGGGTTTTCTGCGTCAGCTGCCCGATCTGCCGGCCGCTCGGGGCGTCGTAGAAGACGATCCGAACGTTCAACGGCTTGCCGTTTTTCTCCCGCACCGAGCGGCCGGCGGGCAGCTTCCAGCCCAGCGCGTCGAGTTCGCGCCGTGCCGCCTCCGGGTCGAAAGGCGTCCCGCCGCTGTTGTTCTGGTAGCCCGCCTGCCCCGCGACGTAGATGTGGTTGTTGAGTGGCACCGGGTTGTCCACCAGACCGTGCTGCAGGACGGTGACGATGGTCTTCCGGTCGATGCCCATGGCGATGGCGTGGCGCAGTGCGGGGTCGGCGAGCGGCGAGCCGGGCGCGCCGTTGAAGGTCAGGTGCGACCAGGTGGGTCCCGGCGCGGTGCGGATGTCGACGCCTTTGGTGCGTCGGGCGCGCACCATGTCGTCGATCGAGCCCAGCCCGGTGGCATCGATGGCGTTGTTCTGCAGCGCCGGGATACGAGCGGCGTCGTCGAGCACGAGGAACGTGATGCTGTCCAGCAGCGGCCGGGTGCCCCACCATTTCGGGTTGCGCGTCAGCGTGATTCGCTGCGCGCCGCGGTCGACGTTCGAGACGACGAACGGGCCGGCCGACGGCCCGGGCTTGTTCAGCTGTCCCTTGTTGAACACCTCGGGATCGGTCGTCGAGACCTTGGGCAGCAGCATGCCGTTGCCCGCGAACATGCCGCGCCAGTCGGCGTACGGGCGGGCGAACGTCATGACGGCCTGCCGGTCGTCGACGCCGCGGGTCACCGAGGCCACCCGCTCGCTGCCGTTGGGGCTCGCGATCTGGAACCGGGGGTCTTTGCCGGTCGTCGCGGTGACCTGGGCGGCGATGTCCTCCCAGGTGATCGGGGCGCCGTCGCTCCAGACGGCCTTGGGGTTGATGGTGTAGGTGACGACCTGCGGATTGGTGCCGGTGAGCTGGATGTCCGTGAAGTAGTCGTGGTTGACGGTGGTCGAACCGTCGGGTCCGACGATGAATGCCCGGGGCAGCGTGGGCCGCAGGATCGCGGCGGTGTCGACGGTGTTGCCGTCGATGTTCAGCGTGTTGAAGTTGTCCGGGAACGCGGTGAGCGCCAGCCGCAGATTGCCGCCTTCCCTCAGGGTCGCGGGGTCGTGTGGGTTGAGGTCGTTGGCCGCACCGAGTTTCGGTGCGCCGGCGCTGGACCCGCGGTACTCGCTCGAGCAGCCGGCCATCAGGGCGATCAGGGCGATGAGGGCCACCACCAGTTGACTGCGACGGGACGTCATCATTCCCCTCCCGGCTGCGGCACGGCATCGAGCAGCCGCTGGGTGTATGGGTCCTGCGGGGCGCTGAAAACCTGTGCGGCATCGCCCTGTTCGACGACGGCGCCCTTGTACATCACGGCCACGGTGTGGGCCAGGTGGCGGACCACCGAAAGGTCATGCGAGACAAACAGATACGACAGGTCGAAGCGCTCTTGCAGGTCCAATAGCAGGTTGATGATGCCGGCCTGGATCGAGACGTCCAGCGCCGACACCGGTTCGTCGAGCGCCAGAATCTTGGGCTGACGCGCCAGGGCCCGGGCGATGCCGATGCGCTGCTTCTGGCCACCGGAGAACTCGGCAGGGTAACGGGCGGCGTCCTCGTGCCGCAGCCCGACGATGCCGAGCAGTTCGGTGACGCGGTCGTCGATCCGGTTCTTGTCGAAACCGCCGACCCGCAAGGGTTCCGACAGCACATCGAACACCGGAAGCCGCGGATCCAGCGCCGCCACGGGATCCTGGAACACCACCTGCAGGTCGCCGCGTAGCTCGCGGCGCGTGTCGCGGGTCAGGCCGGCCACATCCTGGCCGAGCACCGTGATCGAACCCGACTGCGGCGCGGTCAGATTCAGGATCTGGTGCAGCGTGGTGGTCTTGCCGGAGCCCGATTCACCGACGATGCCCAGGGTCCGGCCCTGCCGCAGCTGCAGGCTGACGCCGTCGACGGCACGCAGCTCGCCGACGTTGCGCCGCAGCAACCCGCCACTGAGCTTGAACGTCTTGACGAGGTCGTTGACCGCGAGCACCACCGGCCGCTCGGCGCCGTCATCCGCGACGACCTCGGGTTCGGTTGCCACCCCGTAGATTTCGGCTGCGCTGCGGCCGGTCACCTGGTCGGTGTGGATGCAGGCGGCGGCCTGTCCGGGCGCGACCTCCAGCAGCGCGGGTTCGGCCGCCCGGCAGTCGTCGTCGGCCAGCGGGCAGCGGGGCGCGAAGGGGCAACCCGGCGGGAGTGCCGCCATCGACGGCGGCGCGCCGGGAATGGGCACCAACCGCGAGCCCTGCGGTGCGTCGAGCCGGGGCACCGAGCCCAGCAGGCCGACCGTGTACGGCATCACCCGGTCGCGGTACAGGTTCGCCACCGGCGCGGTCTCGACCGCCCGGCCGGCGTACATCACCATTGCGCGGTCGGCGAATTCGGCGACGACACCGAGATCGTGCGTGATCATCAGCACCCCGGCGCCGGTGACGTCGCGGGCAGTGCGCAGCACGTCGAGGATCTGCGCCTGCACGGTGACATCGAGCGCCGTGGTGGGTTCGTCGCAGATGATGAGATCGGGGTCATTGGCGATCGCGGTGGCGATGACGACGCGTTGGCGCTCACCGCCGGACAGCTCGTGCGGGAACGCGCGGGCGCGGGCCGCGGGCTGCTTGATGCCGACCAACTCCAGCAGTTCGACCGCCCGGCCGCGCGCGGCCCGCCGGCCCATCGAACGGTCGTGCACGCGAAGGGCTTCGGCGATCTGGTCGCCGACGGTGTACACGGGCGTGAGCGCCGACATCGGGTCCTGGAACACCGTGCCGATCACCCGGCCGCGTACCTGGGACATCGCGTCGTCATCGAGCCCGACGAGCTGCTTGCCCTGCAGTTTCACCGAACCGGTCACCTGGGCGTGCTCGGGCAGCAGCCCCACCACCGCCATGGCGGTCGCGGACTTCCCGGCGCCGGACTCACCGACCAAGGCCAGCACCTCGCCGGGCGCGATGTGAAAGTTCATGCCGCGCACGGCCGA
Organism: Mycobacterium sp. SMC-21; assembly: GCF_045310825.1. Lineage (NCBI taxonomy): Bacteria > Bacillati > Actinomycetota > Actinomycetes > Mycobacteriales > Mycobacteriaceae > Mycobacterium > Mycobacterium sp. SMC-21. The sequence continues at coordinate 31,006 of NZ_JBJIAO010000022.1, read as the reverse complement.
GACGTCCTCGTCAGACGTCTGGAAGGTGACGGTGAGGTCGCGGACCGCGAGCAGCGGCGCGCTCATCGCTTCACCACCCGCCGCCGACGGGGCCGGGCCGAGGGATCGAGCGCGTCGCGCAAGCCGTCGCCGATCAGGTTGGCGCACAGCACGATCAGCACCAGGACGCCGGCCGGGAACAGGAACACCCAGGGGAACGTGGTGACCGACGGGGTGCCGTCGGCGATCAACGTGCCCAGGGACACGTCGGGCGGCTGCACCCCGAAACCCAGGTAACTCAAACCGGTTTCGGCCAGGATCGCGATGCCGACGTTGAGGGTGGTGTCGATGATCAGAATGGACGCCACGTTGGGCACGATGTGCCGGGCGATGATCCGGGCGTGGCTGACACCCATATACCGTGCGGCCGTGACGAACTCGCGTTCGCGCAGGCTCATGGTCAGACCGCGCACCATGCGCGAGCTGATCATCCACGAGAACGCCGCCAGCAGGACCACCAGCCACAGCACCGTGCTCTGGTGCCGGATGCGAGGCGTGACGATCGCGATCAGGATGAAACCGGGGATCACGAGCAGCAGGTCGACGACCCACATCAGCACCCGGTCGCGCCAGCCACCGAAGTAGCCCGCCACCGAGCCGACCGTCGCGGCGATCACCGTCGAGATCACGGCGACACAGACGCCGATCAGCATCGACTTCTGCATGCCGCGCAACGTCTGCGCGAACACGTCCTGGCCGAGGGCATTGGTGCCGAACAGATGCCGGCCGTCGGGAGGCTGCAGCAGCGCGTCGAAGTCCATGTCGGTGTACGAGTAGGGGAGCAGCGGCGGCAGGGCGTAGCAGCCAACGAACAGCGCCACCAGCAGCACCAGCGACACCACCGCGGGGCGGTTGCGGACGAAGCGCCGCGCCACCAAGGTGCGGCGCGATGCGAAGCGGGCGCGCGGCAGCCCGAACTGGACGCTCATGAGACCCGCACCCGGGGGTCGAGGGCGGCGTAGACGACGTCGGACAGCAGGCCGCCGATCAGGATCGTCGTCCCGGAGAACAGGGTGAACGCGGCGACGATGTTGGCGTCCTGGCCGTTGATGCCCTGCACCATCCATTCACCCATGCCGTGCCAGCCGAAGATCTTCTCGACGAACACCGCACCGGTGACCAGGCCCGCGACGCCGTAGGCGAACAGCGTGGCCATCGGGATCAGCGCGGTGCGCAGGCCGTGCTTGAAGAGCGCCTGGCGCCGGGTCAGGCCCTTGGCGCGGGCGGTCCGGATGAAGTCCTGGCCGAGTACGTCGAGCATCGCGTTGCGCTGGTAGCGGCTGTATCCGGCGATGGCGCCGAGGGCCAGGGTGGCGGTCGGCAGCACCAGGTGCTGCAGCCGGTCGACGAATCCGTGCCAACCGCCGGCCGCGTAGGGCGAGGTCTCGCCCGTGTACTGGAACAACTGGAAGCCCAGCACCTCGTTGACGCCGAGCGCGCCGAGAATCAGCATGTTCGCGATGACGAACGTCGGGGCGCTGAGAATCAGCAGCGCCAGCACGGTGATGGTGCGGTCGGAGAAGCGGTACTGCCGGATGGCGCCCCACGCCCCGATGATCACACCGATGATGGAGCCCAGGATCGACCCGATGGCCACCAGCCGCAGGCTGGTCCACACCCGTCGTCCCAGTTCTTCTGAAACCGGTTGCCCGGTAACGGTTTTCCCGAAGTCCCCATGTACCGCGCCGGACACCCAGTTGGCGTAGCGCGGCAGCAGTGGCTTGTCGAGACCCAGGTCGTGGGCCTTGGCGTCGATGACGGATTGCGGTGGCCGCGGGTTGCGCTGCAGCAGGCTGTCCAGCGGGTGGAAGGTCACCGACGTCAGCGCGAAGGTCAGGAACGTCGCCAGCGTCAACAGGATCGCGTAGTTGACCAATCGGCGGATCAGGAACCGCGTCATGGGTTGCTCGCTGGAAACCGCATCTGGACAGGTTAAGAGATCCCGGCGCGCTAGCGCGGGATTGGCACCTGATGGCCGCCGCCCTGTTCCCGGGCTGGTGACCCGACCAGTTCTGATTCTGTGGAATACCTGACGGCCGAGACGACTTGAAATGTTTGACCGGCTGCGGGCCCCAACGGTGTGGCGAAATCGTGGCGGATCGCGTCTAGGTGGGAGACCCGCGATGAGTCAAAACAAGCATTCTGAAATCAACAAGAAGTGGGCCGCCGGCGTCATCGCCGGGAGCATGGCTGTCTGTGCGATGGCCGTGGCGTTTGTCGGGGCGCAGGCGCAAACTCTGCAATCGACATCGGCCAACGGCACCTCGGTCAGTTCGGTCGTCAGCGCCACGACGGTCGGGCCGATCGTCAGCGCCGCGCCGGCCATCACCGGACCCGCTCCGCTGTACCCGGGGCAGGATCCGGGCTGATGAGGTCTGGGTCGTGGCGGACAGGCCTCCGCCGCGGCCCAAACTCCCGCGCTGCGGCTATGCAGGCGAACTGCCAGAAGCGATTCAGTGTGTTGCCAGATTGGCGGCGTTGACTCGAAGGCATGAAAGGCCGCGCCCCGACGGTGCGGCGCAGCGCAGTGGTCCCAAGTACACGGGAGGCAGACCATGAGTCGACCAGAGACTTCTGGCATCACCTTGAAATGGGCAATCGGCATCATCGGTGGAAGCGCGGCACTAGGCGCCGCGGCGGTATGTGCCGGGGTGCTGGCGGGCCCCTCCGAGACGACGTCGGCCAACAGCACGTTGATCACGTCGACCAGCACGACCGCACCGGTCACCTTTGCGGCGCCGTCGATCACGGGCAAGGCTCCGCTGTGGGCCGGGCAGTCGCCGGACACCAACCCCCAGGGTTAGCCACTCGGCCCAATTCACAGCTCGCGCATAGATTCGCCACAGTCGCGCCCCACACCGGTGCGAATAATGGAATCTGTGACAGGTCCCAGCAGCACCGCCCGTGACAGTGAAGCCCCGCGTGTCGTCATGCACCGGGCCGACGGCAAGCCGATCAGCGTCCTCGTGGTCGACGACGAGCCCGTCCTCGCCGAGCTCGTGTCCATGGCACTGCGGTATGAGGGCTGGGACATCGCCACGGCCGGCGACGGCGCGACGGCGATCGCGCTGGCCAAGGACAACCCGCCCGACGTGGTGGTGCTGGACGTCATGCTGCCCGACATGAGCGGGCTCGATGTGCTGCGCAAGCTGCGCGAACAGATCCCGGGCCTGCCCCTGCTGCTGCTGACCGCGAAGGATTCGGTCGAGGACCGCATCGCCGGCCTGACCGCGGGCGGCGACGACTACGTGACCAAACCGTTCAGCATCGAGGAAGTGGTGCTGCGGCTGCGCGCGCTGCTGCGCCGCACCGGTGTGGCGAATGAGGCCGGTGACGCGCAGATCGTCGTCGGCGACCTGGTGCTCGACGAGGACAGTCACGAGGTGACGCGCGCCGGCGAACAGATCACCTTGACCGCTACCGAGTTCGAACTGCTGCGGTACATGATGCGCAACTCCAAGCGGGTGCTGAGCAAGGCCCAGATTCTCGACCGCGTGTGGAGCTACGACTTCGGCGGCCGCTCCAACATCGTCGAACTCTACGTGTCGTACCTGCGCAAGAAGATCGACAGTGGCCGCGAGCCCATGATCCACACGCTGCGCGGCGCCGGATATGTCCTCCGACCCGCTCGCTGAGGCCGGCACGCGCATCTGGCAGCCGCGCACCTGGTCGCTGCGGGTGCGGCTGCTGGTCACCCAGGTTCTGCTGCTGGCGCTGGTCATCGTCGGCGTCGGCGCCGCGACCGAGTTTGCGCTGCAGCGCTTTCTGCTGCATCAGCTGGACGACCAGGTGCTGGAGGCGGGCCGGCGCTCGGCCGCCATTTTCGAGCTGCCACCGCCGCCCATGGCGCCGCCGTTGACCGGTGGGGTGCCGCGGCCGTCGATGGATCCGCATTTCCGGATGCGCTTCGACCCCGAAGCCGGCCCCGGTCCCGGCTTCCTCAACGCGCCCGGACAGGCCGTCGGCACCATCGGAGCGGTGGTGTTCCGTGGCCAGGTCGACGCCGGTGTCATCACCTCCGAGGGCAGTCGTGACTCGGTGACCACCACGGCCACAGCACAATTGGCGCAGGTGCGACCGGATCGGAAGATCCGCACCATGGACATCGACGGTGTCGGAACGTACCGGGTCATCGGCCTGCATCCCCGGCACGGCGGTCCGCAGACCATCGTCACCGGCCTGCCCACCCGGCACGTCGACAACACGCTGTTGTGGGTGCTCGGCATGTTCTGTGCGGTGGGCGCGCTGGCGCTGATCGGGGCGACGGTGGTCGGGGTGTGGATCATCCGCCGCCAACTCGCCCCGCTGTCACGGGTTTCCGCGGCCGCGCGCGATGTCGCCGACCGGGAACTGGACCGCGGTGAAGCCCAGTTGCCGACGGAGATCGTGCACGTCGATCCCGTCGCCGCGCACACCGAGGTCGGCCAGCTGGGTTCGGCGCTCAACCGCATGCTGGACCGCATCGCCGGCGCGCTCGCAGCCCGTCATGCCAGTGAGACGCGGGTGCGCCAGTTCGTGGCCGACGCCAGTCATGAACTCCGCACGCCGCTCGCCGCAATCCGGGGCTATACCGAACTGGCGCAACGCAAGAGCGACGAACTGCCCGCCGATGTCGCGCACGCCATGAACCGCGTCGAATCCGAGACGGTCCGGATGACCCGACTTGTCGAGGACATGCTGCTGCTGGCCCGTCTCGATGCCGGCCGGCCGCTGGAGATGGAGGACGTCGACCTGTCCCAGCTGGTCGTGGACGCGGTCAGCGACGCCCACGTCGCCGGCCCCGACCACAACTGGTCGCTGGATCTGCCGGAGGAACCCGTCACCATCGAGGGCGATCCGGCGCGGCTGCACCAGGTGCTGGTGAACCTGCTGGCGAATGCGCGCACGCACACGCCGGCGGGTACGTCGGTGACCATCGCGCTGTCCGCCGATGCGGACGCCACGGTGATCAGCGTCGCCGACGACGGCCCGGGGATTCCAAAGACGTTGCAGCCCGAGGTGTTCGAGCGGTTCGCCCGTGGCGACTCGTCGCGGTCCCGGCAGGCCGGCAGCACCGGCCTGGGGCTGGCCATCGTCGCCGCGGTCGTGAAAGCGCACGGCGGCACCATCAGCGTCGACAGCCGACCCGGCGCGACGGTCTTCACCGTGCGCCTGCCCGCGGGCCCGGCGGCCGCAGGCTCACAGCCGCTGCACAGCATTGCCTCGACGTCCGCCTAATCAACGCTCCCACAATGAGACTGGTGACTCGCGAACTACGCCGCCGCCCGCTCGGCGAACAACTCCAGCTCGGACTCCTGCTGGCGGGTACCGCTGTGTTGTACCTGTGGAACCTGTCGGTGAGTGGGTGGGCCAACAGCTTCTATTCAGCGGCCGCGCAGGCCGGTGCCAGTGACTGGACCGCAATGTTGTTCGGCGCCAGCGACTCCGGCAATGCCATCACCGTCGACAAGACTCCCGGCGCGCTGTGGGTGATGGACCTGTCGGTGCGGCTGTTCGGGCTCAGCTCCTGGAGCATCCTGGTGCCGCAGGCCCTGATGGGTGTGACGGCGGTGGCGGTGCTGTATGCCGCGGTGCGCCGCGCCGCCGGGCCGGCCGCCGCCCTGCTGGCCGGTGTGGTGTTCGCGCTGACACCGGTGGCCACCTTGATGTTCCGGTTCAACAATCCCGACGCGCTGCTGGTCCTGCTGCTGGTGATCGGTGCCTACTGCGTGCAGCGTGCCTGCGAAGAGGACGCGGGCCGTTGGTGGTTGGTCGCCGCCGGGGTGGCCGCGGGGTTCGCGTTCCTGGCCAAGATGCTGCAGGCGTTCCTGGTGCTGCCGGCCTTCGCGGCCGCGTACCTGGTCGCCGGGCCGTCTCCGGTGCGTACCCGGCTGTGGCGGCTGCTCGGCGGCACCGCCGCGATGGTCGTCTCCGGCGGTTGGTACCTGGCGCTGGTCGAGCTGTGGCCGGCCGCGTCGCGCCCGTATGTCGGTGGATCGCAACATGATTCGATCATCGAACTGGCACTGGGCTACAACGGTGTGGGCCGGCTGAACGGGAACGAGCCCGGTGGCCTGGGCAACCCGAACTTCGATGTCGGCTGGGACCGGCTAATCGGCGCCAGCATGGGCAGCTACGCCGGTTGGCTGCTGCCCGCGGCACTGATCTGTCTGGTCGCGGGACTGGTACTCACGCGGCGCGCCCCGCGGACCGATGCGACGCGGGGCGCCCTGATCCTGTGGGGCGGGTGGCTGGTGCTCACCGCCGCGGTGTTCAGCTTCGCGAACGGCATCGTGCACCAGTACTACACGGTCGCGCTGGCGCCGGCCATCGGCGCGTGCGTGGGTATCGGATCGGTTCTGTTGTGGCGCAACCGCACTGCGTTGGTGGCCCGGCTGACCATGGCCGGCACCGTGGTGGCCACGGCGGCGGTGGCGGCGATACTGCTGGGTCGCGCTGACATCAGCTGGTTGCGGACCTCGGTGCTGATCGTGGGCGCCGTCGCCGCACTGCTGTTGCTGGCGCCGCCGCGATTCGGCCCCGCACGCCTGGTGGTGGCCGTCACGGTCCTGGTGTCCCTAGCGGCACCCACTGCGTATTCGATTGCCACCGCTGGTGTTTCGCATACCGGGGCGATGCCGTCCGTGAGCGGGCCCGGCGGACACGGTTCGGGGTGGGGGCCGCCTCCTCCCGGGCGCATGAAGGCCCGGGGCCCCGCCGGTGGGCCGGGTCGTGCGATGGGCGCTCCGCCGCAAGGCTTCCGGCCGGGCGGCGGGCTCTTCGAGTCTCCCAAGCCCAGCGCTGCCGTCAGCGCACTGCTGAGCGCCGACGCCGCGAACTACCGCTGGGCGGCCGCCGTCATCGGCTCCACCAACGCCGCCGGCTACCAGCTGGCGGCCCGCGTCCCGGTCATGGCGATCGGCGGCTTCAACGGCACCGACCCCGCGCCCACGCTCGCGCAGTTCCAGCAGTACGTCGCCGCCGCACAGATTCACTACTTCGTCGAAGGCGACATCAACATGGGCTGGGGACACCACGGCCAGGACGATGACAAGCAGGAATCGCGGCAGATCGCCACCTGGGTCAGCGCACACTTCACCGCCACCACTGTGGACAACACCGTCGTCTACGACCTGACCCGGCCGCGCTGATCCCGCGGTGCGGGCGGTCGGCGGCTCGAAACACATAGCTGGCCCATAGCTTCAGCCCATGGCGGCCTAAAGCTGCGGTCCAAAAATCAATGTCATGACGAACCTGGTCGAGCGCGACGCCGAGCAACGCTTCACTACGCGCCCAAATGCCGCCCTCGCCGCACGCGCTGCCGGCGTCCCGGTGCTGGACATCGTGGTGCCCGTCTACAACGAGCAGGTCGCGCTGCCCGGCTGCATCCGCCGCCTGCACCGCCACCTGGAAGAGCACGTCCCGTACCCGGTGCAGATCACCATCGCCGACAACGCCAGCATCGACGCCACCCCACAGGTTGCCGCCGAGCTGGCCCTCGAGTTCGACAACGTCCGCGTCGTGCGGCTCGAGCTCAAGGGCCGCGGCCGCGCGCTGCACGAGGTGTGGTCGCACTCGCAGTCCCCGGTGCTCGTCTACATGGACGTCGATCTCTCCACCGACCTGGCGGCCCTCGGCCCGCTGGTGGCCCCGTTGATCTCGGGCCACTCGGACCTGGCCATCGGCACCCGGCTCGCCCGGTCTTCCCGCGTCGTGCGCGGGCCGAAGCGGGAGTTCATCTCGCGCTGCTACAACCTGATCCTGCGCGGGGCACTGTCGGCCAAGTTCTCCGACGCCCAGTGCGGCTTCAAGGCCATCCGGGCCGACGTGGCCCAGGCGCTGCTGCCGCTCGTCGAGGACACCGGCTGGTTCTTCGACACCGAGCTGCTCGTGCTGGCCGAGCGCACGGGACTGCGCATCCACGAGGTCCCCGTCGACTGGGTCGACGACCCCGACAGCCGCGTGGACATCATCGCGACCGCGGCCGCCGACCTCAAGGGCGTCGGCCGCCTGCTGCGCGGCTTCGCCAACGGCAGCATCCCGGTGAACACGATTGCCGCCCAGCTGGGTTCGTCGACCAAGGCGGCCGCGCCCGGCTCGCTGCTGCGTCAGGTCGTCCGCTTCGGGACCATCGGCGTCGCCTCGACGCTGGCCTACCTGTTGCTGTTCATGATGATGCACACCGCGCTCGGCGCGCAGACCGCCAACCTGATCGCCCTGCTGCTCACCGCGATCGTCAACACCACCGCCAACCGGCGGTTCACGTTCGGCGTCCGCGGTGGGGGAGCGGCGAGTGCGACCCGGCACCAGTTCGAGGGATTGATCGTCTTCGGTATCGCCCTGACCATCACCAGCGGGGCGCTGGCCGGGCTGCACGTGTTCGCGCCGCACGCCCACCATCTCCTCGAGCTGAGCGTGCTGGTGGCCGCCAACCTGGTTGCCACCGCAGTGCGGTTCGTGCTGCTGCGCGGTTGGGTGTTCCACCCGCGGCGTCAGAGCTAGAGCGTCCACCCAGTGCGCGAATTGACCTGCCTACCAACCGCTTCAGAGGAGACCCGCTCGTGATCGCCACCGCGCCTGCCAAGGCTCACCTGCCGAAGGCTCGCCGCCGCCCGGCCGTGTGGGGACGCCCGGTCTGGGAACGGACCGCGCTGCTGACACTGCTGGCCGGGACGGCCGTGCTGTACCTGTGGGCGCTCGGCTCGTCGGGCTGGGCCAACTCGTACTACGCCGCCGCGGCCCAGGCCGGCACCCAGAACTGGGAGGCGCTGCTGTTCGGATCGTTCGATGCCGGCAACGCGATCACGGTCGACAAGCCGCCGGCCGCCCTGTGGCTGATGGGCCTGTCCGGCCGGCTGTTCGGATTCAGCGCGTTCAGCATGCTGCTGCCGCAGGCCCTCATGGGTGTGGCGTCGGTCGGGATGCTGTACGCGACGGTCCGTCGCACCAGCGGCGCGGCCGCCGGACTGCTGGCCGGTCTGGTGCTGGCGGTGACTCCCGTTGCGGCCCTGATGTTCCGGTTCAACAACCCCGACGCGCTGCTCGTGCTGCTGCTGATCAGCGCGGCCTACTGCACGGTGCGGGCCATCCAGTCCGCCGAATTCGCCGTGTCCGCGCGGTGGATGACGCTGACGGGCGTCATCGTCGGCTTCGCCTTCCTGACCAAGATGCTGCAGGCCTTCCTGCCGGTACCGGGTCTGGCCCTGGCATTCCTCGTCGCCGCGCCGTTCAGCGTGGGACGCCGGATCAGCGCGCTGCTGATGTCCGGTGTGGCCGTGGTGGTTTCGGCCGGGTGGTACATCGCGCTGGTCAGCCTGTGGCCGGCCGACGCCCGTCCATACATCGCCGGGTCGACCGACAACAGCCTGCTGCAGTTGGCGTTGGGCTACAACGGCATCGAGCGGATCACCGGCGGTGACCGTCCCAGCGGCGGCCCAGGCGGCCCCGGCGGCGGCATGCGGGACAACCTTTTCTTCGGCGGCCACGCCGGCATCACCCGGCTCTTCGGCCCGTCGATGGGCGTCGAGGTGTCGTGGTTGCTGCCCGCGGCGTTGCTCGGTCTCGTGCTGCTGTTGTGGACCAGTCGCCGCGCCGCGCGGACCGACCTGGCACGCGCGGGTGTATTGCTCTGGGGCGGTTGGCTTCTGGTGACCGGTGCGGTGTTCAGCTTCATGGACGGCACGGTGCACCCGTACTACAACGTCGCGCTCGCCCCTGCGGTCGCCGCGTTGGCCGGCATGGTGGTCGCGCAGCTGTGGCAGCGCCGGGAGACGTTGTCGGCACGGCTGTTGCTCGCACTAATCTTGGTCGTTTCGGCCGGGTGGGCGTTCGCGCTGCTGTCCCGCACCCCGGACTGGATGCCCGCCCTGCGGTGGACCATCGCGGTGGTGGCGGTCCTGGCGGCGGTGGCCGTCGTGGCGGTCGGGGCGCGCTCCGGACGGGTCACGGCCGTCGTCGCCGGTATCGCGGTCGCCGCGGCCCTGGCCGGGTCGGCGTCGTTCACGATCTACAACGTGGCCGCGGCCCACAGCAGTGGCCCCGGCTCGATGTCAGGTCCGCCGCGGCCCGGCGGTGATTCGTGGCCGGGTGGTGGCCCGGGTGGTCCGCACCGCGACGGCCCCAACGCCGAACTCGAGAACCTGATCCGCGGTGCCGACAACCGTTGGGCCGCAGCGACGGTCGGGTCCTTCCAGGCCGGCGATCTGGAGTTGAGCACCGGCAAGTCGTTGATGGCGATCGGCGGATTCTCCGGCGGGGACAACGCGCCGACCCTGGCGCAGTTCCAGCGGTACGTGGAGGACGGCCAGATCCACTACTTCATCGCCGGCGATCACAAGGGGCCCGGCGGCCCCCGGCGTGAGCGGGGTAGTGCCGCCGAGATCACCGCATGGGTGACGGGGCACTTCGCCAAGCTCGACGTCGGTGGCGCGACGGTCTACGACCTCGAGGCGCCCCACTGATCGGAGCACGCGTCTATGCCTCGGATTGCAGTCAGCAGGTGACTGCGATCCGAGGCATTGCGTTTCGTTGGCCTCGATCGGGCGGCCTCGCTCAGCCGATCTTGTACGTGCCGACGGCCTTGGCCACCGGGTCGCCGCCCGGTGTCTCGATCTCGACCTCGCAGTGCACCAAGGACTTTCCGCGGTGCAGCACGCGCCCGACACCGATCAGGTCGGTCGACCGGGCGGGCGCCAGGTACTGGACCGACATCGAGATCGTCACCCCGCGAAGCGATTCGGGTTCGCGTTCGGTCGACCACGCCGCCGCCATGACCGTGACATCGGCCAGTGCGGCGATGGCGCCGCCGTGCACCATGTCGGCCAGCGTGGTGTTGGTCGGGTCCCACGGCATCCGCAACCGGACCTCCGGGGCGTCGAGTGCTTCGGCGACGATGCCCAGCTTGGCGACGAGCGGTGACTGCGGGATGAACTGCGCCATGACCTCGGCGCCGGTACTCGGGCTCATGTCATGGAAGTCTGCGCGCGGCGGGTAGTCGGTTCAATTACCTGGCAGGTAGTGATGGCGACCCGGCGTGAAGCGTGGGGTGGGGTGCTCCTTCGGGCAGAGACGGCGATCGGGAAGCCGGCAGCCGCCGGCGGCGTTGTTCCACCTGATCTCGGTGGTTACAACCGTTGACACTGCGCCACCGGGCACGTAAATTCCGACCATGGTTCTTAACTTGACCAGTTCTACCAACTTTACGGGGAAATGATGACCGTCACTCCCGACGCCGCCGAGGCGTCCAAGGTGGACCAGCGGGCCGCCAAATACGAATTGAGCCATCTGCGATCGCTGGAGGCCGAGGCCATCCACATCATCCGCGAGGTCGCCGCGGAGTTCGAGCGGCCGGTGCTGCTGTTCTCCGGTGGCAAGGACTCGATCGTGATGCTGCACCTGGCCATCAAGGCGTTCGCGCCGGGCCGCCTGCCGTTCCCCGTCATGCACGTCGACACGGGCCACAACTTCGAAGAGGTCATCGCCACCCGCGACGCCCTGGTCGAGAAGTACAACCTGCGCCTGGTCGTGGCCAGCGTGCAGGACGACATCGACGCCGGACGCGTCGTCGACAACGGTCCCTCGCGTAACCCGCTGCAGACTGTGTCGCTGCTGCGCGGCATCCGCGAGAACAAGTTCGACGCCGCCTTCGGTGGCGCCCGGCGCGACGAGGAGAAGGCCCGCGCCAAGGAGCGTGTCTTCAGCTTCCGCGACGAGTTCGGCCAGTGGGACCCCAAGAACCAGCGCCCCGAGCTGTGGAACCTGTACAACGGCCGGCACCGCAAGGGCGAGCACATCCGCGTCTTCCCGCTGTCGAACTGGACCGAGTACGACATCTGGGCCTACATCGGCGCCGAGGAGATCGCGCTGCCGAGCATCTACTACGCGCACGAGCGCCAGGTCTTCGAGCGCGACGGCATGCTGCTGGCCGTGCACGAATACCTGAAGCCGAACGACGACGAGCCGGTCATCACCAAGACCGTCCGGTTCCGCACCGTCGGTGACGTCACCTGCACCGGTTGCGTCGAGTCGGAGGCTTCGACCGTCGAGGAAGTCATCGCCGAGACCGCGGTGTCCCGACTGACCGAGCGCGGCGCGACCCGCGCAGACGACCGGATTTCTGAGGCCGGCATGGAAGACCGTAAGCGGGAAGGCTACTTCTGATATGGCAACGTTGCTTCGTATCGCCACTGCTGGCTCCGTCGATGACGGCAAGTCCACGCTGATCGGCCGGCTGCTCTATGACAGTAAGGCCGTCATGGAGGACCAGCTGGCCGCCGTCGAGCGCACCTCCAAGGAACGCGGCCACGGCTACACCGACCTCGCACTGGTCACCGACGGCCTGCGCGCCGAGCGGGAACAGGGCATCACCATCGATGTCGCCTACCGCTACTTCGCCACGGCCAAGCGGAAATTCATCATCGCCGACACCCCGGGTCACATCCAGTACACCCGCAACATGGTCACCGGCACCTCGACGGCGCAGCTGGCCATCGTGCTGGTCGACGCCCGCCACGGGCTGCTGGAGCAGTCGCGCCGGCACGCCTTCCTGGCCTCGCTGCTCGGCATCCAGCACATCGTGCTGGCGGTCAACAAGATGGACCTGATCGATTGGGACCGTGAGCGTTTCGAGAAGATCCGCGACGACTTCCACGAGTTCGTGGCCCGCCTGGACATCCAGGACGTCACCACCATCCCGCTGTCGGCGCTGGCCGGCGACAACGTGGTGACCAAGTCGGACAAGACGCCGTGGTACGAGGGTCCGTCGCTGCTGAGCCACCTCGAAGAGGTGTACATCGCCGGTGACCGCAACCTCATGGACGTCCGCTTCCCGGTGCAGTACGTCATCCGCCCGCAGACCCACGAGCACGCCGACCACCGCAGCTACGCGGGCACCATCGCCAGTGGCGTCATGCGCCCCGGCGACGAGATCGTCGTTCTCCCAACGGGAAAGACCAGCACCATCACCGCGATCGACGGCCCCACCGGGCCGCTCGAGGAGGCCTTCGCGCCCATGGCGGTATCGGTGAGTCTGGCCGACGACATCGACATCTCGCGCGGCGACATGATCGCTCGTGTGCACAACCAGCCGCACACCACGCAGGAATTCGACGCCACCGTGTGCTGGATGTCCGACGACGCGAGCCTCGAGCCGGGCCGGGACTACATCATCAAGCACACCACCCGCACCACGCGGGCCCGGGTTTCGGACCTGGACTACCGGCTGGACGTCAACACCCTGCACCGCGACAAGAGCGCAACGGCGTTGAAGCTCAACGAACTCGGCCGCGTCACGCTGCGCACGCAGCAGCCGCTGCTGCTCGACGAGTACTCGCGCAACGCCGTGACGGGCTCGTTCATCCTGATCGACCCGGACACCAACGGCACCGTCGCCGCGGGCATGGTGCGTGACACCACGCCGGCGGCCAACCGGTCGGCCAGCCCGAACGCGGTGCGGCACGCCAACCTCGTCACGGCCGAGGACCGGTTGTCGAAGGGCAGCACGGTGTGGTTCACCGGCTTGTCCGGCTCGGGTAAGTCGTCGGTCGCCATGCTGGTGGAGCGCAAGCTGCTCGAATTGGGACGTCCCGCATACGTTCTCGACGGCGACAACCTGCGCCACGGGCTGAACTCGGACCTGGGCTTCTCCATGGCCGACCGCTCGGAGAACCTGCGCCGCCTGGCCCACATCGCCACGCTGCTGGCCGACTCCGGCCAGATCGTGCTGGTGCCGGCGATCAGCCCGCTGGAAGAGCACCGTGAGTTGGCGCGAAAGGTCCACACGGACCAGGGATTCGAGTTCTTCGAGGTGTTCATGGACACCCCGCTGGCCGACTGCGAGGCCCGCGATCCCAAGGGGCTCTACGCCAAGGCGCGTGCCGGTGAGATCACGCACTTCACCGGTATCGACAGCCCGTACCAGCGGCCGAAGAACCCGGACCTGGCGCTGGTGCCGGGTGATCTGGATGCTCAGGCGCAGCGCGTCGTCGACATGCTGGTGGCGCCGCGATGACCGATCACGAGGTTGCCGAGCGGCTGGCCACCCGCGCGGGTGACCTGCTGCTGGACGTGCGGGCCGAGTTCGCCACGGCCGACGCTTCCGAGCGGAAAGCGGCGGGGGACAAGCGCTCTCACGAGTTCCTGATGACGGAGCTCGCACGCTTGCGTCCCAATGACGCGGTGCTCTCGGAGGAGGCGACGGAGGAGGAACGGGCCAACAGCGCCCGCCTGACCTCCGACCGGGTGTGGATCATCGACCCGCTCGATGGCACCCGCGAGTTCTCCGAGCTGGACCGTGACGACTGGGCCGTGCACGTGGCGCTGTGGGAATCCGGCGAGCTGGTCGCCGGCGCCGTGGCGCTGCCCGCGCAGAACACCACGCTGCACACGCCCGAGGTGGCCGCGCCCTTCGCGGTCGACGGTCCGCCGCGCATCGTGGTGTCCCGCACCCGCCCGCCGGCCATCGCGCTCGCGGTGCGTGACGCCCTTGACGGAGTCCTGGTCGAAATGGGCTCGGCCGGAGCCAAAGTCGCGGCCGTGATCCAGGGCCGGGCCGACGTCTACGTCCACGCCGGTGGTCAGTTCGAGTGGGACTCCGCCGCGCCGGTCGCGGTGGCCCGCGCTGCCGGCCTGCACACCTCGCGGATCGACGGTTCGCCGCTGGTCTACAACCGCGAGGACCCGAAGCTGCCCGACCTGGTGGTGTGCCGGCCGGAACTGGCCGAGCGGGTGCTGGCGATCACCGCGACGCAGTAGCTCTCGCGACATCGACGAAAATGGCTGTGGGGACGCATGTTCCCACAGCCATTTCGCGCATCTCGGACGACTGCGTCCAGCCATGCAGACTCCGTAGCGGGAAAAATCCCTCAGTGCAGCCGAAGTGGTGATGTGCCGATGGTTATTGAAGCCAGGGACTGTTGACGGCCCGAAAACGTCCCTGGCTTCAACAATGACAGTCGAGAGTGCCTCGTGATTGAAGCTACGGATTTCTCTTGGGGCCTATCGAGCTACGCCGACGCGGTAACCGGCAGCGGCGCATTGGCTTTCGCTGGTGCAACGGTGCGAACCGCGACGAGGCAGGCGATCGCGATCGCAAAGCACGCCGCCGTGTACCACAGGCTGCCGATCGGATCCCCGTGCGCGGTAACGCCGTTGACCGCGCCGAAGTAGGCGGGCAGGGCACTGAGCCAGAGCGCCGCCATGACGACCAGGTAGGCGACGGCGTAGCCGATCAGCCATGGCGGGCTCACGTAGCGCGGTTCGGTCGGGCTGGCGACGGTGCCGCGCAGCCGGCGCCATTGCGTCACCAGCGCCCAGACCGCCACGGCGCACACCGCCACGAGTTCCGCCGCGTAGGCAATACCGCCCGCGGTGCTGCTGCCGGTGACGCCGCCGATCACGGTCGCGGGCAGCGGCAGGATCGCGGTACCCAGTGAAGCCAACACCCCGGCAACCACAGTGCGCCAGACGATTTCGAAACCGGTGAAGCGGCGGCCCCGATCAGCGTGCCGGCCCACGAAGAACTGCACACAGAGCGCCAGCGACATCGGCCACAGCGCGGCGAAGACGACGACGCTGGGCAGCGGTACGGAGTCGAACATCGGCTGGTTCATCGGGTTGTGCACCGACCATTCCCACCACCGCAGCTGCGGGCCCAGATGGTCGAAGATCTCGTAGAACGCGTGGTGGACGAACCCGACGCAGACGGCGCCGACCAGGGTGCCGTACCGCCGGAAAACCCCTAGGCTGCGCACGATTTCGAAGGCGACGGTCGCCATCATCGGGTAGATCGCGACGATGTACAGCGGCAGCCGGCCCCACAGGAAGTCCAACGTGAACACGTTGTGCGCGAACATGGTGTCGACGCGGTCGGCGATGCCGAAGGCTGCGGGGAAGTACAGCGGCGGCTCGATGATCAGCAGGTAGGCGACGGCGCCGAACCACAGGGCGATGTTGGTGGCGTCACCGTGGCGGCGCAGCCGGATGATCGCGTAGACCAGGGTCAGCACCGCGCCGGTGATCACCGTCAACTCCAGGACCGGCAGGGTCCAGTTCTCCAGCTGCAGGGGATTGCGGACCTCGAGCAGGCCGCCGGCCGTGTCGCAGGAAAAGCCAAGGCGCCCGGCGAGATCGGCGAACGTCGGGGAACACAGGTCAGACATGGGCGCTCTGCTTTCCGGCGGTGTACCAGTGGGTGACGTCGTAGCCGGCGTCGTAGCGATCGAACCATTCGGCCGCGAGTGCGGGCAGCTTCTCGTGCTCCGGGTTGTGGCCCGGAATCTGGCTGCGGACGATGCCTGACAGCGCCACCAATTGCTCGCGGACCGGCAGGTCGTGGAACGCGCTCGTGAACGGCCCGAAGTCCGGGATGCGGCCCAGCTTCTTCAGGATCGTGTTCTTGCGGCGCTCGAGCGCGAACGCCGACAGCGCGTCGACCTTGCGGACTTCCAGCGGCAGATGCTTGTTGAACCCGTTGCACGCCATCCGCACGCAATCCATCACGTGCTTGAAGATCGACGGCGCCACCCGCATGCGGTACCACGGATCGTCGACCAGGCCGTTGTAGATGATGAGCGCCGAGCTCCGGTGCTCGACCTCTTCGACGAAGTGCCACAAGAACAGTGACGCGACGCGGTCGTCGCCTGGCGCGAACAACGTGTCGTCGTGGTCGAGCATCAATTTGAAGACCGGCGTGAACGTCGCCTCCAGGTCGGCGGTGTAGGCCAGCCGATATTTGAGGGGCTTGTTGGCGACGAGGTCGTCGAACGCGGCGATCACCTCGTCGAGGGTCTCCTTGAGCTCCGGGTGGGCCTTGATGAGGCCGCGCGCATGGGCCCGGTGGGCCATCGAATGCTGCCCCTCCTGGCGGACGAAGGCGTCGGCCTCTTCGGCGATCACCGGGTCGGTCAGCAGTGGCTTGGCCTCGGCCATGGTGCTGACGATCATCTTCTCGAACGCAATCGCCAAGAAGGACACGGCATTTGCCATTGCGGAGAACGCGGGGTTGGTCTCGTTCCAGAGGAAGGGCACGGGGTGGTCCGCGAAAGCGAACCGCATCTTGCGGACCTGGAGATCGGTCACTGGGCACCTCGATCAGTAATCATACAAACTATGTCGCCTGTGTATGGTTACAGTGTTGGCGAACATCCGTCAATGCCCGGCGCGGTGCCGGCCGTGTACCGTCCGGCGGATGGCACGCAAACGTCGCGGTTGGGGAGGGGAGCCGCCCGCCGATGACGACGAGGCGACCCGCCGCATCGTCGCCGCGGCAGTCGAGCTGCTCGCGACCACGGGCACCGCGATCACGATCGCCGACGTCGCCGAATCGCTCGGCGTCATCCGCCAGACGGTGTACCGGTACTTCCCGACGGCCGACGAGTTGATGCGCGCCGCCGCCATCGCCTCGGTCGCAGGCTTTTTGGATCAGCTCAGCGAGCACGTGCGGGGGATTCACGATCCCGCCGACGCGATGACCGAAGGCGTGCTCTACACACTCGACGCCGTGGCCCGGACACCGCACCTCGGCATCCTGATGTCGGCGCCGTACGTCAGCGCGCACAGCAGTGACATGGCGTCTGCCGAGGCGCAGGACTTCGGCATGCAGATGATCACCCGGTTCGACGTCGACTGGGCGAGCTACGGATACGACGACGCGGCGCTGCGCGAGCTGGTCGAATTCACGCTGCGCATCATGCTGTCCTACTTCCTCGCGCCGGCAGGGGACGGGCGCACTCCCGACGAGTTGCGGGCGTTCATCCGGCGGTGGCTGGGCGCGGCGATCCTGGGGCAGGAATCGGCCCGCTGATCGATCGGTGGCGATAACAGCCGGTCAGGGCTAGTTTGTGTTCGTATGCGTACTCATCTGTCCACTCGTCGTCTGATGGCCGCGGCCGGCGGCGCCGCCCTCCTTGCCATGGGCGTGCTCACCGCGGGCTGTAGCAACAACGGCGGGCAGTCGCCGTCGACCACCACCACAACGACGACGACCTCGTCGCCGTCTCCATCGGCGACGCCGACGGAGAAGAGCATCAGCCCCACCGGAGGCAACCTGTTCAGTCCGGCTGTCACCGCGCCGGGCGCACCGAGCGTCGCACCCGGTCTGCATCCGGGTCTCAACGGCAACAACTAGCCTCGGGCGGGGGACGTCGAAAGCGATTCCCGCCGAAGCTAATTCGTCGGCAGGGTGGGCGGCCCGGCCGGCGCCGGATCGTTGCCGACGTTCGGGCACGCGACTTTGAGCTGGTGCACGAGCGTCGTCATCGGGTGGTATCCATCCATGAAGGTCTGGTCGGGACGCCAGTCCGGTGGGGCACTCGGCCTGCCCCGACTGACCATGTCGAGTTTGTCTGCCAGTGCGGTTACCTTGTCACGCAAGGTCATATCGGTGATCGAGGCCGCGTCACTGCGCACTGCGGCCGCCGCGGTGGCAGAGTCACGGGCAATGGCGGCGGCATCGGCGGAGCGGGTCAGTCCGAACTGAATGGCGGGCAAAGCCTCTGACCAATGCCGCACTGCTTGGTCGACCTGCCGGCAGTCGGCGCTGGCCTCTTGCTGCGGCGGTGCACTCGAACTGTCCGCTTTGTTGATGGCGATGAGAACCAAGATCGGCACGGTGACAGCCAGCAGCGCCAGCAGGATCTTCGGCCTCGACCAGTCCGGTAGCCCCACCAATTCAGCCTAACTGCCACCGCACGCCACTAGGCTCACAACATGACTCGCCCCACCCTGCGTGAATTGTCCAGCCTGCCTGTCGAACCGGTCGGCCTCGCGGACTCGACCCTGGTTCTGATCGACTGCCAGAACACCTACACGCAAGGGGTGATGGAGCTCGAGGGTGTGCAGGACGCTCTCGATGAGACTGCCGCACTGCTCGACCGTGCCCGCACGGCCGGCATCCCCGTCATCCACATCCAGCACGACGATGGGCCGGGCTCGCTGTACGACATCGGGGGCGAGTCCGGTGCGATCGTCGACCGGGTGGCGCCGCGCGGCGACGAGCCGGTGATCGTCAAGCAGTTCCCGAACTCGTTCGTGCAGACCGATCTCGATGAGCGGCTCAAGGCGTTGGGCGCGTCGAACCTGGTGCTCGCCGGCTTCATGACGCACATGTGCGTGAATTCCACCGCCCGTGGCGCGTTCAGCCTCGGGTACGCGCCGACGGTCGTGGCCGCCGCGACGGCGACGCGCACCCTGGCCGGGCCCGACGGTCAGGCGGTGCCGGCCGCGGCGCTGCAGGCGGCGAGCCTCGCCGGCCTGGCCGATCTGGTGGCGGTGGTCGCGCCCAACGTCGCAGCTATTCCGGACTAATCCGGCCCGGAATGGCATGATTGGCTGATGCGGATGTCAGCCAAGGCGGAGTACGCCGTCCGCGCCATGGTCGAACTGGCCGCCGCCGACGCCGGTGCGCTGGTCAAGACCGAGGACCTGGCCAAGGCGCAGGGCATCCCCGCGCAGTTCCTGGTCGACATCCTGACCAACCTGCGCACCGACCGTCTGGTGCGCAGCCACCGCGGCCGCGACGGCGGCTACGAGCTGGCCCGGCCGGCCGCGGACATCAGCATCGCCGACGTCCTGCGTTGCATCGACGGCCCGCTGGCGAGCGTCCGCGACATCGGACTCGGCGATCTGCCGTACTCCGGGCCGACGGCCGCCCTCACCGATGTGTGGCGCGCCCTGCGCGCCAGCATGCGCTCGGTGCTGGAACAGACCAGCCTCGCCGACGTGGCCACGGGCAAGCTTCCAGACCACGTCAGCACGCTGGCAGGTGACTACCGCACCCAGGAAGCCCGCCGCGGCCACAGCTAGCCCCCATTTACAACTAGCCCTCATTGCCGCTACAGCTAGTCCTCATTGCCGCGAGCGGCCGTGTTTGTACGCCGACACACCGTGATTCGCGTGCAGTTACGTCGCGCTCGCGGCGGATGAGCGGCCGCTACCTGCCCGCCGCCGCGATGCCCGCGATCAGCATCCGCAGCCCGCCGTCGAAGTCGTCCTCGACCGACACGGTCGCGGCCACCTCGGACAGTGCGGCGATGTGCGGGTACCGGACTCCGGCTGCCGACCCGATCCGGGCCGCAGTCTCGGCGGCGTCGCCCGAGAACGGCCCGGCCAGCTGGGCCTGAGCCGAGCCGGTCACCAATCCCAGCACCGCGTGAAACGCGGACAGCCTGGCAGCGTCGGACAGGCCGGCCCGCTCGAGCGCGCCGACGAGCGCGTCGGCGGCAGCGAACCCCGTGGCCGACGCCATTCGCCGGGTCAGGACGAGGGGGATGGCGGCCGGGTGGGCCCGCACGCCGCGCCACACCGCGGACGCCGTTGCATGGACATCAGCGGCCCAGTCGTCGGTGGGTTCGGGCACCTCGATCCCGGCGGACACCGCGGCGACGACGAGTTCTTCCAGGCCCTCTTTGTCGGCGACGTAGTTGTACATCGTCATCGGCCCCGTGCCGAGTGCCGCGGCCAGGGACCGCATGCTGAGCGCCGCCAAACCGGATTCGTCGACGATTCGCAGTGCAGCGGAAGCGATTTCGTCCGTGGTGAACCGTGCGCGCATGAGCACCCCCTTGACGAGTACGTCGTACGTGTTGAAGTGTAGACGATACGTACAGCGTACTTATGTGAGGAGTTCAGATGACATCAGCGATCCCGGTCGAGCAGTTGCACTTCGTCAGCGGTGGAGACCGTTGCGCCGCGTGGCTCACGTTGCCGTCGACCCCTGGTCCGCATCCCGCCGTCGTCCTGGTGCACGGTCTCGGCGCCACCCGCGACATGATGCTGTCGCAGTACGAACAGCATTTCGCCGCCGCGGGCATTGCCACCTTGTCCTTCGACTACCGGTTCAACGGGGCCTCCGAAGGCGAACCGCGGCAACATATTTCGATTCCTGAACAATGCCGGGACGTCGACGCCGCAATCGATTACCTACAGCGGCACCCGCAAGTCGACGCCGACCGCATCGGCTTGTGGGGCACGAGCCTCGGCGGCATGAACGTGGTGCGGGTGGCCGGCAGCCGCACCGACATCGCCGCCGCGGTGGTGCAATGTCCCATCACTCACGGGCCGGCATCGGCCCGCAGCGTCGGCATCCGGGGTGCGCTGCGGCTGACACCGGCGATCGTCCACGACGCGGTGCGTGCGCTTCTCCGGCGCGGACGTCGCTACGTGCCCATCGTGGGACAGCCCGGGACCGACGCGCTCGTGACGGTGCCCGGAGCCGAGAACGGGTGGCGGTCGACGGTGCCGGCCGGCACCGCGTTCGACAATCGGATCACCGCGGTCGACGCCGCGCTGCTGATCACGAGATCGGCGCTGCGCCATGCCGCGACGGTCCAGGCGCCCCTCCTGGTGTGCGTCTGCGATGACGAGACGCTGATGGATCCGCGGTACGCCCAAGCGGTGGCCGAGCGAGCGCCGCGCGGGATCGCGCGGCACTACGCATCCGACCATTTCGCGATCTACCACCCGCCGCTGGTGCGGCGAGTACTCGACGATCAGCTCGCCTTCCTGACGGAGCACCTCTGATGTCCGCGCGTGATGCGTTGCGCGCCAACGACGAACGATTCGCCGACGTCGTTGCCGGCCTGACGCCGCAAGAATGGGCCGCACCGAGCCTGTGTGTGGAGTGGAGCAACCGCGACGTGCTGGGACATCTGGTGGTCGGATGCAGTCATCCCGTCGGCGCGTTCGTGGGGGAGATGATCCGGCACCGCGACTTCGACCGCGCCAACACCGCCACTGCCACCGAACGCGCACGGGGCCGCAGCGCCGAACGCCTGCTGGACGATTTCCGAGCCGTCAGCGCCCGTCCCGCCGGCGTCGGCCGATACTTTCCGGCCCGGCTACTGCTGGGCGACCACATCACCCACGAGCTGGACATCCTGTTCGCCGTCGGCCGGGAACCGGACATCCCGGCCCACCTGCTCAACACGGTCCTGGACACCCAAGTCGCCTTCCCCAACCCGTTCGTCCCCGCATACCGCAACAGCCGGGGTCTTCAGCTCAGCGCCGTCGACACCGGCTGGCGTCACGGCACCACCGGGCCGGCGGTGGAGGGCACGGCCGCCGAGCTGATCTCGGTGCTCGGCAACCGGCCGAAGGTGTTGCCCCGGTTACGCGGCCCGGGCGCCGTGACACTGGCGGACCGGGTGCTCAGCCGCCTGAGCCGTACGGCCGGGTGATGATCTCCAGGTAATGCCCGCTGGGATCCTGGAAGTAGACGCCCCGGCCACCGTCGTTGCGATTGATCTCGCCGGGATGCTGGCCGCGCGGATCGGCCCAATATTGCAGTCCGCGTTCACGAATCCGGCCGTAGATCGCGGTGAACTCATCCTCGGACACCAGGAACGCGTAATGCTGCGGGACGACATTTGTCCCCTCTGGGACCTGGGCGAAATCCAAGCTGACGCCGTGGTTCAGTTCGACGGCGAGGAACGGCCCGCCTTCTTGGGCGGGAGGCAAACCGAAGAGCTCGGTGAAGAAGGTGGCCGCGGCCGAGCGGTCGGTCGAGTGGACGATGGTGTGGTTGAAGGTGATGGCCATATTCCTCCGTTCTACCCGTTCACGAGCGTCGCGTCACTGCCGCGGTGTGCGGCCCCTGCCTGTCATGATCTAAGTATGGCGTTCGACCTGCGTGAGCTGGCAGTTCCGGTGATTGTCGCGCCGATGGCCGGTGGGCCATCGACGCCCGAGCTGGCCGCTGCGGGGTCGGCGGCCGGTGGCCTGGGATTCGTGGCAGCCGGCTACCTGACGGCGCAGACGCTGGCCGACCGCATCACCGCCGCACGCGCGCTGACCACCGGCCCGCTGGGCGTGAATCTCTTTGCCTCGCAGCCCAGTACCGCACAGCCCCGCGAGATCGAGCGGTACGCGACCGAACTCGCTGCCGAAGCCACCCGCTACGGGGCGGCGCTCGGCGATGCGACATTCAACGATGACGACTGGGCGGCCAAGCTCGACGTCGTCGCCGACCTGCGGCCCGACGTCGTGTCCTTCACCTTCGGCGGGCCAACCGCCGACGAGTGCGCGCGGTTGCGGCAGGCCGGTATCACCACCGTCGCAACGGTCACCACCGCGGACGAAGCCGCGCAGGCCGCAACCACTGGGGTGGACGCCCTCGCCGTGCAGGGCCCCGGCGCCGGCGGCCACCGCGGCACCTACGATCCGCTGGCCGCGCCCGCCACGCAGCCACTCACCGAACTGCTGGCCGACGTACTCGCCACCACCGAACTGCCCGTCGTCGCCGCGGGCGGCCTGATGACCGGCGACGACGTCGCCGCCGTGATCGCCGCCGGTGCCGTGGCCGCACAACTCGGCACGGCATTTCTGCTCGCCGAGGAGTCTGGCTCCAGCCCGGTGCACCGCGCCGCACTCGTCGATCCACGGTTCACCGAAACCGTTGTCACCAAAGCCTTCTCGGGACGGTACGCCCGCGGGCTGCGCAACCGGTTCATCGACGAACACGACGAGCAGGCGCCGCTGGGCTATCCCGAGGTGCATTACCTCACCAGCCCGCTGCGCAAGGCGGCGGTGGCAGCCGGCGACCCGGACGGGACAAACGTCTGGGCGGGCACCGGATTCCGGAAAATCCGGTCGGGTTCGGTCGCCGACATCATGGCCGGGCTCGCGTGAGCATCGGGAAAGGAGCAGGCATGCGAACCGTTGTCGCGATCCCGTTGGCGGTGGCCTGCGCCTGGCCGATCACGGTCGCTCATGCCGACCCCGTCCAGGTACCGCGCTGTGCCACTGCGCAACTGACACCGAGCCTCGGCCCGCCCGACGGTGCCGCCGGGACGACGTTCTATCCGGTGATCCTGAAGAACTCCGGGGACGCCCCGTGCAGCATGTCGGGTTATCCGGCGGTGTCGTTCATTGCCGGCTCCGACAACCATGTGGTCGGCGTGGCCGCCAGTCAGGATGCGGAGACCGTCATCGGTGTCGTGGTGATCGAACCCGGCCAGTCCACCGCGGCGAACCTCGGCATCGTCAACGCGGGCAACTTCCCGGCCGACTGTAATGCCGTGCCGGTCAGCGGATTGCAGGTCAACCTGCCGGGTGACACCGAGCCCATCATCATCGGCCATGCTGATACCGCTTGCGCCAGTACGGCTTACCCGACCTTGCGGGTGGGGCCGTTCACCGGCGCGTAGTGACGGTGATGCTGCCATCATCGGTCCGTGCGGTGATCTGAGCGACGGCGCGGGCCGGATCCTCGGTCTGCGGCACGCGCACCTGCGCGTGGTCGCCCGCCTGTGCCCGCACCAGGTACGGCCCACCGGTCGGCACGGTGATGTCGATGTCGGAGTCCCGGTTGGTGACCTCCACGGTGCGCGGAGCGACCTCTTTGAAGTCCACCGCGATGTGGCCATCGGTCGAGTCGGCGATGAACGCGTCGGTGACGACGATCGGCTCACGCGTCTGCACATCGCCGCTCTGGGTGTGGATCTCGATCCGGCGGGCGTTGCCACCGAGGATCACCGCGCCGTCGGTGTTGTGGACGGTCAGCTGATCCAGATCGGTCAGACTCAGCATCACGCCGACCTGCTGCTTGGTGGTGACCGAAAGCCGGTGTGCGACATCGGGAGGCAGCGTCACCATGATCTCCCCGGGCGGCCCGAAGTCGAACAGCGGCGACGGTGTGCCGGTCACCGTGAGGCTCACAGCGCCACCGTTGCGGGTGACCTTCAGGGCCTGGTGATCGTCTTTTGCGGTATTGAGCAGCCGCATCCGGACCCGTGGCTCATGGGCATTGCGGTCGCTGGCGATCCTGATGGCAGTCGGCAGATCGCCGGTGTCGATCGTCAGGGAGCTGAAATCGGCCGGCAGGGTCTCGGTTTCGGCCGCGACGCGCACCGAGCTGATGCCCCAGGCCAATCCGCCGATCCCGGCGGCCGCCGACAGCGTCACGACGAGGGCGGTCACCACCAGCAGCGAGCGCATCGCCGACCGGCCGCCCGGGGTCAGCGCGGGCGGCGTGGCGGTGTCGGCCGGCGGTGCGGTATCCAGATTCGAAGTCATGGGAAAGTCCTTTTCTCTCTTCAGGATTCGAGATAGCGCAAGACGGCGAGGACCCGCCGGTTCTCGCTGTCGTCGGGCGTCAGGTCCAGCTTGGTGAAGATCGATGCGATGTGTTTCTCGGCGGAGCCGATCGAGATGTGCAGCAGCCCTGCGATGGCCGA
Organism: Mycobacterium sp. SMC-21; assembly: GCF_045310825.1. Taxonomy (NCBI): domain Bacteria; kingdom Bacillati; phylum Actinomycetota; class Actinomycetes; order Mycobacteriales; family Mycobacteriaceae; genus Mycobacterium; species Mycobacterium sp. SMC-21. The sequence goes on along the minus strand of NZ_JBJIAO010000022.1, from coordinate 5,819 downwards.
GTTGGTCTTGCCTTCTGCCATCAGCTGCATGACTTCCTGCTCGCGCGGGGTGAGCACGGCCAGGGTGGAGCGGCGGTGGGTGCGCACCAGGATTTGGGACACCACCTCCGGGTCCAGGACGGTGCCACCCGTCCCCACCGTGGTGACGGCGTCCAGGAATGCCGGGACGTCGGCGACGCGGTCCTTGAGCAGGTAGCCGAAACCCCTGGTATCCGAGGCGATCAGGTCAGCCGCGTACCGTTCCTCGACATAGTGCGACAGCACCAGCACCGGTGACTCGGGATTCTGGCTGCGCAGCAGCGCGGCGGCGCGGATGCCTTCGTCGGTGAAGGTCGGCGGCATCCGGACATCGACGATGACGAGGTCGGGGTTGTGCTCGTTGACGGCCCGCAGCAGCTCGGTGGCATCGGGCACCCCAGCGAGCACGTCGTGGCCGGCGTCGATCAGGATGCGCTCGATACCCGCGCGCAGCAGGGCCGAATCCTCGGCGATCACAATGCGCATGGCAGTACCGCCGTCACGGTCGTCGTTCCGGTTTCGGGGCTCGAGACGGCGAAGGTGCCCCGCGCCGCGCGCACCCGCTCACCGAGTCCGCGCAGGCCCGTCGTGTCGTCGCCGGTCGTCTGGGCCCCGCCGATACCGTCGTCGAACACCGAGATGTGGAGCTGGTCGGTGGGCTCGTGGTAGCGCACCGTGACCACGGCGTGGGTGGCCTGGGCGTGCTTGGCGATGTTGGTCAACGACTCGGCGACGACGAAGTACGCGCACGACTCCACCTCGTCGGAAAAACGTTTCGGCAGTTGCAGTTCCAGCGTCACCGGCACGCCGGCGGTTTCGGTGCGCTGCACCACCGCCGACAGTGCGGCGTCCAGGCCGCGGTCGGCCAGGATCGTCGGCGCGATGCCGCGCACCACATTTCGCAGTTCGAGGAGCGCGGCCTTGGCGTCGTCGTGTGCCTCGGCGATCAGCTTGCGGGCCTCGGGCAGGTCCGAGTCGAGCTTGGTCTGGGCCAGCCCGATCGTCATGGCCAACGACACCAGCCGGGGCTGCACACTGTCGTGCAGGTCGCGTTCGATGCGGTGCCGTTCGGTGGACGCCGACGACACCGCGCCGCGACGGGCCTGGTGCAGGGCGCTGACCTCATGCTGCAGCGCCGCCGTCGGCGATGCCGGCAGGAGCCACCGGTCGACGGCGGCGTCCACCCGGGGACCGAACACCAGGATGCCTGCGGCGGCGGCCAGCGCGATGATGGCCAGCAGCCAGGACAGCGGCGGGGAGATGAAGCTCAGTCCGGCAGCGGGATCGCTGTTGTGGATCGCGGTCGCCGCGGCAGGACCGAGCAGCGCGAAAGCCAGCAAGGAGAAGGCCAGCCCGACCGCGAAGATGTCGAAGACCATGCGCAGGTAGCTGTGCGCCAACACCTTCCAGAACCGGCCGCTGCTCACGTCCAGCCACAATTGGTGGGCCCATCCTTGAAAACCGCTGTAGGGCGTCAGCTTTCGGTAGGGGACGGCGATGCCGAAGCCGAACACCGCCTCGCTGCGCACCCGCTCGACCCGGTCGGTGGCGCGGACGGCGTAGACGAACACCACTCCGCCGAACACCGTCCCGATCACCGAGGGGATCGAGGTGACGGCGAGGATGAGCAGGGACAGCGGTATCCAGAACCAGATCATGCCTGCGAACGCGCCGACGATCATCGACGACGTCGGGACGACACCGAGGTCTGATGTGCGCGGCACCGGCGGCGTCGTTGTCGGATGTGTCGGCTCGGCCGACGCGGGGTCTGTAGCTGTTGCGACCATGCCTCCAACTTAGGCACCGGCGAAGCCCCGGGACACGGCGTTTTCCCGCGACATCTCTGGGGGTAAACCCCACCGGTTCGCCCTGTACCGGGCCTTGCCGGTCCGCTCATGGACGGAGTCCGGCCGGCCGACCCGAACCCTCGCGCTGGACGCGCATGCCAGAATCGGCTGTGTGCAGATCGGGATGACGATGCCAGTGATGGAGCCCAACCTCGATGCGGCAACGCTGACGGCCTGGGCAAGAGTGATCGACGGCGGGCCCTTCTCGTCCCTGTGCTGGGGTGAGCGCATCGCGTTCGACAATCCCGATTCCCTGACGCTGCTCGGCGCCCTGGCGGCCTGGACCGACCGCGTGCGGCTCGTCACCACGGTGATCGTCCCGCAACTACATGATCCGGTGATGCTGGCGAAAGCGCTTGCCACGGGCGACATGCTCAGCGGTGGACGGCTGACGGTCGGCCTCGGCGTCGGGGGACGGCACGAGGACTACAACGCCGTCGGTGCCGACCCGAAGACCCAGACCATGCGCGGCATGGCCGAGCGGGTCGCGCTGATGAAGCGCGTCTGGGCGGGGGAGAAGCTCACCGAATCCGTGCTGCCCGTCGGCCCCGAGGCCGTCCAACCGGGTGGCCCCCGATTGCTGGTCGGCACCATCGGCCCGAAAACCATACGCAGCGCCGCCAATTGGGCGGACGGCATGGCCGGCACCACGCTGGACCTCAACGTGGAGCGTGAGAGCGAACTGTTCGACGTCGCCCGGGAGGCGTGGGCCGAGGCGGGAAAACCCAAGCCGCACTTGGCCACGTCGTTCTGGTTCGCCCTCGGGGAGAAGGACGAAGCGCGCAACCAGGTGCACCGGCACCTGCGCCGGTACATGAACTGGATTCCCGAGGAGTACGTCGACGCGATGGCGCCCACCACGGGCTGGGCCGGCACGGAAGACGAATTGCTCGACGTGCTACAGAAATTCGATGACATCGGCACCGACGAGGTGCATCTCATCCCCACCAGTTCGGACATCGACCAGCTGCGCCGGGTGGCCGACGTGGTCAAGGACTTCACCGGAGAGGCAGCGCTATGAGTCGTGCGACGGACGTGCTGGCCGGCTTGCCCGAGGTGCGGGTGTGGCAGGAGGACCTGTACCGGGACCTGCACGAGCACCCGGAGTTGTCACACCAGGAACATCGCACCGCAAAGCTGGTGTCGGACAAGCTGACCGAGATCGGCTATGAAGTGACAGGCGGAATCGGCGGCACCGGCGTGGTGGGCATTCTGCGCAACGGTGACGGTGCGTCGGTCCTCATGCGCGCCGACATGGACGCGCTGCCCGTCGCCGAGGCCACCGGGCTGCCCTACGCCAGCACGGTGCGCGGCACCGACGCCGCCGGCAAGGACGTGCCCGTCATGCACGCGTGCGGCCACGACACCCACGTCACCTGTCTGCTCGGCGCGGCCGCGCTGCTGGCCGACGGGCGAGATCACTGGCAGGGCACCGCGATTGCGTTGTTCCAGCCGGCCGAAGAGGTCGGCGGCGGTGCCGCCGGCATGGTCGCCGACGGGCTGGCCGACGTCGTCGGCACGGTCGACGTGGCGCTGGGTCAGCACGTCGCTCCGGCTCCGGCCGGATACGTCGGCACCCGCAGCGGGCCGGTGATGGCCGCGGCCGACAGCATCCGCGTGACGGTCTACGGCCGCGGCGGCCACGGGTCCATGCCCAACGCCACCATCGATCCCGTTGTGCTGGCCGCGATGATCGTCGTCCGGCTCCAGACCATCGTGTCGCGCGAGGTCGCGCCGATCGAGACCGTCGTGCTCACCGTCGGCAGCATCAATTCGGGCACCAAGAGCAACATCATCGGTGACCACGCCGTGCTGGAACTGAATCTGCGCACCTACGACGAGGCGGTGCGCACCGCCGTCATCGCGGCCGTCAAGCGTATCGTCATCGCCGAGTGCCAGGCGTCGGATTCCCCGAAGGAGCCGGAATTCGAGTTCTACGACCAGTTTCCGGTCACCGACAATGACGAGGCCGCCACCGCCCGGGTTCATGAGGCGTTCGTCGAGCAATTCGGCGACCGTGTGCTGGCCATCCCGCAGGCCTCCGCGAGTGAGGATTTCAGCGACATCCCGCGGGCGCTCGGCGTGCCGTACACCTATTGGATGTTCGGCGGCATCGATGCCGCCGAATTCAGCCGTGCTGCCGAAGCCGGCCGGATCAGTCAGGACATCCCGGTGAACCACTCGCCGACGTTCGGCCCGGTGATTCAGCCGACGCTCGACACCGGCACCGAGGCGCTCGTGGTGGCCGCGCTGTCCTGGTTGTAGTCCTTTGGGCGGTAGGCGATTTCGAATAGGCATGCCGCCAGGACACACAGTGCGATGGCTTCGATCATCTGGATGACGAGCATCGTCCATGTGGTGTGGGCGACGGCGACGAAGAACTGCATGTTGGGGATGACGACGAACAGGCCGCCCCAGATGCCCCACCAGGCGGCCTTGCCCAGCCCGCGGCCGGGGTACAGCCGCAGGAACAGGAAGCACAGCATCGTCAGCTGCAGGACGTACGTGAACCCGAGAAACGGGAACAGGTCCATGATTTCGGCGAGCGGGCGCTGCGGGTAGTCGGCCGCCGGGTAGCTGTTGCCGAAGAGTGCCGGTCCCGCAGTCTTGTGGAATACGACGTCGAGGATGAACGTCAGAATCGATACCGGCAGCGCCACCGCCAAGAAGCGTCCCCACCCGAATTGCTTGCCCATGACATCCTTCCGATCTCGAGATTCGGCTTGTTCCTATCCCGCTCGGGCATGCAGCGGATGCCGGTGTCCCGGCAGCCGGGCACTGAACGTCCGAATGATCTGCGCGAAGTTGCGTTTGACCAGCGGTTCGGCGGGTAACCTCCGCGTTGGACACTGCCTCGGTGTGGGACGGGAGTAACGGTGAAGATCAAACTTGTGGCGCCCGTGGGGATCGCCGCGATCGTGTTCGGTATGGCCGGCATGACGGCGGGCTCTGCTTCGGCGGCCAACAACATCAAGCCGTTCGGACAGCAGGAGACGCTGAACGAGATCGGCTACACGGTCAAGGGCCTGAAGCCGAGTTCGGACCCCGTGCCGCACAACGGCCAGCTCTACTCGGCGACCGTGACTGTCGAAGGGGTCGGCGGCTGGGCCAACCCGATCACCGCGTTCTTCAACGCCCGGGCCGAGAGCGGGGCGAACTACCGCGTGATCGGTGGCGGTCTGCCGTCGGCACCGCCCGGCGGGACGTCGACCGGCAAGCTCTACTTCGACGTCGTCGGCGACGTGCCCAACAGCGTCGTCTACAACGACGGTATGCAGGACCTGCTGGTCTGGGTGCCGCGCGGTCCCGTGGGCGATGCATCTGAGGATGTTTCCGACACCCCCGTCGGCACCAGCGAGATCATCAGCACCCCACCCGCGGAGAGTGCACCGCCGGCCGAGGGCACCCCGACAGGGGGCAATCTGTTCACCCCTGAAGTTATGGCGCCGCCGCCGTTCGAGCTCTCCGAGTCGGACGTGGCGTCACCGGGGTATAACTCGGGTAGCGGCCGTCGCTGATTTCTACCGACAGCAGCCGCACGAATCCTGGCGGACGCCGGGCGGGCCCGTTCGCCCAGTTACCCGTACCGATGACTACAACCGGCCTGGCGTGTCAGGGTTCGACGACGCTAGACAGATGGACGTAGAACTCGTTTGGCGGTTCGATTGAACTGTCTTCGCGCTGGTTGGAGATGATGATGATGTGGTCGCTTCCCGGTTTCCGACTAGCTGCTTCAAGACGCCTACTTGAGTCGTAGACGGCTTGCCAGCCCTCCGAAAGGGCTGCGGCCAACTGTGCGCCTGAGATAGCCGCACTTGGCTCGTGCTTACGCAGTTCGGCGACGATTCGATCATCAAGGCTCATAGCGTGACCCTAAGGGCCTTGCCCCCATGTAGTGGACACGGGATTTGTGGTTACGCGGCTACTGGCAGCGTAGCCGGTGTTAGGGTCCTT